>NZ_JBEXGR010000004.1:0-129707 GCF_040607415.1 Micromonospora sp. NPDC005291
GCCTCGCAGCCCTTCTGATGCCACTGCAACCAGGATGTAGCACGATCTTGCGGCGGGCGGCGGGGGCGGGGGCGGGGGTGGGGAGTGGGGGTGGGTTAGCGGCGGGACTGGCGGGCTCGGAGGTAGTCGGACACGACGTACTCGCCCAGGTCGTCCGTATCCGGGGTGAACATGCGGCCTCGGCTGCGGCGGGCCACCGCGTCGACGAAGCGGCGCAGACCGGGGTCGTCGCCGAGCATGAACAGGTTGAGCGTGGCGCCGTAGCGGCTGAGCCGGTCCACCTCGCGGACCGTCGCCTCGATCGTCTCCGGCAGCGGCGGCCAGTGGAACAGCGCCTCCCCGTCGTCCGGATCCAGATGGGCGGTCGGCTCCCCGTCGGTGACCACCAGCACCACCGGCTCGGCATCCGGGTGCCGGCGCAGGTGCCGACCTGCCAACCGCAGCGCGTGCTGGAGGTTGGTGCCCTGCTCCATGTCCGGCTCAACGGCCGCCAACTCCTGCTGGGTGAGCGTCATCGCCTCTCGACCGAAGCCCACGATCTGCAGGGCGTCCTGCGGAAAGCGCGTCTCCATGAGGTGCGCCAGCGCCAGGGCCGTCTGCTTCATCGGCCCCCAGCGGCCCTGGGAGATCATCGAGTACGACAGGTCGACGCAGAGCACCACGGCCGCCGAGGACCGCTTCTCGGTCTCCACCACCTCGAAGTCGTCCACCACGAGTTGTACCGGCACGCCCGACCCGGCCCGGCTGACGGCCCGGGTCAGCGTCCGGACCACGTCCAACGGCTGCTCGTCGCCGTACTCCCAGGGTCTGGACGCGCCGCTGACCTCGCCGGCGGCCCCCGCGGAGCGCAGGTCGTGCTGCCCGCGCGGCCCGGCGGTCAGGTCGGCGAAGACCCGTCGAAGGGCGGTTCCGCCGAGCCGGCGCAGTGCCTTCGGGCTCAGCGTGAGCCCGTCCGCGTCCCGGCTCACCCAACCCTGCCGGCGCAGCTCCCGCTCCAGATCACGCAGCCGGCGAACGTCGTCGGCCGCGTCCCGGCCCAGCGTCCGGGCCACCGCGTCGACGTCCACGTCGTCCAGGGTCGCCCCCGGGTGTTCCTGGTCGAGCTGGTCCAGGAGGTCGTCCAGCTCGCCGATCTCACCCAGCGCACCGGCCGCGTCGGCGTAGTCCAGCGGCTGGTCGCCCCGGACCCGCTCGCCGCGCCCCCACCGCAGATCCGGTCGAAGTGCCCGCAGGTTCGCGTCGAGCGTGGACAACTCCCCCGCGAGGCGGTCACCGAGCGACTGCTGCATCAGACCGGCCAACTCGGCGCGCTGCCGGTCGGAGAGCGAGTTCATCAGCCGCTCACCGGCTGCCGAACGCCGGGCCAGCACGTCGATCAGCTCGTCGACGGTCTCCGGCCGCTCGGGGAAGAAGTCGCCGTGCCTGCGCATGAACTCGGCGAACGCGTCGGTGGTGTCCTCGGCGCGGCCGTGCCGTGCCAGCAGGTCGTTCAGGTCCCGCATCATCTCGGCGAGCCGCTGCTGGGCGGCCGGGTCGGCGGATGCGCGCACGGCGTCGCGCAGCCCGGCGAACCGTTGGCCGAGCACGTCGTCGCGGAGCTGGTCGAGGATCTGCTGGTACGACCGGCGGGCGTCGTCGCTGGCCCACTCGTAGCCGGCCAGTTCCTCCACCGCCCGCGCGGTGGACCGGGGCAGGTTGTCCAGCACCGACTCGGCGAACCGCGCGTCGTCGTCAGCACGACCGCGCAGCTCGTCCCGCTCGGCCGCAAGCGCCTGGTCGAGCAGGGCCTGAGCCCTGGTCACCGCGCCGTCCAGGTCGCCACGACGAAGCGCCTCCCGGCGCAGCCGCCGAGCCCGGGCGGCCAGGTCGTCCAGCCCACCCCGCCCCTGCGGCCCACGGCGCAGCAGGTCGCGCAGCGCCTCCCGCAGGCTGCCGCCGGCCAGCACCTCGGCGCCGACCGCGTCCACCGCCTCTTGCACGTCGTACGGGGGCGCGAGCGGGTCGGGCCCGCCGCGCCACTGCCCGTACCGGAACCGGTTGCCGGCCACGGTCAGCCCCGGCCGCCGTAGACGGTGCGCCCCGAGTCGGTGACGTCCTTGCCGAGCCGACGGGTCAGGTACAACCCTTCCAGCACGAACTCGACGGCGGCCGCCGCTTCCTCCGGGGTGGGCGCGTCGCCCAGGCCGAGCCGATCGAGGACCTTCGCCAACCCGGGCACGGTGCCCACCTGACGCAGCAGCTCGGCGGCGCCGACCAGCTCGCCGGTCTCGATCGCCGCGCCCTCCTCGACGAGCCCGGTGAAGCCGGACAGATCCAGTCCAGCGAGGTGGGCCCGGAACGTCTCCGCGGTCGCGGTACGCAGCAGGTGGGCGAGGATCTCGATCTCCCGTCCCTCCTCGCCGCTC
Source organism: Micromonospora sp. NPDC005291 (assembly GCF_040607415.1). Classification (NCBI taxonomy): domain Bacteria; kingdom Bacillati; phylum Actinomycetota; class Actinomycetes; order Micromonosporales; family Micromonosporaceae; genus Micromonospora; species Micromonospora sp. NPDC005291. The sequence goes on from NZ_JBEXGR010000004.1 coordinate 2,406, forward strand.
TCGAACTCCACCTTGCCGCGCAGGGTGCTGGTCACCGACACCGCGTCACCGACCCGGGCCACCGCGGCCTCCGGCCGTCCGTCCGGGGTGTCGGAGGCGGCGAGCAGCCCGGCGCGACGCAGCGCGGCACCGGCAACCGTCTCGGCGGCGGCGATGGCGAACCGGGCGGAGACACCGGAGCGCGGGTCCACCGACGGGGACTCCCGCACGGCGCGGGCGAACCGGGCCAGAACCTCCAGCACGTGCTCCGGCACCTCGGCGACCAGGTCGGCCTCCTGCCGGATCAGCGCCAGCTCCAACTGCAGGTCGATTGGGTAGTGGGTACGGATCTCCGCGCCGAACCGGTCCTTGAGCGGGGTGATGATCCGGCCCCGGTTCGTGTAGTCCTCCGGGTTGGCGCTGGCCACCAGGAGCAGGTCCAGTGGCAGCCGCAGTTGGTAGCCCCGGACCTGGATGTCCCGTTCCTCCAGCACGTTGAGCAGGGCCACCTGGATCCGCTCGGCCAGGTCGGGCAGCTCGTTGACGGCGAAGATGCCCCGGTTGGTGCGGGGCACCAACCCGAAGTGAATGGTCTCCGGGTCGCCGAGGGTGCGGCCCTGGGCGATCCGGATCGGGTCGACGTCACCGATCAGGTCGCCGACGCTGGTGTCCGGGGTGGCAAGCTTCTCGCCGTAGCGCATCGACCGGTGCAGCCAGCCGACCGGCTGGTCGTCGCCGGCCTCGGCCACCTGGGCTCGGGACGCCGGGGTGAGTGGGTGCATCGGGTGCTCGTTGAGCACGGAACCAGGGATGACCGGGGTCCACTCGTCGAGCAACGCGCCCAGCGAGCGGATCAGCCGGGTCTTGCCCTGGCCGCGCTCACCGAGCAGCACCATGTCGTGCCCGGCGAGCAGGGCCCGCTCGACCTCGGGCAGCACGCTGTCGTCGTAGCCGACGATGCCGGGGAAACGGGCCTCGCCGGAGCGCATCCGGGCCAGGAGGTTGTCGCGGAGTTCCTGCTTGACGGTGCGGTACTGGTGACCGGCCGCCCGCAGCGCGCCAAGCGTGCCGGGCAGGTCGGCCGGTGGAACCGGAATTACCGGGGTAGGCGCAGTCACCCGACCCACGCTAGCTCACCTTCGCAGGGGTGCCCCGGGCATCAGGGGGCACCCCCACTGCCACCCTCAGCCCCGACCGCACCGCCGGCAGGTTCCCCGGCGGCGCAGGTGGTACGCGTAGGTGGCGGCGCCGAGCGCCACGCCCCACAGCGGCCAGAGCAGCATCGGCGCCCCGGTCAGGCTGAACCCACCGGTCAGTTTCCAGAACTCGGGGTTGCTGAGCAGGCCCAACGTGGCCGCGGTCACGGCGACGGCGACCAGGGTGGCTGGCACCACGGCCAGCTTCACCGGCACCCGGCGGCCGGCGAGCCCGACCATCCAGCGCGGGAACCGCTCGCCCCAGCGCTGGACCAGCCCGAGGGTGAGGATCGCGCCGACGGTGGCGAACGCGCCCAGCCCGAACCCGGCCCAGACCAGCCCGGTGTCCTGCATCTCGGTCAGGAACTCCCGGGAGATGCCCAGCGGGATGCCGGCGGCCCAGGCGAACCGGGTCAGCGCGTACGTCAACGGAATGGCCGCGGCGATCCCTGCGGCCCACCGACCCCAGCGCGCGGCGGCGGCCGGGGTGGTCCAGGCCCGGTCGGTGTCGCCACGGCCGCAACCCACGCAGGCGACGGCGGTGCGGCGCTGCCAGGCGAGCACCGCCCCGGCCAGCAGTAACCCGCCGACCAGCGCGGCGAACCGTGCGAACAACGCCCAGTTGAAGATCTCGGCATAGTCCACCGGCGGCCAGCCGAACGGCGCCCCGATGATCAGCATCGGCAGGTAGCCGAGGATGACCAGCAGGCGGGCGTCCGGTACGACCACGGCGAGCACGAACGCCACCGCCCAGCCGTAGCCGGCGAGCAGCGCCCGCAGCGGGTCGGGCGGGCGTACCGCCGGTCGACTCATGGCCAGTGCGGCCACCGCAGCGGTCAGCAGCAGGCCGGCGAAGAGCGGGGCGGCCAGGTCCACCGGTACGAGGCGCAGCAGGTTGACGTCGCCGCCGTGGGTGTCGTTCGCGCCGAACGGGTAGCCGGCGCCGGTGAGCGTGCCGAGCAGGGCGAGCATGCCCCACAGGGCGAGCCAGCCGGCGGCCAACGGGGCGAGCCGGTCCGGCCAGCGGGAGGCGGGACGGGGTGGGGAGGCAGTGATCGTCGTCATGCTCTCAGCCTTGGCCGACGGCCGGTCGGGATCCTCCCGGGTGGCGGTGAACCCGCTCCCCCGACGGAGGGACCGCTCAGAACGACGGAGGCTGCGCTCAGCCGGACGGGGTGACGAAGCCCGACTCGTAGGCGGCGATGACCGCCTGGGTACGGTCCCGTACGCCCAGCTTGGCCAGCACGTTGCCAACGTGCGTCTTGACCGTCTCCACCCCGACCACCAGGTGCGCGGCGATCTCCGGGTTGGAACGGCCGGTGGTCATCAACCGCAGCACCTCGGCCTCCCGCTCGGTGAGCCGAGCCGCGCGCAGGCGGTCACCGCCGACCGGCCCGTACGCCCCGACCAGCTGACGGATCGCGGCCGGGAAGAGCAGCGACTCCCCCGCCGCGACCACCCGGACCGCCTCCACCACCTCGGCGGGCCGGGCCCGTTTGAGCAGGAAACCGGAGGCGCCGGCGCGGAGCGCCTCGTAGACGTACTCGTCGTTGGCGAACGTGGTGACCACCAGCACCCGGGGCGGGTCGGCGGAGGTGGTCAGCAGGTGCCGGGTGGCCTGAATGCCATCGATGCCGGGCATCCGCACATCCATCAGCACCACGTCCGGCCGGTGCCGGGCGACCAGCGGCGGCACCTCGGCGCCGTCGGCGGCCTCGGCGAGCACGCGCAGGTCGGGTTGGGCGTCGATGATGGCCCGCAGCCCGATCCGGATCAACTCGTCGTCGTCGACGATGAGCACGCCGGTGGTCATCGCGTCTCCTCGTACGGCAGGCGGGCCCGGATCAGCCACCGGTCGCCGTCCGGGCCCACGGTGAGCCGACCGCCGAGCAGCAGCACCCGCTCCCGCATGCCGTCCAGGCCCCGGCCGCCCCGGCCCGGGTCGGCGCGATCCGGTGGGCTCACCGCGTTGACCAGCTCCAGTTCCAGCGCCCCTGGGAGCAGGTCCAGCCGCAGCGTGATTGGCCCATCGCCGTACCGGGCGGCGTTTGTCAGTCCTTCCTGGACGATCCGGTAGCCCTCCCGGGAGACCGCCGCGGGCACCCGCGCCGGGTCGCCGACGCGATGCGCGTGCACCGCCAGCCCGGCCGCGCGGGCGTCGGTGACCAACCGGTCCAGGTCGGCGAGGGTACGCTGCGGCGCCACCACCGGCCGGTCGCGGCCGGTCTCCCGGAGCAGCCCGAGCACGTGGTCCAGCTCGTCCATGGCGGTCCGTCCGGTCTCCTCGATGGCGGTGAGCGCCCGCCGGACGAACTCCGGGTCGGTGTCGAGAACCTCGCGGGCGGCCCCGGCCTGGAGGGTGGCCACGGTCAGCGCGTGGCCGACCGAGTCGTGCAGCTCCCGGGCCAGCCGGTTGCGTTCGGCGAGCCGGGTGGCCTGCGCCTCCAGGGCGGCGATCCGCTCGGCCGGGGCCGGGCCGAGCAGCACCGGCGCCATCGAACCGGCGAGAGCCCCGAGCCCGGCGACGGCGTAGCCGAGGCCGACCAGCAGGGCCACCCCGGTCACTGTCAGCCAGCCGGTGTCCCGGCCGTGCAAGGGCCCGAACCGTTCCCGGCTGGTCACCTCGGCGCCGATGCCGAACTGCTGGGCGATGAAGGCCAACGCCATCGGCACGGCGGTGACCAGGGCGATCATCACCAGAGCGCCGATGATGAGGTGGGTGGCGATCCAGAGCGCGCTGCGTAGCCGGGTTTCCCGGTCGCCGCGATGCCCTGGTGTGGGCTCGGGCAGGTCGACGCCGAGCAACGCCCGCACGGCGGCGATCTCCAGGGCGCGGCTGCCGTCCACCAGCAGCGGCACCACGGCGATCAGCACCGCGATCACCAGCAGGGCGTACACCAGCGGGCGGGGGATCTCCGAGTCGGCGAGCAGTTGGGCGAAGGTCACCGCGAGCAGCCCGTACGGCAGCGCCAGCACCCCGCCCAGCAGCAGGAACACGCCGCGTCGCCAGGTGGTGCCGGCGACCAGCGGGGTCAGTGCCGCTCGGAGGGTCACCTCGTCATTCTGCTGCCGGGATCAGCCTGCGTGACTCCCCCGTGCCGGGGAGATCTCAGCGGTGGTCGGCGACGTACTGCTGTGGGTCCTTGTCGCGGAACGGGAGGTTACGGCCGTTCTTGTGCTCGCCGTAGAAGGTCAGCCAGCGCTGGCCCAGCTCGGCGCGGAGTTCGGTGCTGGCGTGCCGGCGGAAGTCGGGCAGCGCCTCGTCCTCCTCCTCGGCCAGGTGCTCGCTGTTCTCCCGACGGGCCGTGCCGACCGCCGCCCACCACTGCTCCGAACCGACGGAGTGCAGTTTCGCCTCGGCGATGGCATCCCGGATCTTGTTGTGGTCGCCGATCGCGTCGGCGATCTCGTCCTCGCCGTCGTCGCCGTGCTTGACCAGGTGCGGGTAGAGGATCGCTTCCTCCGCCTCGGCGTGGATGTCCAGGTGCAGGGCGAGGGCGTCCCAGATGGCGAGCATCTCCTGCTCGTCGCGGGCGTCGTCGAGGCGGGCGAAGCCGCGCCGGAAGGTGGCGTGGTCGTCCAGGATCAGTGCGGTGATGTCGTCCACTGTGCTCACTTTCCCGTTTGGCTGGCGAACCGGGCACGCACCATCGCGGCGAGTCCGGTGACCGGGCGGAAGCGTTTCGCGGCCTCGGCCAGCACGGCGTACTCATCGTCGGCGAGGTCGATGTCCGCGGCGGCGGCGTTGCGTTCCATCTGCTCCACGCTGGATGCGCCGGGGATGGCGAGCACGTTCGGGTGGCGCAGCAGGTAGGCCAGCGCGATCTGACTGGGGGTGGCGTCGTGGGCGTCGGCGACCTGGCGCAGCGTGTCGATCAGAACCGCGCCACGTTCCAGGTTTTCCGGCAGGAAGTACGGGTTGGCGCGCCGGACCGCCCCGGTCGGCGGGTTCTTCGCGTCGTAGCGGCCGGAGAGGAAGCCCTGCGCCAGCGGGCTGTACGCGATGACCACCCGGCCGGCATCCCGCGCGTACGGCAGCAGCTCCTGCTCGGGCGCGCGGTCCAGCATGCTGTAGCGGACCTGGTTGCTGAGCACCCGCCGGCCGAGTGCCGCCTCGGCGACCTGCCAGCGGCGCAGCCCGTAGTTGCTCACCCCGACCTCGCTGACCAGCCCGACGTCCTGCAGGACCCGCATGCCGCGCATGGTGGTGTGGTCGGCGACCAGGGGGTTGGGCTGGTGCACCTGGTAGAGGTCGATGCTGCTGACGCCGAGCCGGGCTGCCGAGGCGACCGCCCGCTGCTGCACCACGGCGGCCACCGGCAGCATCGGGAAGATCTTGGTGGCGATCACCACCTTGGGCCGGTCGTCGCCGAGGGCCGCACCGAGGATCCGCTCGCTCCGCCCGAAGCCGTAGATCTCCGCGCTGTCGAAGACGGTCACGCCCAGCTCCACGGCCCGCCGGACGATCTGCGTCGCCTGGGCTTCGAAGGCCGGACCGTAGCCCCACTCGCGGGAGCCGAACTGCCAGGTACCCAACCCGATCTTGGACAGTGGCTTGGGCGTGTCGAGCGGGATGAAGCGCATGGCGTCGAAACTACCCCCGTTGTCCGGTTCACACGCCTGATCCTGGGCACCCCGGGCCGGAGCTAGGCTCATGATCGTGACTTACCTCGCCGCGGATGACCGCTACGACACCATGACCTACCGGCGCAGCGGACGCAGTGGTCTGCGGCTGCCCGCCGTCTCCCTCGGCCTGTGGCACAACTTCGGCCCGGACCGCCCCCATGAGCGGCAGCGCGACATCGTCCGGCGCGCCTTCGACCTGGGTGTCACCCACTTCGACCTGGCCAACAACTACGGCCCGCCGCCCGGCTCGGCGGAGGAGAACTTCGGCCGGATGCTCGCCACCGACCTGAAGGCGTACCGGGACGAGCTGGTCATCTCCAGCAAGGCCGGCTATCTGATGTGGCCCGGCCCGTACGGCGAGTGGGGCTCGCGCAAGAACCTGATCTCGTCGCTGGACCAGTCGCTGGGCCGGATGGGGCTGGACTACGTGGACATCTTCTACTCGCACCGGTTCGACCCGGACACCCCGCTGGAGGAGACGATGGGCGCGCTCGACGCCATCGTCCGCTCCGGCAAGGCGCTCTACGTCGGCATCTCGAACTACAACTCCGAGCAGACGGCGCGGGCCGCCACGATCCTGCGCGAGCTGGGTACGCCGCTGCTGATCAACCAGCCGTCGTACTCGATGCTCAACCGCTGGACCGAGTCCGACGGCCTGCTCGACACGCTGGAGCAGGTCGGCGCTGGCTGCATCGCGTACAGCCCGCTGGCCCAGGGCCTGCTGACCGACCGCTACCTGGGCGGCATCCCGGCCGACTCGCGGGTGCGCACCAGCGTATTCCTCAACGAGAGCGACCTCAGCGAGGAGAAGATGGCCACGATCCGCGGGCTCGGTGCGGTCGCCGAGAGCCGCGGCCAGTCGCTGGCCCAGCTCGCGCTGGCCTGGGCGCTGCGCGACCCACGGATGACCAGCCTGATCATCGGGGCGAGCAGCGTCGAGCAGTTGGAGACGAACATCGCCGCGCTGGACAACCTCGACTTCACCGCCGAGGAGTTGGCCGAGATCGACCGGCACCTGGGCTGAGCCCCACCGAGCCGTCGGCGGCCCGGGTCACCAGATCCGGCGCCGCCCGGCCCGGTGGTTGCGTACCCCGCACTCCCGACCCACCGGCGCGACCGCGCCGCGTCGGCGCCGGCTCGCGCCGATCAGCAGCACCAGGATCAGCACGGTGGCAGCGCCAACCAGCACCGGCCACCGGCCACCGAGGTCGGTCACCGACGCCACCGGCACGCCCGGGTCGGCCGCCGCCGCCACCGCCGGGTCGGTGGTGGCCGGCCCACTCGCGGCGGTACGCGCAGCGCTCTTCGTCGCGGCGGCCCTGGGCGGGGAGGCGGCGGCCTTGGCGCCACGGAACACCACGTCCGAGCAGGAGTAGTAGGTATCCGGCGTGTTCGAGTTCTGCCAGATCGTGTAGATGAGGTGCCGGCCCTCACGGCCCGCGGGCAGCCGGCCCGCCAGCTGGTACGCCCCGGCCCGCACCGGTGGGTCGGTCACCGTCAGAAACGGGCGCGTCTCCAGGTCAGCCCACGTCAGCGGAGCCTTGGGGTCGTAGTCGGGCCCGGTGACGTAGAGCCGGAAGGTGCCCCGGTGCTCGATGGTGGTCCGGTACCGGAAGGTGAACTTCGCACCGGTCGTCAACTCGGTGGACGGCCAGTCGGTCCGGGGCAGGTCCAGTCCCCGGTACGCGGACAACCCGCCGCTGCACAGCTCGCCGTCCGGGATCCGCTCCCGGTCCCGCCCGTTGATCGCGGCGACCCGGACGTTGTCCCACTCGCGGACGGCAGCGCCCGCCTGGACAGCGGCCCGGCAGGCGGCGGTGGCCGCGTACCGGCCCTCTGGCCCGCAGGCCGCCGCCCGGCTGATCGGGTCGGTCGGGGCGCCGTGCGCGGCGGCGGGTGTGGCAGCCAGCGGCACGGTCGCGGCAGCGACCAGCACCGTGGCGAGGAGCCGGCGTACGGGCATGAGGATGACCTCCGCCCACTGGTACGGCCGGCGGCCGACAAAGGTTCGACGACGACCGGCGGGAATCCGGCGGGTGGGCGGAGCGTTTCGATACTCGGAACCGCTGGAACCGAGGAGGCAGACATGAAGGTACGTAGCTCGTTGCGTGCACTGAAGCAGAAGCCGGGTTCGGTGGTGGTCCGCCGTCGTGGCCGGGTGGTCGTGGTGAACCGCGCGAACCCGCAGTGGAAGAGCCGCCAGGGCTGATCACGCCCTTACCAGACATACAGTCGGAAACGCCCTGACCGGGTCACTCCCGGTCAGGGCGTTTCCGCGTATCCGAACGCGCAGTTTCCTTGTTGTAGTGGCCTCCGAGACGCCCGAGGCCACTACAACAACGATCGAGTGGTGAACGACAAGCAGCGGCCCGGTTGATGATCATCAACCGGGCCGCTGCCCTGCGTTTCACAAGGGTGGAGCCGAGGGGACTCGAACCCCTGACCCCCACACTGCCAGTGTGGTGCGCTACCAGCTGCGCCACGGCCCCTTGCTGTCGTCCCGGTCTCCCGGGCACTGGGAAACTATACACAGACCGGCTGGCATGGTCATCTCGCGGGGTCCCACGCCGAGCCGGGTCAGTTGAGCGCCACGTCCGGCGGGAAGTGGGCGACCGCGGCCATCATCCCGCCCTGCCGGCGCAGCACCATTGGCCACAGGTCGTCGGGCCGGTCGACGAAGGCGTCACCGGGCAGCGCGTCCAGCACGAACCAGGAGCCGTCGGCGATTTCCTGCTCCAGTTGGCCGCTGCCCCAGCCGGAGTAGCCGGCGAATACGCGGATGCCGCCGATGCTCTCCCGCAGTCGCTCCGGGTCGACCGAGAGATCGATCGTGCCGACCGCTCCGGAGACCTGGTGGAAGCCCTTGAGCCGGCGCATCGGGTGCCGCATCCGGGCCAGACAGATGGCCGAGTCGGGCTGCACCGGGCCGCCCTCGAAGAGCACCGCCGGGTGGCGGGCCAGGTCGCTCCAGTCCCCGAGCACGTCGGCGACTGGCACCTCGGTGGCCCGGTTCAGCACCACGCCGAGCGCGCCGCCCGGCTCGTGGGCGACCAGCAGCACCACCGTACGGTCGAAGTTCGGGTCCTTGAGCGCCGGAGTCGCGACCAGCAGCCGCCCGGTCATCAACTCCATCGCTCGTCCGCCGATCGCCTGGCCCTCTCCCTGCATCCCACACACCCGTCAACCGTGAGCCCGCGCCGGAGCTCCGTCACCCGCTGGATTCGCGGGATGCACCGGGATCAACCGCGCCGTCAACGCCATGCCTGGCACCATAGCCTGCGTCCCGGGCGCTGGCTAAGGTCTGACCGGCCGGTGATCAGACAGTTGACACGGCGGGTCGACGACAGCGACGCCGGACGTGGCGGTGATCGACGAAACCGGGCCACCGACGGCCGGGAAACGCCCGAAAGGTCCGTCACATCCCGATAGATTCGGCTGATCGGGAAGGCGACCGCGATCGTCCCTGCCCGCGACACGGGGGCGGGTGGCGATGGCAACGGTCCGGGACGCGACGTACGACGTGCTCCGCACCCTCGGCATGACCACCGTCTTCGGCAACCCCGGCTCCACCGAGGAGCCGTTCCTGCAGGATTTTCCCACCGACTTCCACTACGTCCACGCGCTGCACGAGGCGACGGCGGTCGCGATGGCCGACGGCTACGCCCAGGCCAGCGGAACACCCGCCCACGTCAACCTGCACACCGCCCCGGGCACCGGCAACGGCATGGGCAATCTGGTCACCGCCTGGCACAACAAGACCCCGCTGATCGTCACCGCCGGCCAGCAGACCCGGGAGATGCTGCTGCTCGAACCCCGGCTGACCAGCCGGCGGCCCACCGAGCTTCCGCAGCCGTACGTCAAGTGGGCCTACGAGCCAGCCCGGGCGCAGGACATCCCCGGAGCGGTGCTGCGGGCGTACGCGACGGCGGTGCAGCCGCCGGCCGGGCCGGTCTTCCTCTCCCTGCCGATGGACGACTGGGCCCAGCCCGCCGGTTCGCCGCCCGCACCGCGCTCGGTGGCCACCCGGTTCGCACCGGACCCGCAGCGGTTGGACGAGTTCGCCCGAGTCCTGGCCGACAGTCGCAACCCGGCGCTGGTGTACGGGCCGGGGGTCGACCGCTCCGGCAGCTGGTCGACCGCGGTCGCGCTGGCCGAGCGACTGGCCGCACCGGTCTGGTCGGCCCCCGCACCGGAGCGGGCCGTGTTCCCGGAGGACCACCCACACTTCAGAGGGGTGCTGCCGTACGCGATCGGTCCGCTGGCCGAGGCGCTGCGGGGGCACGACACGGTGCTGGTCATCGGCGCCCCGGTGTTCCGCTACTACCCGTACGTGCCGGGTGAGCACCTGCCCGACGGCACCCGGCTGCTGCACGTCACGGACGACCCCGACGAGGCCGCACGTGCCCCGGTCGGGGACAGCCTGCTCGGCGACCCCGGGCTGACCCTGGCCGCGCTGGTCGAGCGGGTACCGCCGGCCGATCGACCGCCGCCCGCGCCCCGGGACGCGTTGACACCGCCGGAGGTCACCGCCCCGCTGAGCCCCGACGCCCTGTTCGCCGCGCTGGCCGCGCACTGGCCGACGGACGGAGTGCTGGTCCAGGAGTCACCGTCCAATCTGTCCGCGCTGCGCCGCCAGCTGCGGATCAACCGCCCGGCGTCGTACTTCACGATGGCCAGCGGCGGCCTCGGCTACGGCCTGCCGGCCGCGATCGGGGTGGCACTCGCCGAACGGGACACCGGACGCGGCCGTCCGGTGGTGGCGGTGGTCGGCGACGGCTCATTCCACTACTCGGTGCAGGCGCTGTGGACCGCCGCGCGCCTGTCACTGCCGGTGGTGGTCGTCGTTCCGGTCAACCAGCAGTACGCGATCCTCAAGGCGTTCGCCGAGCTGAAGGACACTCCCGGGGTGCCCGGCCTGGACCTACCGGGGTTGGACATCATCGCGATAGCGGCCGGTTACGGCTGTGCCACCGAGGTGGTGGAGACCCCCGACCAACTCGGCGTGGCGCTCGCCAGCGGGCTGCACGCCGACCGGCCCACCGTGTTGCCGGTGCCGATCAGCACCGACGTGCCCGGCATCCTCTGAGCCCGGCCTGTCAGCGCGGGGCGATCGACAGCAGGGCGCCTCTGGAGACGTCCAGGACCGGCCGGGCGCCCAGCGGTGCCGCGAGGGTGACGGTGACCGGCTCCAGCTTGAGCAGGTCGATGCAGTCGCCGGTGGCCCGGGTGACACTGCCACCGACCACCACGACGTTCGGCTGTTCCCAGACCAGCGGCATGATCCCGGTGTCGCAGGCACCGACGCCGAGCCGCACGGTCAACCGGGTGCCGTCGACCGCCGCGAGGTCCTGGGCGGCCACCAACCCGTCCGGCATCGGCCGGGACGGCGCGGTGGGCTCGGGAACCGATGTGACCGCCGTCGGCGCGACGGCGAGCCGGGCCACCGGGGTGGCCAGCTCCTCGATGGTGAACAGCCAGGCCGGAACCTGAGCCTCACCCCGGCTCGTGCGGACCGGCACGGTGCCGAGCCTGACCCCGGTGACGGTCAGCGGAAGGCAGGCGGTCTGCGTCGCGCTGGTGGCCCAACCATCCGGTCCAGGTTCGACGGTGGGGCCGCCGGGGGTCGGCAGGCCGGGTCGCTTCGGTCGCCCCGGGCAGGGCAGCGGATCACCCTGGTCGAGCTGCCGGTACGCCTCGGCCGCGCTGACCAACGGCAGCGTCAGCCGACCGTCCGGGAACCGGATCTCGGCACCTACCCGGGTGGGCGGGATCGGGACCTGCGCGCGGTACCAGCCGGCTCGGAAGGCCGCCTCCGTGTCAGGGGTGAAGCCCGGGTCCCCGGTGAGCACGGTCGGCCCCTCCAGCGGCACGTACCCCGTGCGCCAGTCGGGGCCGGGCTGCCACGCCTCGGCGACCTCGGTCGCCCGCTGGTCGAACGCCTCCGTGCGGCCCGTCGGATTGCTGGGCCCGTTGGCCCGATCAGCGCCGATGGAGGCACACCCCGCCACGAGCAGCAACGGGAGTACGAGCAGCAGGACCGGTCCACGACGCATGTACGGTTCGACGCGGCCGTCGACCCCCCGGTTCCCCTGGCCTGGGCTCAGGTCTCGCCACCCAGATCCGTCTGGTACGCCTCCCAGAGCAGGTCGGCCCCGCGCCGCCGATGCCGGGCCAACCTCCGCAGCAGGTGCCCGGCCCGGTGCCGCAGCTCGTCGGGGTGTGCCTCGGGCCGCTCGGCGATCTGCTGAACCGCCAGGATCGCCGCGACGATGGCGGCGTGCTCGCGGGTCAGCAGTCGCACCCCGTGGTCCAGCCGGGGCGACTGGCTGAGCAGCTCCCGGTAGAGGCCAGCGGGGCCCTCGGTGACCCGGACGTGCTCGGCGAAGCCCTGACCCACCGGACGCAGCCGGAGCAGGACCTCCTCGCGCCAACACGGCTCGGTGGTGGCGACGGCGACGGCCCGGCCGAGCGCACGTACGTCACCGGCGAGCCCGGCCGGGTGCGGCTCACCGGGCAGCCCGACCAGGTGCGGATTGGCGGGCAGCCTGGTCGGGGGCGGGTGCGCGGCGGACGGCCGGGCGACGAGTGACGGCTGCTGGACCGGACCGGTGACCATGGCACCTCCCGCGCTGCGCTGCTACCCCATACCGCGATGGTGAGCCTGCCCGGCCCGCCCTGTCCAGGGCCTTCGCGCGACTCATCTGCCCCATTCGCCCCAGCGGCCCCGCCAGCCCCACGCACCGCCCGCTCAGCCGCCCAGCGGGTGCTCCGCCAGGCGGTGCAGTTGGGCGGCGACGGTGTGCGCGTCACCGTCCCGCCCGTCGACTGGTCGGCCCGTCGTGATCGCCTCGGCCAGCGCCCGCAGCTCGGACGGGGGCAGACTGGCCAGGCCCATGCCGCGCAGCGGGATGATGACCCGCCTCGCACTCTCCTGGTCGGTCGCGATGATTGTCGGCACCCGCTGTCGACCCGCCGGGTAGTCGTCCCCCGCCTCGCGATAGGACACCACGCCGGCGTCGATCCGGGCGGTCGCAAGGTCGACCGTGTGGGTACGGAACGCACCTCGCACCCGTGCCCGGCTGCCGTCCAGCCATGCGGCCGTGCGGAGCACCCGCAGCACGAGGTAGACACCGAAGAGCACGAATGGCAGCGCGCACAGCCCAATGAACGGACCAGGGCCGGTCTGATCAACACCGCCGCCGGAGTCCCGCAGCGCGGGCGGCAGCATTCCCGGCGGCAGGTCACGGGCCTCCTCATAGGAGGCGAACGAGTCACCCGGGCCGGTCAGCCGGCGCAGCAGCCCGTCGGCGATCAGGGGCAGCGCCACGAACGCCGCACCAACGGTGGCGATGAAGACGCCGACCAACACCGCCACGGTGCGCTGGCCGGGGGACGCACCGACCGACAGGCGCAGCTCCTGGTTGCTCACGGGAGGCAGCGTAGGTGACCGAGCCGGTGGCCGTGGTCCCAGCCAGTGCTCCGATGATCAATCTGCCGCCGTCGCACACGCGAAGCCCCGGACACAACGAAGCGCCCCGGCCGGTGGGCCGGGGCGCATCGCTTCGAGGTGGTGGAGGTGCCGGGAATCGAACCCGGGTCCTTCGCCGGTTTGTCAGGGCTTCTCCGAGCGCAGCTCGCTGTGCCTCTACTCGGCCCCACCGCTCACGCGAGCAAGTTGGTGTGACGGGCCCAGTCGCTGATTAATCTCGCCGCACGGACCCCGCGACCGGGTCCGATTGGCCAGCCTCCTAGCTGATGCCGGCTATTGGGACGAAGGCGTTCCCAGGCCGACAGACTTAGCTACTCGCCTCAGGCGGCGAGAGCGAAGTCAGCGCGATTGTTCTTGGCGCTTATAAGTTTCCGACGACCGATTCTCGAGACGACGTCGGCTTCCTCGGCTCGCTTCCCCTGTCGCTGCGTACGAAGTCGAAACCAGTCACCCCCTCGACAGGCCACCGATGTGGTGGCACTGACAAGACTAACGCCTGCCGCAACAGCTTTCATCCCGAGCCCCGGGCCGGCACGCCGATCCGGACAAACAGGATGAATCAGTCGCCCATGCCCTTGCCACGTCGACCGGACACTCGGGCAATCTCCCGGTCCGCGTCCCGCTTGGCGAGGTCCTGACGCTTGTCGTACGACTTCTTGCCCTTGGCCAGGGCGATCTCGACCTTGGCCCAGCCGTCGGAGAAGTAGACCTGCAACGGGACGATCGTCAGACCGCCCTCGCGCGTCTTGCCGACGAGCTTGTCGATCTCACCCCGGTTGAGCAACAGCTTGCGGGTACGCCGGGGCTCGTGGTTGGTCCAGGTGCCCTGGGTGTATTCCGGGATGTGCATGGAGTGCAGGAACAACTCACCGTCGCGCTCCTGCGCGAACGCGTCGACCAGCGACGCCCGCCCGGCCCGCAGCGACTTGACCTCGGTGCCGGTCAGCGCCATGCCCGCCTCGTACGTGTCGAGGATCGCGTAGTCGTGGCGCGCCTTCTTGTTGGAGGCGACCACCTTGCGCCCTTTTTCCCGTGGCATCGGTGCCACCCCCTCTCCCCCGGACGTCCGTGGCCGGGCTCACCCCGGCCGGACAACCGATCATGCTACCTGAATGACAAGGACCCTCCCGCGCCGTTTATTTCCGGCCGCGGGAGGGTCCCCGGGTAGACGACGGGACGACCCGTATGGCGCCTAGACCCGCAGGTAGAAGCGCAGGGTGATCCAGGCCGTGCCCGCGCTGACCAGACCACCGACGCCGGCCATCAGCGGGAAGATGAACAGGATGTCGCCCCAGGTGATCGGCGACAGCAGGCCCTGCAACGCACTCAACGATCCATCGAAGAGCAGGTACTTGGCCGCGATCAGGCCGACCAGGCCGAGCAGCGAGCCGATCAGGCCCGCCACCACCGCCTCCAGCACGAACGGCGCCTGGATGAACCAGTTGGACGCGCCGACCAGCTTCATGACCGCCACCTCACGCCGCTTGCTGTACGCGGCCACCTGAATGGTGTTCGCGACCAGCAGGAGGGCGGCGACCGCCATCACGATGGCTGCGGCCAGGGCGATGTTCTGGATCGAGGTGAGGATGTTGAAGATCTTGTCGAGCAGTCGACTCTGATCGATGATCTCGTCGACACCCGCGGTGTCCTTGTACTGGTCGTAGATGTTCTTGTACTGCTCCGGGTTGTTCAGCCTGAGCCGGAACGCCTCGGGCAGCTGGTCCGGCTTGACCGCGTTCACCAGGTCCGGAGCGTCCTGGTACATCTCCTTGAAGCGCTTGTACGCCTCGTCCTTGTCGACATAGAAGACCTCCTTCACCAGGGGGTCGCTCTTCAGCTTGGTGTCCAGGTCGGTGCGCTCCTGCTCGCTCACCTCCTGTTTCAAGAAGATCGAGACTTCGATGTTCTTGTAGTAGAGGTCCTTCATGTCGTCGACCTGGCGGTACATGAGACCGCTGGCGCCGAGCATGGTCAGCGAGACCGCCATCGTGATGATCATCGCGATGGACATGGTCACGTTGCGCCACAGTCCGACCAGTACCTCGGACAGGACGTATTTCACGCGCATCGGGATTTCCTCCGGGTCTCCGGCATGAAGAGTTCGTCGTCAGGCTGCGCAGGGGTGGAGCGCCGGCTCACCCGTAGACGCCGCGGGCCTGGTCACGCACGACGCGACCGCTCTCAATCTCAACGACGCGGCGGCGCATCTGGTTCACGATGTTGGAGTCGTGGGTGACCATCACGACGGTCGTGCCGGTGCGGTTGATCCGGTCCAGGAGGCGCATGATCTCGATCGAGGTGTCCGGGTCCAGGTTTCCGGTGGGCTCGTCCGCCAGCAGGATCAGCGGGCGGTTCACGAACGCCCGGGCGACGGCGACCCGCTGCTGCTCACCACCGGAGAGCTCGTGCGGGTAGCGGTGCTCCTTGCCACCGAGCCCGACCAGCTCCAGCACCTCCGGCACGACCCGGCGGGCAACCGCCTTGGTCTTGCCGATCACCTCAAGGGCGAACGCCACGTTCTCGTAGGCGGTGCGGTTCGGCAGCAGCCGGAAGTCCTGGAAGACGCAGCCGATCGAGCGCCGGAAGTGGGGTCGCTTCCAGGAACGCATCGACGTGACGTCCTTGCCGTTGACGACGACGCGCCCCTTGTTGGGGGCGACCTCGTGCAGCAGCATTTTGATGATCGTGGACTTGCCGGAGCCTGATGGACCGATGAAGAAGACGAACTCACCCTTCTCGATCGAGACGGACACGTTGTCGAGCGAAGGCCGGGACGCCTTCGGGTACGTCTTCGTCACTTGCTCAAGCTGAATCACGGGTGGTGAGTCTACGCGGTGTAACAACTGAGCCAAGCCCCACGCCCCGCCGATCCGGCGCGAGTCGTCGAATCAGGCCTCTACCTGGAGATCGATGACGCGCTCCGCCCGCGTGTCGTTACGCACCGTCGCCGGCGAGTTGCCGCTGCTTACGCCAGCGGATGCCGGCCTCGATGAAACCGTCCAACTCACCGTCGAAGACCGCGGTCGGATTGCCGGTCTCCTGCTCGGTTCGGAGATCCTTCACCATCTGATACGGGTGCAGGACGTAGGAGCGCATCTGGTCGCCCCACGAGCCGGCGGCGTTCTCCTTGAGACCTTCGAGCTTGGCCTGCTCCTCCTGGCGCTTGCGCTCCAGCAGTCGGGACTGGAGCACGCGCAGTGCGGAGGCCTTGTTCTGCAGTTGGGACTTCTCGTTCTGGCAGGTCACCACGATGCCGCTCGGGATGTGGGTCAGCCGGACCGCCGAGTCGGTGGTGTTGACGCTCTGCCCACCGGGGCCCGACGAGCGGTAGACGTCGATCCGGATCTCGTTCTCGGGGATGTCGATGTGGTCGGTCTGCTCGGTGACCGGCAGGACCTCGACACCCGCGAAGCTGGTCTGCCGGCGGCCCTGGTTGTCAAACGGGCTGATCCGGACCAGGCGGTGCGTGCCCGACTCGACACTGAGCGTGCCGTACGCGTACGGCACCTTGACCGCGAAGGTGGCCGACTTCAGGCCCGCCTCCTCGGCGTACGAGGTCTCGTAGACCTCGGTCGGGTAGCCGTGCCGCTCCGCCCAGCGCAGGTACATCCGCAGCAGCATCTCGGCGAAGTCCGCCGCGTCCACGCCACCGGCGCCGGCCCGGATGGCGACCAGCGCCTCCCGGGAGTCGTACTCGCCGGAGAGCAGGGTGCGGACTTCCATCTCCTGGATGGCCTTGGTCAGCCCGGTGATCTCCGCTTCGACCTCGGTCAGCACGCCCGGGTCGGATTCGGCCTCGGCCAGCTCCAGCAGGATCTTGGCGTCGTCGAGCTGTGAGCGCAGGCTGCCCAGCTTGCTGATCTCGCCGTTGACGTACGACAGCTGCGAGGTCACCTGCTGAGCCTTGGCCTGGTCGTCCCACAGGTCGGGGGCGGACGCCTCCTGCTCAAGGCGGGCCTTGTCCTCGTGGAGTCGGTCGAGGTTGAGGACGGCCTCGATGTTTCGCAGGGTCGCGTCGAGTTCCTTGAGCTGTTCGGCGTAATCGGCAGCGGTCACGACAGACAAGCGTACTTTGCCGTGGGCCGAGCGGCTCGTTCCGTGTCGACGAACCCGCCGGAGGTCACCCGACGGGGGCGGACTTCAACCACGACAGGGCCGCCCGGTGGTAGGCGACGGCGAACTCCAGCGCGCTGGCGTCGTACGTCTCGCCGTCCCGTTTGGCGTTCTTCACCTGCTCCCGGACCTGTGCGAGGGCCTCGGTGTGGTATTCGTTGGCCGAGGCGTACAGGCCCTTCAGCTGACTGGCGGAGTGCAGATTGCCGAAGGCCATCCGGAGCGCTATCGGGTTGCGGATGGTGTCTCGCCCCGGGTTCTCCGTCAGCCAACGGGAAAATGTCCGTTTGCCGCTGGCGGTGAGCGAGTACGGCTGGCTCATCCGCGGCCCCGGCTTGCCGAGCCGCACGAAACCCCGCTCGGCCAGCACCGGCAACTCGCGGTAGACCTGACTGCGGGTCATTGACCAGTACGGCGCCAGACGGCGCTCAGCGGCGGCCATCAACTGACCGCCTGTCATCGGGCCCTCATGGAGGAGCCCGAGCAGGGCCGCCGCCGTAGGGTTGACTCCGGAATCCGCCATGCCCAACACGCTGCCACTTTGCGCACCCGGCGTCCAGGATTTGCCAGTTTGCCACCCGACAGGACTTCCTAAGTGCACTGTCGGCGGCAGACTGTCCGTTGAGGACTATCGATGGGTTGCGACATTCGGCCGACCGCCGGCGGCGTCACGCACGCCGCCGGCGGGTCGTCGCCGGTCAGCCCATGTGGGGGTACGTGTGGTCGGTCGGCGGCACGAAGGTCTCCTTGATCGTCCGCGGCGACACCCAGCGGACCAGGTTGAGCCAGGAGCCCGCCTTGTCGTTGGTGCCGCTGGCCCGGGCGCCACCGAAGGGCTGCTGCCCGACCACCGCGCCGGTCGGCTTGTCGTTGATGTAGAAGTTGCCGGCCGCGTACCGCATGCGCTCGCCGACGGCGTCGACCACCCGGCGGTCGGTGGCGAACACCGAGCCGGTCAGCGCGTACGGGGCGATCGACTCGGCCTGGGCGACCACCTCGTCGAAGCGCGCGTCGTCGAACACGTGCACGCCCAGGATCGGCCCGAAGTACTCGGTGGTGAAGGTCTCGTGCGAGGCGTCGCCGCACTCGAAGAGCGTCGGCCGGACGAAGTACCCGACCGAGTCGTCGGCGGTGCCACCGGCCAGCACCCGGCAGCTGTCGTCGCCGGCGATCAGGTCCAGTGCGGCGGTGTGCCGGGCGAACGCCTTGTCGTCGATCACGGCACCGCCGAAGTTGCTGAAGTCGGCCACGTCGCCGTAGGTCAGCGAGTCGGTGGTGGCGGCCAGCCGGTCGCGCAGCCCACCCTCCCAGATCGAGCGCGGTACGTACGCTCGCGAGGCCGCCGAGCACTTCTGGCCCTGGTATTCATACGCGCCACGGATCAGCGCGGTGTGCAGGGCGTCGACGTCGGCGCTGGTGTGCGCGACCACGAAGTCCTTGCCACCGGTCTCCCCGACCA
The DNA here is from genome assembly GCF_040607415.1 of Micromonospora sp. NPDC005291. NCBI lineage: Bacteria > Bacillati > Actinomycetota > Actinomycetes > Micromonosporales > Micromonosporaceae > Micromonospora > Micromonospora sp. NPDC005291. The sequence goes on from NZ_JBEXGR010000004.1 coordinate 21,268, forward strand.
GGCGCGGGTAGCCCCGGTAGCGGGCGATGTTGTCGCCGACGGTCCGCCACAGCTGCTGGAAGACCTTGGTCGAGCCGGTGAAGTGGATGCCGGCCAGGTCCGGGTCGGCGAGCACGACGTCGGAGACCTCCTCGCCCCGGCCAGTGACCATGTTGATCACGCCGGGCGGCAGGCCGGCGGCCTCGAACAACCGCATGGTGAAGTGCGCGGCGAACTGCTGCGTCGGGCCCGGCTTCCAGATCACCGTGTTGCCCAGCAGGGCCGGCGCCGACGGCAGGTTGCCGGCGATCGCGGTGAAGTTGAACGGAGTGACCGCGTAGACGAAGCCCTCCAGCGGGCGGTGGTCGAAGCGGTTCCAGACGCCGGGCGAGGACGCCGGCTGCTCCTCGAGCAGGCGGCGGGCGAAGTGCACGTTGAACCGGAGGAAGTCGATGAACTCGCAGGCCGCGTCGATCTCCGCCTGGATCGCGGTCTTGGACTGACCGAGCATGGTGGCGGCGTTGAGGGTGTCGCGCCAGGGGCCGGCGAGCAGCTCGGCGGCGCGCAGGAAGATCGCGGCGCGCTCCTCGAAGGGCAGCGCCCGCCACATCGGGGCGGCATCCTTGGCCGCCTTGATCGCGGCGTGGGCGTCGTCGTGGGTGGCGTGCGCGGTCACGCCCAGCACGTGCGCGTGCCGGTGCGGCTGCACCACGTTGATCGGGTCACCGCCGGCCATCCGCTGCTCGCCGCCGATGGTCATCGGCAGGTCGATGCGCTCGGCGGCGAGCTCGGTCAGCCGCCGCTGGAGCCGGTCCCGGTCGGGGCTGCCCGGCTCGTAGTTGCGAACCGGCTCGTTGCGCGGCTCGGGAACGGAGAACACGGCATCCATCAAGGCTCCTGGCGATCTCGACAGCAGTGGCGAAACCGGACCCGCAGGCACCGACCGGACGGCCGGACACCGGACGCCACACGGGAGGGCCGAGCAGCGGCGGGACCTCCCATGATTCTCCCATGGCGGGCTCCACGCGCCACCTCCGCCACCGCCCTCCGCCAAGGACCGGCCCACCCCTCCTCTCCTTACCGGCGACACCCGGACGGGTGACCCGACCGCACACGGGGCGACCCGTCCGCCGAGGAGCCGGGCCGACCCGGGCTACTCCCGGGTCACTCGCGTCCGTCCCGGGGCGGCGGACGGCCCAGCGGGCCCGCGTACCCTGAATGGTCGGTGACCTGCCGCCTCGAAGGGGAGACGATGACCAAGCAGCCCGGCCGCGTCCCGGCCGCGGAGTCGGACGAGTCGGCGGTCGACGCGGCCGGCACCAGCAGTCGGCCGGTGTCCGCGCCCGGCGCGGCGGTGCTCGCCCTGCTGGCGCTCGGGTGGCTGACCGCCATGCTCTGGTCCACGCGAGAGGCCATCACCTCGGCGGCGGCCGGTGTCACCGCGATCAGTCTCTCCGCGTTCGCCCTGCCCGGCGTGATCTCGGCCGCGCTGGTGGCCGGGGCGGCCGTCGCGCTGGCCGTCGGCAACCTGCTGGCCCGCTGGTACGGCGACTGGGCCACCCTGCGCTTCGCCGGGGCGATCGGCGGCGGAATGCTCGTCGGGCTGGCCGCCGCGCTGGCCATCAACCTCACCTACTTCGACACCTCGACCACCAACGTGATCGCCGGCACCACCGCGGCTGCGGCGATCATCGGTGGCGCGGTAGCCGGCGCGCGGACTGCCCCGGCGGTCGGTGCGGTGGTGACCGCCGCACTGGGCACGCTGGCTTTCGTGGTCGCGTTCAGCCGCGCCCGAGACCCGCTGTTCGACCTCTTCGGGGCCGGCGACAGCCAGCAGTCGGTGGTCGACGCCGCCAAGTGGGTGTCCCGCACCGAATCGCTCGTCGCCGGCCTGCTGGCCGGGCTGCTCGCCTTCGGCTACCTGACCTGGGCGAGGCGTCGGGCCGTCCGCCGCGATCCCGAGACCCCGGCGCTGCGCTGGCCGGCGTACCTGCTCGCCGGTGCCGGGCCGGGGCTGCTCCTGCTGCTCGCCGAAGTGATCATCCGGATCGGCGGCCGGTCGCTGCTCGATCTGGCCAGCGCGCTCAGCGAGGCGGACGCGGTGGCGCAGACCTCGCTGGGCACCTCGCGGGTGGACAACGGCATCTGGGTGCTCTTCGTGGGGGCGCTGACCGCGCTCATCGCGTTCGGTCGCACGCTCGGCCCGGCCCACACCGACGACGACGAACCGGCTGACAGCTCAGACACCGCCGCAGGCCAGGTCGACCCGGAGGACGAGCCCATCCCGACCGAGGCATTCGACGCGGACCCGGCCAAGGCGGATCCGTCCCGCTGACGTCGGCCGACTCAGCCGGCCGCGCGTAGCAGCAGGTCCAGCTCTGTCACGTCGTACCACTCCAGCTCGTGGTCCTCGGCGCCGTCGACGGTGAACTGGGCGTCAGGGTCGCCAGCGGCTGCCTCGGCCACCACCTCGGCCGCAGCGGCGACCTCCTCGACCGCGTCCGTGCCGTCCACGTGGAGGGCCGCGACGGCAGCCACCGGCACGGCGTCGGCCAACGTCACCGTGCTGGAACCCAGCTCACCGTCACCCCGCCCGAGCGCGCCCGCCGGCAGGTCGACCGAGACGACGACGCGGCGACGGGGAGCGGTCGGATCGGCCCGGAGCAGGTGCAGCGCGTCCTGGGCGGCCCGGGTGAACGCGACGTACTCCAGCTCCTCCTCGTCGCCCTCGGCGTACCACTCGCGCAGCGCCGGGGTCACGGCGTGCGCCTGGTCGGCGGCCAGCCCGTCCTCACGCAGCCGGGCCAGCATCGGTACGGTCGCCGGCACGTACACCCGGACAAGCTCGTTGGTCACCGGTCGTCTCCCCCCGCTTCGTCCTCCACCGGCGGCCGCCGGCACGGGCGCAGATCATGCCGCACGCCGTGACCGTCATACACCCCGCCTCCGGCCGGTGGAAGTTCCCGGCCGGTGTGTCACGCGCGGTTGGCCTGCCACCCGACCGGCCGGGTGTTGGGCGGCGGGAGCTGTCGGTGGCAAACTGAGCCAAACGACATCAACCCCGGGAGTTATCTGTGGAGCCGAGGTTCCTGCTGCTCTCCGACGTCGCCACCGAGTTGAACGTGTCGGACTCGCAGGTCTACCACATGGTGCGCAGCGGTGAACTGCCGGCGATCAAGATCGGCGGGCGCGGCCAGTGGCGCGTCGAGCGCGCGCGCCTGGAGGAGTACATAGCGCGCAAGTACGACGAGACCGCCGACTGGGTGCACAGCAATCCGCTGGTCGACCGCGACCCCGAGTAGCGAGCCCAGCCCGGCCCGCCCGCGTGATCCACTCCGTATCGCCGAAGTTGGGGTGCCAGGCTGCCGGGATACCGCGATGTCGGCGAAGCGGAGTGGATCACGCGCGCGACAGGTCGCCCTTCCACCCGAGCCATTGACCGGGGCCGCTCCATCACTCAGAATTGATGGTGTCGAAAGCAAACGAAGGCAAACGCAAGATCGACGGAGGCAGCGATGAGCGAGGCGCGACCGGGTCCATCCCGACCACCCGTGCGGCTGCGTCCCGTCCCGCCCATCGACCCGCCGTACGCGGACGAGACCGACGGGCCGTACTGGCCGGCACCGACGCACGGTCAGCTCGCCCTCGACCTGTTCGCCTCGACCCGGCCAGACCCGGTCCGGCCACCGGAGCGCCGGGCAGCTCTCCGGCCGGTGCCCAGCCGGTCCACCACCCACCCCGTCACGCCGTTACCGCCGGCGACCGCCCCGGAGGCCACCCGAGCCGCACATCGCTTCGTCGGCACCTGTCTGGAGGTGGTCAACGGCTACCGTTCGCCGGCGCAGGTGCGGGCACTGCTCGACCCGACCCGGGCGGGTGACCTGCTGACCGAGTTGGCCCGCGCGTCCGGGCGAGCCGGGGCACCTCGTCGCCGCACCGGCCGGCCGGTGGTCCGGCTGCTCCGCCTGCGAGTCTGCGAGCCCCGGGAGGCCGCGGTGGAGGCGGCGGCCGTTCTCACCGGCGCGGGTGGTCGGAGCTGGGCGCTGGCGCTCCGCCTGGAGCATCGCCGAGGCCGCTGGCTCTGCACCGCCCTGCAGGTCCTCTGACCAACCCCGGAGACGCCGACGGGCCCCGGCCTGATCGGCCGGGACCCGTTGGTCAGGTGCTGTCTGTCAGTTGCCGCCGTTGGGGGCGCCGTGGCAGCGCTTGTACTTGCGGCCCGAGCCACACGGGCACGGCGCGTTGCGGGACGGGCCGTTGCTCGCCTCCGCCTGGTTCGGTGCCGACCGGCGGGAGGCGGCCGACGGAACCGCCGGGCCGCGCAGCCCGGAGGCCGGCCGCTGCGGTGCGGACGGCGCGCTCTGCCCCGGCGTCGCCGGAGCACCCGAGGCCGGTCGACCCACACCCAGCGCCGGAGCCTGCTGCTCGGCCTGTTCCACGGCGACCGCGCCAGGGCTGGCCTCACCGTCGATGGTGGGAGCGGAGTATTGCAGGCCCTGCCGCTGCGGAGCGCGGTTGAGGCCCTTGGCCCGGATCTCCACCGGCTTGTCGAGCAGCGTGACCTCGTCCGACCCCGCGTCCGGCTCCGGTTCGGTCACCTGGACGTCGACGTTGTAGAGGAAGCCGACCGTCTCCTCCTTGATGCCCTCCATCATGGTGGCGAACATGTCGAAGCCCTCGCGCTGGTATTCCACCACCGGGTCGCGCTGGGCGTACGCCCGAAGGTTGATGCCCTCCTGGAGGTAGTCCATCTCGTAGAGGTGCTCGCGCCACTTACGGTCGATGACCTGGAGCAGCACCATCCGCTCGAGCTGGCGTACCCCCTCGGTGCCAACCTGCTCCTCACGCCGGTCGTACGCGGCGTTCGCGTCGTCCTTGAGGCGGGCGACCAGGAAGTCGGCGTCCATGCCGGACCGGGAACCGCCGGCCTCCTCCTCCAGCTCCTCGATCGTCACGCCGACCGGGTAGAGCTGCTTGAGGCTGGACCAGAGCTGCTCAAGGTCCCAGTCCTCGCCGTAGCCGTCGGAGGTGGCACCCCGCACGTACGCCTCGACGGTGTCGTCGATCATGTTGCGGACCTGCTCGGAGAGGTCCTCACCGTTGAGCACCCGGAGGCGCTCGGCGTAGACGACCTGGCGCTGCTTGTTGAGCACCTCGTCGTACTTGAGCACGTTCTTGCGGATCTCGGCGTTCTGGCCCTCGATCTGGGCCTGCGCGCTCTTGATCTGCTTGCTGACCATCTTCGACTCGATGGGCACGTCCTCCGGGATGTTGAAGCGCTCCATCACCGCCTCGACCGCGCCGGCCCGGAAGCGCCGCATCAGCTCGTCCTGGAGGGACAGGTAGAAACGGGACTCGCCCGGGTCACCCTGCCGGCCGGCGCGACCGCGCAACTGGTTGTCGATCCGCCGGGACTCGTGCCGCTCGGTGCCCAGCACATACAGGCCGCCGGCGGCGGAGACCTCGTCCGCCTCGGCGTCGCAGGCCTGCTTCCACGTCGGCAGGACCTCCTCCAGCGCCTTGGCGTACTCCTCCTCGTTTTCCAGCGGGTCGAGACCACGCTGGCGCAGCTCGTTCGCGGCAAGGAACTCGGCGTTGCCGCCGAGCAGGATGTCGGTGCCACGGCCGGCCATGTTGGTGGCCACGGTGACCGCACCCTTGCGCCCGGCCTGGGCGATGATCTCGGCCTCCCGGGCGTGGAACTTGGCGTTCAGCACCTCGTGCGGGATGCCCCGGCGGCGCAGCAGCTGGGAGAGGATCTCGGAGTTTTCCACCGAGACGGTGCCGACGAGCACCGGCTGGCCCATCTGGTGCCGCTCGACGATGTCCTCGATGACGGCGTTGAACTTGGCCTTTTCCGTCTTGTAGATGACGTCCGGCCGGTCCGCGCGGACCATCGGGCGGTGGGTCGGGATGGTCACGACGCCGACCTTGTAGACCTTGTTGAACTCGCTCGCCTCGGTCTGCGCCGTACCGGTCATCCCGGACAGCTTGCCGTAGAGGCGGAAGTAGTTCTGGAGGGTGATCGTGGCCAGGGTCTGGTTCTCCTGCTTGATCTCCACCCCCTCCTTGGCCTCGATCGCCTGGTGCATGCCCTCGTTGTAGCGACGACCGTGCAGGATGCGGCCGGTGAACTCGTCGACGATCAGGACCTCACCGTCGCTGACGATGTAGTCCTTGTCGCGCTTGTAGAGCTCCTTGGCCTTGATGGCGTTGTTCAGGTAGCCGACCAGCGGAGTGTTCACCGACTCGTACAGGTTGTCGATGCCGAGCCGGTCCTCGACCTTGGCGACGCCGCGCTCGGTGACCGCGATGGTGCGCTTGGCGTAATCGACCTCGTAGTCGCCCTCGCCGTCGGTGCCGGGCTGGAGCCGGGCCACGACGCCGGCGAACTCGCCGTACCAGCGGGCCGAGTGCTCGGCCGGGCCGGAAATGATCAGCGGGGTGCGTGCCTCGTCGATCAGGATGGAGTCGACCTCGTCGACCACCGCGAAGTTGTGACCCCGCTGGACCAGCTCGTCCTTCGACCAGGCCATGTTGTCGCGCAGGTAGTCGAAGCCGAACTCGTTGTTGGTGCCGTAGGTGATGTCGCACTCGTAGGCGGCCTTGTGGTCGGTGGCCGGCCGGTTGGGCAGCACCACGCCGACGGTCAGCCCGAGGAACTCGTGCACCTGACCCATCCAGGCCGCGTCGCGCTGGGCGAGGTAGTCGTTGACGGTGACCACGTGCACGCCCTCGCCGGAGAGCGCGTTGAGGTAGACGGCCATGACCGAGGTCAGCGTCTTACCCTCACCGGTCTTCATCTCGGCGATGTTGCCGAAGTGCAGCGCCGCGCCGCCCATCACCTGGACGTCGTACGGCCGCTGGCCGAGCACCCGGGCGGACGCCTCGCGGGCCACCGCGAACGCCTCCGGCAACAGGTCGTCGAGGGTCTCGCCGTCGACGAGCCGCTCCCGGAACTGCTCGGTCATGCCGCGCAGTTCCTCGTCGCTGAGGTTGACGTAGTCGTCCTCGATCGAGCTCACGGCAGCGGCGACGGCCTTGAGCCGGCGCACCATGCGGCCCTCGCCCGCGTTAAGGACCTTTTCCAGAATCGACACGGATCAACGCTCCCCTAGACAGTCTCGAACCATCGTAGGCGCTCCATCGGCGCGATGGTCACTGGTGGCGGCGGTCCGCCTCGCCGAACCCGACATAACGCACGCACTGGTTGTGCGCCAAAGGATATCCGGTTACGCCGTCGGCGAACGTTCCGGCACGATGCACGGGTGGAGCCCGTGGAGATCACCGAGGATGGCGTGCTGTTGCGACCCTGGCGGGAGGCCGACGCCGACGCCGTTCACCGAGCGTGCCAGGATCCGGACATTCAGCGCTGGACCAGGGTGCCGCGTCCATATCTGCCGGAACACGCCCACGGGTTCGTCACCGAGTTGAGCGGGCGGGCCTGGGCGGAGGGCACCAGTGCGCCCTTCGCGGTCTGCGACCCGGCGACCGGTGATCTCCTCGGCTCCTGCGGGTTGATCTCCATCGACCGAGCCGGCACCGGTGAGATCGGCTACTGGACAGCCCCCTGGGCGCGCGGGCGGGCAGTGATGGTCCGGGCCACCAGGGCGGTGGCCCGCTGGTCCTTCGACACCCTCGGGCTACGCCGGCTGATCTGGCAGGCCGAGGTGGGCAATCACGCATCCCGTCTGGTCGCACTTCGCGCCGGCTTCCGGATCGACGGCCGGTTGCGGCTGGCCGACCCGGCGCTGCCTCCCGGCGCGGACGGTTGGATCGGGTCGCTGCTGCCCGGCGAGGTGCCCGCTCCCGGGTCGGCCGGGCCGGCCGGTCCGGCCACCCTGGCCGCCCGGAGGGCCGCGGTCTTCGGCCGCCCGCAGCCCATCCTGTTCGCCACGGCCGGGGCCGGCGAGCTGCGGCTGCGGCCGATGGAGGAGCAGGACCTGGACGCCGTGGTGCAGACCTGTCGGGACCCGGAGACCATCCGCTGGACGTCCGTGCCGGACCCGTACGAGCGCGCCGACGCGCAGGGCTACCAGGTCTACAGCCGAGACGCCTGGGCCCGGGGAGACTCCGCCTGCTTCGTGATCGCCGACCCGGATGACCGGTACGCGGGCACGCTCGACCTGCGGCTGTCCCCCGCCGACCCGCTACTGGCCGACGTGGGATTCATGACCGCCCCGGCGTTCCGTGGCCGGGGCTACCTGCCGAGCGCGTTGATCGCGGTCAGCGCCTGGGGTTTCACCACGCTGGGGCTGGCCCGGATCGAGTGGAAGGCGAACGTGGGCAACACCGCCTCCCGCCGGGTGGCGGAGAAGGCGGGCTTCACGTTCGAGGGGATCGCCCGGGGCGGGGTGCAGCACCGGGGCGAGCGTGCCGACGTGTGGGTGGGCGCGCTGCTCGGCAAGGACCTGGCATGACGCTGTTACCGGTCGTGGAGGCGCACGGGGTGCGGCTGCGTCCATTCCGCGCCGAGGACACCGCCGACGTGGTCGACGGCTGCGCGGACCCGCTCACCCAGCGGTTCGTCTCGGGCCTGCCGACGCCGTACACCGAACCGGATGCCCGCTGGTGGATCGACGTGGGCGCCCCGGCGGCCTGGACCGGGGGCGGCGCGGCGTACGCCATCGCGGACCCGGCCACCGACCGACTGCTCGGCGCGGTGGGACTGAACAACCCGGTGCCGGCGCGTGGGCAGGCCGAGATCGGCTACTGGGTGCGGTCGGCGGCGCGTGGGCGCGGAGTGGCCGGCGCGGCCACGCGGGCGCTGAGCGAGCACGCGTTCGCTACCGGGACGGTCCGGTTGGAATTGCTCACCGAGGCGGAGAACGGCCCGAGCCAGCGGGTCGCGCTGGCGGCCGGCTTCGGGTACGAGGGTGTGCGCCGGTCGGCCGGTTCCACCCGCGACGAGGGCCGGCACGATCTGCTGGCCTGGGTACGCCTCGCCGACGATCCGCCCGGCCCGGCCACCCGGCTGCTACCGGACCTGCCCGGCGGGGTGCTCACCGATCAGGTGGTGGCCCTGCGCCGGCTCGCGCCGGACGACGCGGAGCTGATGTACCGGCTGCACAGCCGACCCGAGGTGGTGGCGAACCAGGCGCCGCCCGTGCCGCCGACGCGGGAGGCGATCGCGCGTCGGTGCCGTCTCGCGGAGAGCGGATGGCTGACCGGTGAGATCGCCCGGCTGCTGATCACGGACGTGGCCAGCGGGGAGCCGGCGGGCAGTTGCGGGTTGTCGTTCACCGACGTGGCCGCTGGCGAGGGGTCGGTCGGCTACGCGTTGCTGCCCGGTTGGCGCGGCCGGGGGTATGCGACACGGGCGGTCCGACTGCTCGCGGGCTGGGCGTTCGGCCCAGCCGGTATCGCCCGGCTGACCGCCGGCACGGTGCCGGACAACATCGCGTCGCACCGCGTGCTGGAGCGGGTCGGGTTCCAGCGCGAGGCCCTGCAGCGCGGCCGTCTGCCCGGGCTGGCCGGTGCCCGCCTGGACGACCTGACCTTCGCGCTGCTCCCCTCCGGACTCCGTTGACAGATCATGGAGTTGTGGCGGGCGTTCCCCACCACAACTCCATGATCGACACGGGTCGGGCTACCGGTCAGGTGGCGAGGGAGATGATGCCGTAGTCGTACGCGTGGCGCCGGTAGACGACGCTCGGGCGGCCGGACTCCTTGTCCTGGAACAGGTAGAAGTCGTGGCCGACCAGTTCCATCTCGAACAGCGCGTCGTCGATGGTCATCGGCTCCGCCGGGTGCACCTTCTCCCGGGCGATGTGCCACGGCTGCTGGTCGTCGTACTCCTCCTCGACCCGCTCCGCGACGGCGGTGCCGGCGCGGGCACCGTCACCCGGCGCGCTCAGCGGGGTGGCCACCAGGTCCGCGACCGGCAGGCCCGCGGTGGCCTCGGCGACGGAGATCGGCGCGTGGCGACCTCGGTGTACGCGGCGGCGGTCGGCCGCGCGGCGCAGCCGGGTGTCGAGCTTCGCGATGGCCGCGTCGAGTGCGCTGTAGAAGTCGTTCGTGCAGGCCTCGGCCCGAATCACCGGGCCCCGGGAAACGCAGGTGATCTCCACCCGCTGGCAGTGGTCGGCCTGGCGCGGATTGCGCTCATGAAACAGCTCGACATCGACACGAATAAGTTTGTGGTCGTAGCGTTCGATCTTTGCGAGTTTCTCGGCTACGTGCACCCGGTAATGGTCCGGCACTTCGACGTTTCGGCCCTTGACCACGATGTCCACGTGACCTCCCTTGTTCGGACGGTCTTCGATCCGGTAACCCGGTCGCGCGCCGTGGGGAGACCCGCTGGCGTCGACCGGTTGGTACGGCTACGCCTCCTCTCACCGCCAGGGGCGGGTGGAAAGACCTCCTACCCCCGACAGCGAAACGCTAACTCGTGTTTACCCGGCCGTCACCCCATGTTGCCGAGACCGCCCAGGAATTTTCGCAGCTCATACACCAACGGGTGAAACGGAAACACAGTGGGTTACGAAAGGTATCGTTTTTCGGTCGCCGCGAGCACCGCGGCAACACTCGGTTCCCATCCGGTCGCGGTCAGCACCCGGGCCGCGGCGGCCAGGGTGACGCCGGTGGTGACGATGTCGTCCAGCAGCACCACGACCGGCGCCACGCCCCCGGCACGACCCCCGCCCGGTGCTGTGGAGCGGGGCTGGAAGGCGGCCTCCGCCGCCGCCGCCCGCCCGGCGCTGTCCAGGGTGAGCGAGTCGGGCCGGGGCAGGGCACGCAGCGGACGGTGCACCTGCACCGCCCAGCCGCCCTGGGTGAGCCGGGCCGCACAGTGCCGGGCCAGTCGGTCCAGGTGGTCGCCGTAACGGGACCGGGCCGCCGCCGCAGTGTCCGGGACCGGGACCAGCGCCAACGGACGAGCCGCGCCGACCGCCGCCGCGACGACCTCGGCGAGCAGGGCGCCGAGCGGGCGGGCCAACCCGTGCCGGCCGTGTTCCTTGTAGGTCAGCAGGGCCTCACGCAGCGGGCCGGCGTACGGGCCGAGTGCGACGCAGGACGGCAGGCCCGGCGGGGCGGGGGTCGGGCGGACCGACCGTGGGCGCAGCGCGCCCAGCGCCGTGACACAAGCCGGGCAGACCCCGTGCCGCAGGCCGGGCCGGCGCTCCCGACAGCCCGCACAGTCGACGGGTAGCACCAGGTCGGCGAGGTCCGCCCAGAGCCCGCGCACGGCGTCAGTAGAGGAAGAACGGTGCCGACGGGTTGCTCGCGCGGACGCCGGCCGGTGTCGGGGGGATGTCCCGCACACGGTCGTGCTCGATCCGTTCGAACGGGCTGCTGCGGTAGGCCACCCCGTTCGCCTCGTACATGTACGCCCCGCTGGGCACCCGCACGTTGCGATTGGTCGGGTACGCCGTCAGGTGGTTGACCTTGGCTCCCACGTCGGTCCGCAGGGGCGTCTCCAAGGCGCCGTCCACGCTGATCTCGTAGATCGCCGGCTGGCCCGCCGACCCGGCCACCACCAGCCGGTCCTCCCTGCCCCAGTCGACCGCCGTGAGGCCGGTCAGCGAGGTGACCAACTGTCGGGGCGGGCCGATGGAGACCCCGCCGCCGTCCGGGTTGACCGCCGCCACGTAGAGCCGGCCGCCGGCGATCAGCGCGACCCGCTGGCCGTCCAGCGCGGCGGCCACCGCCGTGACCTGGGGCAGGTTGAGTGGCACCGGGTGCATCCGGGCCGCCTCATCGAACCGGTAGAGCTGCCCGTCGGCCACCACCAGGCCCCGGCCGGGGCGGGAGTCGACCGTACGCAGCCAGACCGGGCGACTGATCGCGGAGTACTCGGTACTGCTGCGGCTGATGACGGAGATTGGTTCCGTGCCCGTGCCCACCGCGAGTCGGTACCGGCTCTTGCTACTGCCGGTGACCACCATCGCGGCGAGTACCCGCTGTTCCTTGGCCAGTGCGAGGTCGGCCGAGACGATGGTGCGGTTGGCCGCGGGCGCCAACGGCACCGCGCCACTCAGTTCGCTGCCGAAGTCGAGCGGATGGATCGCGCCCTCGTACACGCCGAACCGTTGCGGGCTCACGGCGTTCGGGTAGAGGGGCTTGGAGGTCCGCCGCTCGTCCAGGTCCTGCACGGGCTGCGAGTTGTTGCGGACCTTCAACTCCAGCTCGCCCGGCCGGTCGCCCAACGACCAGGCGAGTTGGGTGATCAGCTGGTCGATGCCGTTCTGGTCGTCACCGGACATGTCCAGATTGACCTCCCACCGACCGTTGGCGCCGGTGGCGTTGTTGATCAGCTCGGTGCCGTCGGGCAGCCCGACGACGCCCGGGCGCAACCAGTCGGAGGGGCCGCCGACCAGCCACTTCACCACTTCGTTGACCCGACGCTCGTCCGGCACCGCCAGCGGCCGGTAACGCTGATCGGGCACCAGCCGGGTGCGGTCGGAACTCCAGAAGTAGATCGACTCGTCCTGGTAGTACCGCTTGAGGGCCTCGTCGCTGAGCAGCAGCACGTTCGGCGGGTCGAGGACGTACAGGCCGGCCCGCTCGTCGTTGACATCACTGTCGAACGCCGCGCTGCGCAGCCCGAACTCGTACTGCGTCTCGGTCGCGACCGGAGGAGCCAGGATGCCGTTGGCCCGCAGCACCCCGATCTGCTGCACCGTGATCTTCACGGTGGTGGTCGAGTCACTGTTCAGGGTGTAGACCGCCTCGCGCAGCCGGACCACGTTCAGCGCGACCTCGCTGCCCTTCTTGTCCTGCAGGCTGGGCTTGTCCTCGGGGGCGATGAACGCCTTGACCCGCTCGTACGCCCGGTCCGGCTCGCCGGCGGCGGCGGACAGGAAGTTGCGCACGAACACCTCGTTGAGGCTGCCGCTGGCCGTCCGCGTCGGCGGCTCACTGCCCGGGCCGTCGACGCGGCCGGCCTTCGTCGCAGCCTCGCCCTTGCCGTCCACCCGCACGTCGGACGCCGCCGGGATGCCGCAGCCGGCGCTCAGCAGCACCACCACGCCGAGTGCCCCGAGCAGAGTCGGCCGCCTCATGAGCGCACCTCCGCCCGCTGTGCGTCCCCGCCCGAGGTTGGGCCGATCGCCAGTGCCCCGCCGGTGCCGGGCCCGATGGCCAGCGGACCGCCGTCGCGGGGCCCGCCGAACGGCAGCGCGGCGTCGGCCGGCACCAGCCGCAGTGGCGAGGTGGTCAGCCGGTCACCAGCCCGGGCCGGCAGCGTGAGTCGGAACTGCGCGCCCTGCCCGGGAGCACCCCACGCCTCCAGCCAGCCACCGTGCAACCGGGCGTCCTCCAGGCTGATCGACAGGCCCAGCCCGGTGCCCCCGGTCTGCCGGGCCCGGGACGGGTCCGCCCGCCAGAACCGGTTGAACACCAGCTTCTCCTCGCCCACCTTGAGCCCCACACCACGGTCGCGAACGGTGATCGCCACCGCGGTCTCGTCGACGCCGAGGGTGATCAGCACCGGGCGGGCCTCGCCGTGCTCGACGGCGTTACCGACCAGGTTGCGCAACACCCGCTCGACCCGGCGCGGGTCGACCTCGGCGATCACCGGTGTGCCCGGCAGGTCGAGCTCGATCGGGACGCCCACCCGCTCGGCCAGGCCGGCCAAGCGATCGACGACCCGGTGCACCACCGGCACCAGGTCAGTCGGCTCGGAGTCCAGCATCGCGAAGCCCGCGTCGAAGCGGCTGATCTCCAACAGATCGGTGAGCAGCTCCTCGAACCGGTCCAGTTCGGCCTGGAGCAGCTCGGCGCTGCGGGCCACCGCCGGGTCGAACTCGTCGCGCTCGGCGAAGATCAGGTCAGCGGCCATCCGGACCGTGGTCAGCGGGGTACGCAGCTCGTGCGAGACGTCGGACGTGAAGCGGCGCTGCAACCGGGACATCTCCTCCAGGCGCAGGATCTGCCGTTGCAGGTTGGTGGCCATCTGGTTGAACGAGGCCGCGAGCAGGGCGAGGTCGTCCTCACCGTTGACCACCATGCGCTGGTCGAGCAGCCCGGCGGAGAGCCGCTGGGCGGTCCGTGCGGCGACCCGGACCGGGTTGACCACCAGGCGGGTGACCAGCGCCGCGAGCAGCCCGAGCAGGATCACCAGGGCGACTCCGGTGGCCACCACGGTCGCGCGGGCGTCGGCCGCGGTGGCGTCCTGCCGGGTCAACGGCACCAGGTAGTAGAGCTCGATCTGGCCGAAGCGGGTGGGCACCGGTGAGCCGTAGACCAGGTATTTGGTCGACTCACCGGTGAGCCGCCCGGTGCGGATCTGGCTGGCCACCTTGCCGTCGGCGATCGAGGCCCGCAGCTCCGGGCTGATCAGCGACTGGACGTTCGCGGATGGCGCGGTGCGCGTCTGGATGTCGTTGGGATAGCCGTCGGCCGTGATCGCCACCACCACCCCGCTGGTCTGCTGGGGGTCACCGCCGGCCAGGTAGTTGACCGTGCCGTCGACGGTCTGCTGGAGCTGCGCCGCCTGCGGCTGGCCGTAGAGGGAGACCTGCTTGGCCGCGTAGCTGGCGCCGCTGGTCACCCGCTGGCGGACGTCGCTGCGGGCGTTGTCGAGCAGGATGGTGGTGATCTTGTCAGCGATCAGGAACGCGAAGCCGCCGACCAGCAGGCTGGACGCGACCAGCGTGATGGTCACGACCCGGACCTGGAGCGAGCGGCGCCAGGTCTGGTGCACCCCGGCCACCACCCGGGCGGCCCGGCCGCTCACGGCGCGCCACAAATCCCCGCCGGCGCTGGGCCGGCGGGCAGCCGTGCTCGAAGGGTGCGGGGGCGGAGAGGTCGACACAGTGCGACCAGGCTATCCGGTCCCCGCCTTGTAACCCACGCCCCGGACGGTGAGGATGATTTCCGGTCGCTCCGGGTCGGGCTCGATCTTGGCCCGCAACCGCTGGACGTGCACGTTGACCAGGCGGGTGTCGGCCGCGTGCCGGTAGCCCCAGACCTGCTCCAGCAGCACCTCGCGGGTGAAGACCTGACGTGGCTTGCGGGCGAGCGCGACCAGCAGGTCGAACTCCAACGGTGTCAGCTTCACCTCCTCGTCGTTGCGGCTGACGGTGTGCGCGGGCACGTCGATGGTGATCTGGTTGCCGGGCGGCCCGATGGTCAGCATCTCGGGGGCCACGTCCTCGCCCCGGCGCAGCCGGGCCCGCATCCGGGCGACCAGCTCCTTGGGCTTGAACGGCTTGACCACATAGTCGTCGGCACCGGACTCCAGGCCGAGCACGACGTCAACGGTGTCGCTCTTGGCGGTCAGCATGACGATCGGCACGCCGGACTCCGCCCGGATCGACCGGGCGACGTCGATACCGCTCATACCGGGCAGCATCAGGTCGAGCAGCACGATATCCGGACGACTGTCACGGAATGCGGCCAACGCCCGCTCCCCGTCCGCTACGAAGGAGGGCAGGAAACCCTCGCTGCGCAGCACGATGCCAAGCATCTCGGCGAGCGCGGGGTCATCGTCGACCACCAGTACGCGGGCTCTCATGGGATTAATATTGCATCCTCATTCAGTTTGGTGGGACCGGCGACTGCCGGTAATGGATATCGCCGCCGACGAACCTGTCACCACGACCCGCGGCGGCGGCGCCACGTGCTGCGGTGCCTGGCGGAATGGATGAGCTCCGGGCCAGGCTGTCACCATGATCCCCTTCGGCACCGCCCGGCGCCACCGCAGCCTCGGCCGATCCCGCTGTCGCCATCCGGACGATGGTCAGCCGAAGAGTGCCCGCCCCCAGTGGTCGCCGCCGTCGCGTACCCCCGGCGGGCAGGCGAAAACGCCGCTGGAGACGTGCCGCAGGTACTCGTTCATCACGTCGTGCCGAGCCAACTGGGTCTGGATCGGCACGAACTGGCGGCGCGGATCGCGCTGGTAGGCGATGAAGAAGAGGCCGGCGTCGAGCCGACCGAGGCCGTCCGAGCCGTCGACGAAGTTGTAGCCCCGGCGCAGCAACTGGGCACCGTTGTTCCGACTCGGGTGGGCCAGCGTGACGTGGGCGTGCTCGGCGATCACGGGCTCGCCGTCCGCGCCCCGCGCGGCGAAGTCCGGCTCGTCGAACTCGTCGGTCCGACCCAGTGGGGCACCGCTGCCCTTGGTCCGGCCGACGATCTCCTCCTGCTCGGCCAGCGAGGTCCGGTCCCAGGTCTCCACCAGCATCCGGATCTTGCGGGTGACCAGGTACGAGCCGCCGGTCATCCAGTCCGGCCCGTCGCCCGGCTGCACCCACAGCTGGTCGCGCAGCAGGTCGGTGTCCTCGGCCTTGAGGTTGGCCGTGCCGTCCTTGAACCCGAACAGGTTGCGCGCGGTCGCCTGGTCGCGGGAGGTCGACGAGGTACGGCCGAAGCCGAGCTGCGACCAGCGGACGCTCACCACGCCCATGCCGAGCCGGGCCAGGTTGCGGATCGCGTGCACCGCCACCTGCGGATCGTTGGCGCACGCCTGCACGCAGAGGTCGCCGCCGGAGAGCTGCGGCTGCAACGCGTCGCCGGGAAACTTCGGCAGCTCGACAAGGGCGGCCGGCCGCCGGTCGGCGATACCGAAGCGGTCCCGGCCGTCGGCATCGCGGAACAGCGTCGGCCCGAAGCCGATCGTCAGGGTGAGCTGCGACGGGGGCAGGCCGAGCGCCTCACCGGTGTCGTCCGGTGGGGCCTCCGGCATCCCGCCTACCGCGCCGAGCACCCCGGCGTCCCGCCCCGCGGTCATCCGGGCGGCGGCGGCCGTCCACTCCTCAAGCAGCTCCGCCAGCCGGGCCCGGTCCTTGGTGATCACGTCGAAGGCGACGAAGTGCAGCCGGTCCTGCGCCGGGGTGACGATGCCGGCCTGGTGCTCGCCGTGGAACGGCACCGCCCCGGCCGGGTGGTCGCTCGCCGCGGCCGGGCCACGGGAGCCGTTCACCAAGACCCCCGCGCCGACCGCCATCCCGGCGACCCCGGCCGCCCCGGCGCCGGCGAGCGTGATCGCCCGCCGCCGGGTGAACCTGCTCTCGCTCATCGACTCGACTCTTTCTGCCATCCGTTCACTTGGCGACGGTCGCCGCGACCTTGCTGATCGGCTCGGCGAGCGCGTTGATGCCGTCGGAGAGCTCCTTGAGCTCGGTCTTGCTCAACGCGGTGTGCAGCTTCCACCCGTCGCCGTCGCGGTGCTTGCCGAGCAGCGCCTCGACGTTGGCGAACTCGGTGTCCAACTGCTTGACCAGCTCCGGTGAGCGCTGCTCGAGCGCCGGGCGGAGGGCGGACACGGCCGCCTTGGAACCTTCGAGGTTGGCGGCGAAGTCCCACAGGTCGGTGTGCGAGTAGCGGTCCTCCTCGCCGGTGATCTTGCCGCTGGCCACCTCGTCGAGCAGTTCCTTGGCGCCGTTGGCGAGCTGGAGCGGAGAGAGCTTCTCGGCGTTGGCCTTGGCCACGATCTCCTTGACATCGACCAGCAGCCGATCGGCGATCGGGCCGTCCTTGCTGATGTCGCCGGACTGCCAGAGGTCCTTCTCGATCCGGTGGAAGCCGGTGAACTCCATCCCCTCCTCGATGACCTCCTCACGGCCATCGATCTTGGGGTCGAGGTCACCGAAGATCTCGGCCACCGGCTCGATCCGCTCCCAGTAGGTACGGGCGACCGGGTAGAGCGCCTTGGACTTCGCCACGTCGCCGGCCTTGACCGCGGCGACGAACTCCTCGGTCTTGTCCAGGAGTGCGGCGGTCTGGCTCCTGACGTAGCGCTGGTAGTTCTCGGTGGCACCACCCAACGCGGCGTCGGCGGTGAGCGGCTGCGCCGACCCGCTGACCTTGAGCGCGCCCCGGATGCCCTTGCCGCTCATCCCGGGCTTGCAAGCCGTCTGGTACGTGCCGGCCGGCAACTCCACGTGCAGCTCACGGCTCAACCCGGGGGCGATGTTCTCCACCTCGCCCATCACGCGGTCGCCGTCGGCGTACACGTAGAACTCGGTCACCTTCGCACCGGAGTTGGTGATCTTGAAGGTGGCGGTGCCGGCGCCCAGGTCGGTCGTACCGACCTCGCAGGCGGTGTCGCTGGCCTTGACCACGATCGGGCCGCCGGCAGCGGCCGAATCACCCTTGTCGGCGTCGGAGCAGGCGGTTACACCGGCCGTCGCCAGCACGCCGGCAGCGGCCAGCGCGAAAAACTGGGTGCTACGCATCTGAGCTGTCTCTCCTCGTGGGGTCAGGCACGCTGCGGCGTGGACGCCGCCTCGGCCTCGGCCTCGGTGCCGGTGTCGGCCCCGCGCTCGGTGACGGTGGTGGGGGTGGTCGCGGTGTCGCTCGCGCCGGGCGCCGGGGCCGCCTCGCTCGCGGGCCCGGCCGGCGCCGCGACGGGTGCCGGCTTGCGACGGGTCGGGCGCAGGAAGAGCAGCAGGACCGGCACGGCGTACGCGACCCAGGCGACCATCTCCAGCACGGTGGGCGCGGGAGTCACGTTGAACATGCCGGCGAGCAGGGCGGCGTACCAGGTGCTCGGGTCGAGCACGCTGGTGATGTCGAAGGCCAGGTCGTTCAGGCCGGGCAGGACACCGGCCTCCTGGAAGTCGTGCACGCCGTACTTGAGGATGCCGGCGGCGACCAGGATCAGCAGCGCGCCGGTCCAGGTGAAGAACTTGGTGAGGTTGATCCGCAGAGCACTGGCGTAGAGCAGCACGCCGAGCACCACGGCGGTGGCGATGCCGCCGATCAACGCGAGGAGCGGCCCGCTATCTCCGGCCGCACCCTGGGCGGCCGAGTAGAAGATCAGCGCGGTTTCCAGGCCCTCCCGGATCACCGCGAGGAAGGCCATGCCGGCGACCGCGAGGGACCCGACGGCCAGCGCCTCGGTGAGCTTGCCCCGCAACTCTCCGGCGATGGTCCGGGCGGCCCGGCGCATCCAGAAGATCATCCAGGTGACGAAGACCACGGCGGCGACGGAGGTGATCGCCTCGAACAGCTCCCGATCCTCGGAGCGGGCCAGCAGCGAGGTCGACGTGTACTCGATCAGCCAACCGAAGAGCACCGAGAGCGCCACGGCCAGGCCGACGCCCGCCCAAACCTGTGGCAACCGGTTCCGGTGCTGCGATTTCACCAGGAATGCGACCAGGATGCTGACCACCAGGGTGGCTTCCAGGCCTTCCCGCAGGCCGATCAGGTAGGTGGCGAACATCCCGGCTCCGAGGTCTTCAGGCACTTCTCAGCTAACTTAGGGCAGGCATACCTTCCTCCTGGCCAGGGCCCTCGTCAAGTCGTTCATGGCAAGTTCACTCACCTCGCGGCCAGGCCCTTGAACCACCCGACGGCGGGCCGCCCCCATTCGGCTGTGGAAGGATCCCCGCCGTGAAGGGATTCCTGCCGTGGCTGACGGTGCTGGCGGTGGTGCTGCTGCTCAGCGCGCTGCGCCTGCGGGCGCTGGCCACCGTCGTATCGGTCGGCTGGCTGGCCTGGTGCGTCTGGACGTGGTTCCGCCCCACCCGCCGCGGTCCTCGTTCGGGCTGAGCACACCGGACCACAGGCGGAGACGACGAACCGGGCCGGCTGCGAACAGCCGACCCGGTCCGGACGTGTCGCTCAGTAGCGGTAGTGATCCGGCTTGAACGGACCCTCCGTGGAGACACCCAGGTACGCGGCCTGCTCCTTGGTCAGCGTGCTCAGCTTGGCGCCGAGCGCGCCCAGGTGCAGCCGGGCGACCTTCTCGTCCAGGTGCTTGGGCAGCACGTAGACGTCGATCGGGTATTCCTCGGTCTTGGTGAACAGCTCGATCTGGGCGATCGTCTGGTTGGCGAACGAGTTCGACATCACGAAGCTCGGGTGCCCCGTGGCGTTGCCCAGGTTCAGTAGACGGCCCTCGGAGAGCACGATGATGGCGTGCCCGTCGGCGAAGCGCCACAGGTCGACCTGCGGCTTGATGTTGACCCGCTCGACGTCCGAGCGCTTGGCCAGGCCGGCCATGTCGATCTCGTTGTCGAAGTGGCCGATGTTGCCGACGATGGCCTGGTGCTTCATCCGGGCCATGTGCTCGTTGGTGATGACGTCGAAGCAGCCGGTGGCGGTGATGAAGATGTCCGCCTGCTCGACCACGTCGTCCAGGGTGGCGACCTGGTAGCCGTCCATCGCGGCCTGCAACGCGCAGATCGGGTCGACCTCGGTCACCACGACCCGGGCGCCCTGGCCACGCAGCGACTCAGCGCAGCCCTTGCCCACGTCGCCGTAGCCCATCACGACGGCCATCTTGCCGCCGATCAGCACGTCGGTGGCCCGGTTGATGCCGTCGATCAGCGAGTGCCGGCAGCCGTACTTGTTGTCGAACTTGCTCTTGGTCACCGAGTCGTTGACGTTGATGGCCGGGAAGAGCAGGGTGCCCGCGCGGTGCATCTCGTAGAGCCGGTGCACGCCCGTGGTGGTCTCCTCGGTCACGCCCTTGATGCCGGCGGAGATCCGGGTCCAGCGCTGGCCGTCCTCGGCGAGCGAGCGGTGCAGCAGCTCGAGGATGACGCTGTATTCCTCGGAGTCGGCGGACTCGACCGGCGGGACCGCCCCGGCCCGCTCGAACTCGGCGCCCTTGTGCACCAGCAGGGTGGCGTCGCCGCCGTCGTCGAGGATCATGTTCGGGCCGTTGCCGGCCTCGCCAGCCGAGCCGTCCGGCCACGTCAGAGCCTTTTCGGTGCACCACCAGTATTCCGGCAGCGTCTCGCCCTTCCAGGCGTACACCGGGACGCCGGCAGGGGCATCGGGGGTGCCGTTCGGGCCGACGACGATCGCCGCGGCGGCGTGGTCCTGCGTGGAGAAGATGTTGCAGGACGCCCAGCGCACCTGCGCGCCGAGCGCGACCAGCGTCTCGATCAGGACGGCGGTCTGGATGGTCATGTGCAGCGAGCCGGTGATCCGCGCGCCAGCGAGGGGCTGCGCCTCGGCGAACTCCCGACGGATCGACATCAGGCCGGGCATCTCGTGCTCGGCGAGCTGGATCTCCTTGCGCCCGAACTCGGCGAGCGACAGATCCGCCACCTTGAAGTCGCCCTCGGCGAGCGTGCTCGGCCGAGCCTCGGACGGCGTACCGCTGGCGGACGCCGGGAGGGTGCTGGTCATGAAAGCTCCTGTCGAACGATGTCTGCGCCGATCCTCCACCTTACGCGCGTCGACGACGGGCGTCGGGGACGGTCCGCGGACAGCGCACGGGGCGGTCGGTGATGGACAGACTTTCCCGCCCACGTCCCGCCCGCCCCGTGCATCCCCCCGGTTTGGTTCCCCGCACGTTCTCGGACCGTCGTCGCGATAACGCTGCGTACTCATAGAGTCACACTCAGGCAAGTCAGCGTCAAGCTATTCCGGAAAAGTCGGACTTGTGTCGGCGCCAGAGCGTCCGCGTCACCGCAATCCGGAGGTCGCCACGTACGCCTCACCGGCACCGCTGATCCGCAGCGGCTCGTCGGCCGCCGTACCGATCGCCGCCTCGCCGGAGGTGAGCGTCAACGCGCCGGCACCGTCGTCCACGGTGATCGAGCCACCACCGCAGAGCACCACCCGGGGACCGGGCAGCGGCAGCGTGACCGACGGCACCGCCGCACCAACCCGCACCCGGTGCAGCGCGAAGTCGTCCACCGGAACCGGCCACCAGTCCACACCCGGGCCGACCGCCTGCGCGGCCCGCACCGGATCGTCGAGCGCCTCGAAACGCAGCACCCGCAGCAACTCGTCGACGTCCACCCGCTTCGGGGTCAGGCCGCCGCGCAGCACGTTGTCGCTGGCCGCCATGATCTCCACACCGCAACCGCTCAGGTACGCGTGCAGGTTGCCGGCGGGCATCCAGATCGCCTCCCCCGGTGTCAGCCGCACGTGGTGCAGCAGCAGCGCGACCAGCGCGCCCGGATCGGCCGGGTACGCCTCGGCCAGGCGGCGGACCAGTTCCGCGTCCGGGCCGTCGGCCGACGCCGCCAGCACGGCACCCAGCAACGTGGGGCGTTCCGCGACCGGCCAGCCGAGCAGCGTCCGCACCGCCGTCCGCAGCCCCGCCGGCCCGGTCCGTAACGCGCTGACCACCGGCGCCAACTCCGGTACGCGGAACGAGGCGAGCGCCTCGGCCGACTCCGCCGGGTCCCGGAAACCGCACAGTGCCTCGAACGGAGTGAGCGCGACCAGCAACTCCGGCTTGTGGTGCGAGTCGGAGTAGTTGCGCTCCCCCTCGGGGCGCTCCGCATCCGCCGCGTAGCCGACCCGGGCCTGCTCGGCGTCCGGGTGTGCCTGCAGGCTCAGCGGCGCGTCCGCTGCAAGGACCTTGAGCAGGAACGGCAGCCGGCTGCCGAACCGCTCGGACACCCGCTGGCCGAGCCACTGCCCCGGCTCGTCACGCACCAGGTCGCAGAGGCTCACCCGCAGACCGGCACGGTCCACGCTGGCCGGTGCGCCCGGGTGGGCTCCCAACCACAGCTCGGCCTCCGGGCCTTCGCTGGGCACCGGCCGCCCCTGCAGGAGGGCGATGGCCGAGCGCGACCCCCAGGCGTAGTCCCGGATCGGTCCGTACAGTGGCTCCACCCGTCAGCCCCCGGACCGCCCGGCCGCCTCGCCCGACGCATCCTGCTGCTGCGGCACGGCGGTGTCGGCGGCGGCGCCGGTGCCGGCCTCGGCGGCGGCGACGCTGTAGATGTCCGGCTCCAGGTAGATCACCCGGGCGGTCGGCACGGCGGCGCGGATCCGCGCCTCCACGGCGTTGATGCCCCGGGCCAGGTCGTGCGCGCTCTCACAGGACGGCACGCCGATCTTCGCGGCCACCATCAGCTCTTCCGGCCCCAGGTAGAGCGTCTTCATGTGGATGATCCGCTCCACCTCGGGGCCGTCGGTGACGGCTCGTTCGATGGCAGCCAGCTCAGACGCCTCGGCGCCCTCACCGAGCAGCAGGCTCTTCGTCTCGATGGCCAGCACCACCGCGATGATCACCAGCAGCACGCCGATCATCGCGGTGCCGGCAGCGTCCCACCGGCCGTTGCCGGTGATCAGAGTCATGCCGACACCGAACAGCGCGAACACCAGACCGACCAGCGCGCCGAAGTCCTCCAGCAGCACCACCGGCAACTCCGGCGCCTTGGCCCGGCGGATGAAGCGCACCCAGGACTGGTTGCCCCGGATGTGGTTGGACTCCTTGATGGCGGTCCGGAAGGAGAACGACTCCATGACGATCGCCGCCACCAGCACGACGACGGGCAGCCAGTGCCAGGACTTGATGCCCTCCTCGTGGTCCCACTTGTGGTACGCCTCGTACAGGGCGAAGAGGCCACCGATGCTGAACAGCACGATGGACACGATGAACGCGTAGATGTAGCGCTCACGGCCGTACCCGAACGGGTGTTCCGGGGTCGCCGCGCGCTTGGCCCGCTTGCCGCCGAGCAGCAACAGGGCCTGGTTACCGGAGTCGGCGACCGAGTGGACCGCCTCGGCCAGCATCGACGACGAACCGGAGAGCAGGAACGCAATGAACTTGGTGACGGCGATGCCGACGTTGGCCAGCAGGGCGGCAACGATCGCCTTGTTCCCACCGGTGGCGCTCATGCCGCCGCTCCGCTTCGCCCGACGAAGCCGATCGGTCCGCGCATGCCGCGCCGCCCCCTACGTTCGTTCACTGGTTCGACAGCTCCTTCATCTCGGTGATGGCCGGTACGGCCATCGGGTCCAGCCCATGGGCCAGGGCAAGGTAGATCGAGGCAAAATCTGGGACCGCGATCAGCGAGGCCAGCCGCTCCAGAGCGGAGCCGCCCTCGGCGGTGACCACGTCGCACCGCACGCCGCGACGCTCGGCGAGGGTCTGCACCGCGTCCGCGCGGCGCTCCTCGACCGCGAGCGGCTCGTCGGTGTCGTCCTCGGCGTTCAGTCCGCCGTCGCGCAGCAGCACCAGCCGCAGCCGGGTGCCCTCGCCGTCTTCTTCCGCCGGGTCGGCGAAGATGTCCCGCTCCCCCTCGGCCAGGCCGCCGAAGACGCCGTCGAGCAGCCCGACCCGGCCCCGACCGGCCTCACCGAGCGCTCCGGTGACCACCGGGTAGCGGGCGTTGGCCGACAGGGTGTCGCCGAATCGGCGGGCAGCCACGGTGGCCAGCGGGGACGAGCCCCAGACGATCGGGATCGAGCCGGCCAGGGCCAGGGCCAGGGACTTCGCCGGGTTGACGAAGGACTCCGCGGCGGACCGGCAGCGGTCGGCATCCGCGTCGAGCCGGGCCGCGGTCTCCGCCAGGTCCGCCTCGTTGACCTTCACGAGCCCGAGCGAACGGGCGGCGAGCAGGACCGGCACGGTGAGCGCCCAGAGGCTGGCCCGGGCCGGTGCGCGCCGGGGCACCGGGATGAACGGCGCCCGGGCCTGCTCGGCGATCGACTGCAACTGCGAGTCGGGGGCACCCACGGCGACCAGCCGGGCACCACGCCGGTGCGCCGCCTCGGCCGCGCCGAGCGCCTCGGGGCTACGACCGGACGCGCTCACCGCGATCACCACGTCGGCCGCGCCCACCCAACCGGGTACGCCAGCGCTGCGGTGCCCGATGATCGGGACCGGGCAGCGCGGCCCGGCGACCGTGGCCAGCACGTCCCCGGTACGCCCCGCCGTGCCGATGCCGGCGATGACCACGGCTCGGGGCCGCCCGTCGTCGGCGAGCACCGCCAGGTTCGCCTCGGCAGCCAGTGCGGCGCTCTCACGGACCTGCGCACCGGCCGACGCCGTGTGCCGGAGCATGCCGCCCGGGTCGTGCTCGGCCAGCGCCTCCGGGTCGTCGAGCAGGGCCTCGTCGGCATCGCGACGTCCGCTGACCCCGGCCGTACCGTCGATCATGACGGCTGCCCCGGGCCGCCACGCGCCTCGTCCAGCAGCAGCACCGGCACGTCGTCGCGGACCTCGAAGATCCGGCCGCACTCCGTGCAGGTCAACGTCTGCGCCTCGGCGTCGTAGGTGAGCGGGGCGTGGTGCGTGTCCGGACAGGCGAGAATCTCGAGCAACTGCGGATCCAGGGCCATGGCACGGCTCCTTCCACGTGTGCGGCTTCACCGGCGGCGGTGCCGACCGGCGCAGGCGATCTTATCGGCGAACGCGGTCGAGCACGTCGTCCCGGAGCGAGACCATCCGATCCCGGGTGGGCGCCTCGACGTTGAGCCGCAGCAGCGGCTCCGTGTTGGAGGCGCGCAGGTTGAACCAGGCGCCATCGGGGAAACGCAGGGTGAGCCCGTCCATCTCGTCGGCCACCGCGTCGGGGTACGCGGCCCGCACCTCGGCCACCGCCGCCGCCTGGTCGGCCACCGTCGAGTTGATCTCGCCCGAGGCGACGTAGCGCTCGTACTCGCTGGCCAGTACGGACAGCGGCAGCGACTGCTCGCCCAACGCGGCCAGGGTGTGCATCGCGGCGAGCATCCCGGTGTCGGCGAACCAGAAGTCCCGGAAGTAGTAGTGCGCGGAGTGCTCGCCGCCGAAGACGGCATTGGTCCGGGCCATCTCCGCCTTGATGAAGGAGTGCCCGACCCGGGCGACGACCGGCTGCCCACCGTGCTCACGGATGATCTCCGCGACCGCGCTGGAGGTGATCAGACCGTGGATCACCGTGGAACCCGGGTGCTTGGCCAGCTCACGCGCGGCGACCAGGGCGGTGATCGCCGACGGCGAGACCGGCTCGCCGCGCTCGTCCACCACGAAGCACCGGTCGGCATCACCGTCGAAGGCCAGCCCGATGTCGGCCTCGTGCTCGACCACCGCGCGCTGGAGGTCGACCAGGTTCGCCGGGTCCAGGGGGTTGGCCTCGTGGTTGGGGAAGGTGCCGTCCAGCTCGAAGTAGAGCGGCACGATCTCCAGCGGCAGCGGCGACAGGGCGGCGTCGCCCAGCACGGTGGGAACGGTGAAGCCGCCCATCCCGTTGCCCGCGTCGACGACCACCTTCAACGGGCGGATGCCCGAGAGGTCGACCAGCTTGCGCAGGTAGCCGGCGTAGTCGGGAAGCAGGTCGCGCCGCTCGGCCGGCCGGGTCGGCTCGCCGGCCGGGCGGGTCTCGCCCGAGTCCAGGAGAGCCTGGGCCCGATCCCGGATCTCCGTCAGACCGCTCTCCTGGCCGATCGGACGGGCGCCGGAGCGGCACATCTTGATGCCGTTGTACTGCGCTGGGTTGTGGCTGGCGGTGAACATCGCACCGGGCAGGTCGAGCGAGCCGGAGGCGAAGTAGAGCAGGTCGGTCGAGGCGAGCCCGATCTCGATCACCGAGCGCCCCTCGGCCCGTACGCCGGCAGCGAACGCGGCCGCCAGGCCGGGCGAGGTGGCTCGCATGTCGTACCCGACGACGACCGCGTCGCCCGGCTCGTCGGTGGAGTTGAGCAGCTGGGTGAATGCCGCCCCCAACGCCTCCGCGACCCGTTCGTCCCACTGGTCCGGCACCGTCCCTCGGACGTCATACGCCTTCACAATCTGGGACAGATCAGACACGTGTTCCACTCCTTGGCCGCAAGTTAGACACCGAGCCTGAGCCTAACGGAGGGTCCGGGTCGCGCCCCGCTCAGCCGGGGAGCCGGGGCATGAACACGGTGTGACCGCCATCGTCGGTGGGCGGACCCCCGGGCAGCGGCCGGGCCTCGGGCGTCCCCGGCATCGGCTGCGTCGCCTCCGGGGTCGAACCGGGGCTGTCCGGCCGGGCACCGTAGACCCCGCTCGTGGCGGGTCGCGGGGACGGCACGGCATCCCAGCCGGTGGCCGGCGGCTGCTGGCCGTACACCTGCCCAGGGCGACCGGGCGCGGCCGGCGACCCACCGCCGGAGCGGTAGGTGGTGCCGCCGGGGTTGCCGGGCAGCACGGGCGGCTCGGCGGACGGCTTTCGATCCTGTCGCGAGCGACGGAACAGCAGCCCGACGAGCAGCAGCCCGATCGCCACCATCACGATGCCGAAGAACATCACCGGCGATCCTCCGCCGGACGAATCGGCGGCGGTCGCCGTGGTGTCTGGCGCGCCGGACACGCCACCCGGCGCCGCCGGGTTCACCGCTTGATCAACGGTCGCGGCCTCCGTCGGGCTCGGAGTGGCCGACGGCTTCTTCGACGGCGTCGGAGTCGGCGACGGGGTGACCCGCCCGCCGGTCACCTTCGCCGAGTCGCTTCCCCGGCCCAACTCCTTGCCTGCCACGCTGACACCCGCGCCGGTAACGACGAGTCGGCCAGCCAGGGCAGTTGCGGCGAACGCCACCCGGTACCGCACGGTGACGCCCTTGCCCTTGCACAGGGTCGGCTTCGTCGGCGACGTCTGCGCGGTCGCGACACTGCCGCCACCGCCGGTGACGGCCACCGGGAACCAGCGCCCGCCCGCGTTGACCTCGACCTTCACCTGGTCCGGCCCGAGACCCTCAAGACGCAGACCGAGCGCGGTACGCAGCAGGACGCACCCGTCGGAGCGCTTGCGCACCGCGACGTTCACCCCCTGCGGCGAGCCGCCTGCGGCGAAGCTGCTGGCCGCACCCACGCGGACCGAGTCGTCGGCGGCCAGCGCCGGCGACGCACCGAGCATCACCAGGCCGCCCACCAGACCGCAGACCGCCGCGAGCCGTGCCGCGCGTCGACGCACCGTCATGATTACCTCACCGTTCTCCCCGGGTGGGGTTCGCGGGTCAGGCTACTACCGGCCCACTCACCCCACCGGTCATTGAGCGGCCCAGATGTGTGCCGCGTTACGGTTTACGGCCCAGCCCGCCGACCTGCGGTGGGAGCCTTCTCGGTCGGGCTGAACCGTGTTTCTGGTCGGGCTGATCGGCGTTTCCAGTCGGGCCGGTCCGTGTTTCCAGTTGGCTGGTCCGCGTTTCCAGTCGGGCTGATTCGGGCGATCAGTTCGCCTGTTGCGTGCGGGCCAGGGCGTCGCGGCAGAGTCGGTCGGCGGTGCGGGTGGTCTCCGGCAGGCGGTAGCGCGGGGTCAGCGCGAGCACCTGCGCGGTCGCGTTCTCCAGGCTCATCCGATGGCCGACGCTGACGAAGACCGGTTTCACCCCGTCCCGGGTTCGCAGCACCCGACCGACGACGTCGCCGCCGTCGCACAACGGCGACCAGGCACCCCGCTCGGCGGGCGGCGGATCCCACGTCCCGACCAGCGGCGTCTTCCCCACCCCGATCGCGGGCAGCCCGGTGACCACCCCGAGGTGGCAGGCGAGCCCGAACCGGCGCGGATGAGCCAGCCCGTGCCCGTCGCAGACCAGCAGGTCCGGGAGGGTGGTCAGGCGGTCCAGTGCGGTGAGCAACGCGGGCAACTCACGGAAGGCGAACAACCCGGGCACATAGCCGAACGAGGGCCGACCCACGCTGACCGCGGAGTCCACCACGGCCAACGTCCGGGCATCCAGCACCGTCACGGCCGCCGCCAGCAGGTCACCGTCCTGCGAGTACGCGACGTCCAGGCCAGCCACCGTCGCGGGCACGCTCGGCCCCGGCCCGACCAGGTCGACCAACGGCCGCAACTCCTCCTGTACGGCCACCGCCTCCGCCACACTGCCCGCCACCGCCGTCGCGCCCGGCACCACCGTCGCGCCCGGCACCACCGTCGCGCGCCATGATCCACTCCACATCACCGACATGGGGCTATCCACGGACCCGGATGCCGCAATGTCGCCGAACCGGAGTCGATCACCCTCGGCGCCACTACTGCCGCCACGCGGCTCACTGCTGATCGGACGACTGCCGCCCGCCGCCACTGGCACTTGCCGCAAACATGGCGCGGATTGCCTCCTCGTTGGGCAGGGCTGTGCCACCCGTGACGATCTCAGCCACGCTCTCGGCCGTCGAACGATCGACAGTTTCGTAGCGGTCAAGGTTTCGAAGGTCGTTGACAAAGCGCACCACAAGATCCGGATCGAAGGCCCAGTCTCGCCTCCGGTGGTCCCAGAGGATCGCCTTTCCTACGCCCACATCCATGACGAACAGGCCGGCCGGCCCTCCCACCCTCTCGTCATTTCGGTAAATTACGTAGTACGTCAACAATTTCCTTCTCCAACTTGATGGCGACGTCCTCTGCTACCGGGAAGTCGCGAGACTCGAGTCCCAACTCCTGCACTACCTGCGAAAAGTTAGCCCCGTGGCGGTCAAGCCACGATCGATACTTCTGCCAGGCGTCTCCGTTCCGACTCAACCACTTGGCGAAGCTGGCGTCCTTGGTGGGAAAGTCATCATCCAAGCCGGGTGGGACACATTCCGGCATCCGGCGCTCACGGTTCGTGGCAAGCATCCGGAGGAACGCCTGCACATGCTCCTCCGGCCTGCTTGAGACCCGGCGCAGGATTTCGTAGTCGCCGTGAGTCTGCATCCATGCTTCCCTCGACTCGCGCGTGTGCAGCTGCAGCTCGAACAGGAAACCGTCGGGCGATCGGAGGGTGCAGTTGAAGCCGTAGAACCTGTTACCGGCGCGCCAGAAGTTCTTGAGGTCCGACTGCGGGACCGAGAAGCCCGCCTCCGCGAGGCCCGCGAGTATCAGTTGGACACCGTGCCGATAGTTCTCCCCAGAGGGCATCTCCAACAAGAATCTCAAGACGTCGTTGACTGTCTCCGCGAATTCCTCGACTCCGATGTCCGCACCGCGCGCCTCGTCGAGATACTTCCGTGCCAGCGAATCCAACCCTTTGACGCGAAACTCGCGGTCGCGCAGCTGCACCGGCTCGCTGAGGCCCATGGTCTCCGTCGCGTTCTGCCCGACCTGCGCCAGAGCGTTTTCGACTGGATCGGCAGCGGCGAGTGCGCGATCACGGAGGTCCGTCAACGCCGTTAACTCCGCTGCCGTCAGCTGCGCCAAATCAACACCCAGAGGATCCGGCTCCTCAACTTCGACCGCGCCACCCTCCGGAGTGACCGGATGCTGCACCGAACCTGGTCCGTCCAGCAGCAGGTACATCCGGTTGATGTACGGGTCACCGTGACCGCCGTCGTCGTGCGCAGGCGGGTGGTCCGGTAGGTCGGGCCGCTCGCTGAACCGGCCCCGGGGCAGCCCGCCGAGCGGCATCGGTCGGCCGTCTCCGCTCAGCACCAGCGCGTCGATGCCGACCACGTCGGGGTACAACGGCCGGTCCCGGACCACGCCGTTCTGCGGGTCCACGTAGAGCACCGTGCCGTTCTGGTTGAGCGCGACCCAGGCGTGCGAACCACCGTGCGACCACTCGGTGACCAGGAACGCGTAGCTGCCGTGCCCTCCCAGCAGCAGTTGGTCGTGCAGGTTGCGGTAGCCCCGGTCGGCGGCCTGTCGCGCCTGCTCGGGGTGCGGGCGCTGGCCGGCCGGCGGGGAGAGGAGTTGCTGGAAGCGTCCGCCGGTCACGTCCTCCACGCGGCCCGGGCCGCCGGCCTCGCCACGGATCGGGCGTCGGGTGTCACCGTCCAGGTAGCCGTCGAAGGTGCGCGGCGCCGACACCCGTGGCCGCCCGTGCACCCACGTCTCGAACATCGACAGTGTGCAGTCGAGGCAGTTGATGCCCCGGGTGGCGTCGGCCCTGGGACCTCCGTCGTTCAGGAGCCGGAACCAGCCGCCCTGTCGGGGGTCCGCGGTGCGGGTGATGGTGCCGTCGGACTCGCGGGGCATCTGCCGTTCGACGTCGACCTGGTGCAGGGCGAGTGGTGGACGCAGCCCTCCAGGCTGTCCGTACGGTCGGGAGTCATCGATCGGCGGGGGAACGTCGTCGCCGGTGAGCCGGGACGGGCCGGCCGTGTCCACCGCGCCGAGCGCGAGGGCGCCCACGTCCCTGTTGGCATGCTCAAAGGCGGTGGCACCGATGTCCACGACCGGCGGCGCCGTGGCTCCGACCAGCACCGCGTCGGCCAGGTCACGCCATTGGGCGTACGCGCGCGTCTCGTCGTTCGCGGCCCGCTGCCAGCCGTCGGCCCACTGCCGGTGGCCGGCCTGATGCAGCTGTCGGGCGTAGGTGGCGTACTCGACGGCCCTGCGGTCGTGCTCGGCGGCCCGAGCGCGCAGTCGGGTGGCCTCCGACTGCCGGCGATTGTTCTCGAACCCGGTCCGCTGCGATTCGTAGTGCCCCTGGTAGCGCCGCCGCTCGGCGGCTTCCGCCTCGGCCGCCCACCGGGCCGCGTACGAGTCGTTGGTCTCGGTTGCGGGCACCGCCGGATCGCCGAACGCGGCCACGTCGACGGGGATGGAGGCCCGACCGCGGGCCGGATGGTCGGGTGCTCGCACCGGCGCCAGGGTCTCCCGCAGCGGGACGCGCGACGGCACGGTGACTCGGCCCACCACCGGTGGCGTGGAGGTGACCGGCGGCGGCGTACCGCTGGTCGTGGTCGGGGTGGCGACCATGACCGTCGCTGGGGGGCCGGGGGCGGTCGGCGGTGCTGGTATGCCAGTCGATGGAGACCAGGCGGTTGGGCCGGCGGTGGTGGTGTGGTGCGAGCTGCTCGGGTGGCCCTGCACAGCACCGGAGGCCGGCACGCTGGTCGGTTCGAGGGTCCCGGCCACGGGTGCGACAACGGACGAGAGCGTCGGCTCGACGACCGCCGACGAGAGCGTGGGGTCGGCCGCGATCGGGTTTGACGTGCCCGGCCCGTCCGACGCGGGCATCGAACGGCTTCCCCCGTCCACCTCGGACACTGCGACGACGGGGAGCGATGGCGGCACCTCGGCCACCTGTGACAGACCACTACCCGAGTAGGTCAGCAACTCGGCTTGTAGCGGCGCCACGTGGTCAGGCTGCGACGGGACGACGGCCGTCGCCGACTGCACCGGAACGCCCGGAGACAAATCCGCCCCACTCGACGCCACCGCACTCGAACCCACCGCACTCGCGGCGACCGGCGGCGCGACCGCCGAAGACGCCGCCCCCGCCGAAGAAGATGCCCCCGCCCACGAAGATGCCCCCGAAGCCGAGGACGCCACCGTGGAGCCCACAACAGGTGCCACGGAAGGGAGGGATTGACCGGCGAGTGCTGCTCCGGCGAGGGCGTTGGCCTGCGCGTCGAGCCGGGCGCGCAACGCGTGGTCGGTCTGGCCGGTCGCCGAACCGGTGGCCCCGGAAGCGGCAGCGCGTGCCGCGTCCTCCAGCGAGGTCAGGCCCCGGCCGGTGGCCAGGCCGGCGGCGCCGTCGGCGAGCACCTCGCCGGTCATCTCCCGCCCCAGGTGCTCCCCGACCCGTGCCGCTCGCCCGGTCGCGTGCCGGCCCAGGCCGGCCAGTGGCGCCACCGCCCCGCCGGCGAGCCCGCCGACCGCCGACGCGCCGAGGTCGGTCAGGTCCAGGCCGTGCGCACGTCCGGTGGAGTTCTGGTACGCCTGGGTGGCCAGGGTGACACCAGACTCCTCCGCGGCCTCCTCCAGCCCTTCATGGGCGGCCCGCTTGGCGAGCCCGCGTACGCCACCCCGCGCGACCTCCTTGGCGGCCCGCTCGCCGGCCTCCTTGAGCCCGTGTTTGAGGGACTTGCTGGCCAGTTGGCCCATCAGTCGCCTGAAGATCTGTTGGACCAGCAGCCGGGTCGCGGTGATCGCCGCGCCGGCGGCCGGGGTCGCGGCCCCGGCGGTGAGCACCGCCGCCACCGCCACCGCGAGCAGCTCGATGACCAGGATGCCCAGCTCGATCCAGACTTCCAGCTTGGCGCCCTCAATGTCGCAGCCGCACTCCTCGACCAGACGGCCCAGGTCGGCGGTGACCGCGAGCAGCACGGGCAGCGGGGCGTCAGCACCCTCGGCGATCCCCCGCCAGGCCGCTTCGAAAGCGGCATCGACCACCCCGACGCCGCCGTACCCACTGTGCACCTCGACGGCGGCCGCGACGGCGTCGGCGTGTGGGCCGGCGAGCACGGCGGCGACCGCGTACCACTGGTCGGCGACGTCCCAGACGGCCCGCTCGTTGCCCTCCGGCCACTGGACGCCGACCACCCAGTCGAGGGCCTCGTAGATCCAGCCCGGCACGTCCCAGGGCGCGTGGTCCAGGGGGTGCGGGATAGGGCTCGGCAGCACGCTCATCGGAATCGCCGGTCGTCAGCTCTGGTCGGCGGCCCGACCGAACCGGGCGGCGCTGGCCCCGTCGGTCTGCACGCTCGCATCGACCGCGCGAACCACGTCGCTGCCCAGGTCGGTGAGCCGGTGCCCGACGCCCGCCCAGGCCCGCAGCACGGTCTGCTCGAACCCACGGTAGGTGCGCTCGAACGCGTCGCCGATGTCGTCGCGACCCCATGGCCGGGCACCGCTGGCGGCCTCGATCGCACCACCCACCGCAGCTCGACGGGCCGCCACCGCCTCGCCGGCGAGTGCCAGGTCGGCACCGCCCCGGCGGGCCCGGGACGGATCGAGCCAGAGCTGCCCGTCGGTCATGCCGTCCCCTCACCCCTGCCGAGCACGGCATCGGCCCGGCCGAGCAGCGCGGCGTAATCTCCGGTACGCAGGAAGTCCACCGACCCGGAGCCGGCCGGCATGCTCTCGGCGACGAGGGCGCGGGTGGCGTCGGCGGCGGCGGTCGCGGCGGCGCGGACCGTTTCGGTGATCTTCCGGCCGAGCGCCCCGGCGTCCCGATCCCGGTAGACGGCCGGCGTCAGCTCGACCTGGATCAACTGGCCCTGGGCGCCCACGGTCGCCGTCACCTGCCCGTCGGGCGACCGCCGGGTCACCCGCAGCTCGGCGAGCCGCGTTTGCAGGCTGTCCAAACCGGACCTGAGCTGCTGGTATTGCCCATACACGTCGTCGAATCGGGCCCTTAGCTCGCGATTGGCACCCCGGTCCACCTGTTCGCTCACCGCCGCTCCTCCCGTCACCGTCGGTAGAGCGAGACGATACCGGCCGCCATCGATCCGTGTGGTCCGGTAGTTTCAGTACGTGATCGACCGACAACAGGCCGAGCAGCTTGCCGCCACCTGGGCCCGCCGCGACTCCCAGCGCCTCGGCCACGAGTGCACGGCCATGGTCGACGAGTTCGACCTCGGCTACGTCATCACGTCCGTCGTGTCCACCGAGGTCCGGACGGTCCCCGGTGACCTGCCGACGACCGTCATCGACAAACAGACCGGCACGGTCACCACCTGGCCCCGCGTGCCGAGCACCCTGGTGGCGGAGATGTACCGGCGCAGCCAGCCCGCCGGGCCGACCGCTCCCCGCACTGTCGATCCGTCGAGTCTGCCGGCCCGGGAGATCCATCGGGCGGCCACGCCGAACACCGCTGCGCACCTGACCGTCGACGGGCGAATCTGGACGGCCCAGGGCACGAAGAGCGACGTCCCGCTGAACCATCACCCGCTCGTCCGCACCTACCTGGACCAGCTGCCTCCCGGCGAGCTGGTCCGCGGGGGTGAGTCTCATGCCGAGCTGATCGTGGTCTCCGACGTCCTGCACGAATACGACCACCGCCGGGCCGCCGAGGGCATCGCGCCGATGGGTCGAGCCGAAGCAGCGACACTGCTGGACGGCGCCCGGTTCGAGATCTTCCGGATCCGTGAGCCGGGTGATCCGGCTGGTGGCCCCGCCGACCGGCCCTGCGATTCCTGCATCGCCTTCCTGATGCGCGCCAACGTGTTGCCGGAGTCGGCTCGGGCCTACACCGAGACGTGGCGCGCGCCGACACAGCCCGACCCCGATCCGGGGCGCTTCCCACCGGAGGTTGCCAACGCGCTGGTCGCCGCCGGGTGGGCACCGCACATCGGG
Source organism: Micromonospora sp. NPDC005291 (assembly GCF_040607415.1). Classification (NCBI taxonomy): domain Bacteria; kingdom Bacillati; phylum Actinomycetota; class Actinomycetes; order Micromonosporales; family Micromonosporaceae; genus Micromonospora; species Micromonospora sp. NPDC005291. Next base: position 55,782 of record NZ_JBEXGR010000004.1, read on the forward strand.
GACCAGATCATGGCCGCTGCGGCCGTGCGGGATGTCACGGCGGTGCCGGGGCTGACCCATCAGCACGCGGTCTTTCCCGCCGCCGTGGAGGCGCTGACCGCCTTTCCCAGCCTGGTCGGTGCTCGGCGCGGCCGGGGCGAGCAGGTGTGGATCTCCCGTTTCGACATCCGCCCGCACACCATCGCGCACACCGCCGACACCCTCGCGGACTTCGGCGCGGTGCTCGGCGTACGACTCTTCCCGATCGGCACCGAGCAACAGGACAGCATCCTGGCGGTGGACGAACGCGGCCGGGTCTTCGCGCTCGATCAGGCCGGCGAGTGGTTCCTCGGCGACACCATCGACGCCGCGCTGACCACTCTGCTGCTCGGCCGCGCCCCCGCCCGGGTCCGCGACGACGGCACCTGGCAGGCCGACTAGAGCGCGAGGCCGACCTAGAGCATGAGGCCGACTTAGAGCGCGAGGCCGGTCAGCACCATGACCCTCGGCTCGGTGTAGTCGTCCATCGCGCTGCGCAACCCCTCCCGGCCGACGCCGCTGCCCTTGACCCCGCCGTACGGCATCTGGTCGGCGCGGTACGACGGCACGTCGCCGACGATCACCCCGCCCACCTCCAGCGTGCGGGCGGCGGAGAAGGCAACGTCCAGGCGACGGGTGAACACGCCAGCCTGCAGGCCGTACGCCGAATCGTTGACCGCGGCGAACGCGGCCTGGTCGTCGGCGACCGGCGTGACCACCAGCACGGGCCCGAAGACCTCTTCGGCGACGACCTTGGCGTCGGCCGGCACGCCGGTGAGCACGGTCGGGGGGTACGTCGCGCCGTCGCGGACGCCGCCCACCTCGACGGTGGCGCCAGCGGCGACGGCCTCGGCCACCCACGACTCGACCCGGCGGGCCGCGTCCTCGGACACCATCGGCCCGACGTCCGTCAGCTCGGAGGTGGGATCACCGGTCCGCAGCTCACGCACCGCCGTCGCCAGCCGGGGCAGGAAGTCGGCGTAGAGCGTGTGGTGCACGTACACCCGCTGGACGGCGATGCAGGACTGGCCGGCCTGGTAGTTGGCGAAGGTCGCGATGCGCTGCGCGGCGAAGCCCAGGTCCTCGTCGGACGTCCAGTCCGCGCAGATCACCGCCGCCGCGTTGCCGCCCAGTTCCAGCGTCACGTGCTTCTGGGGCGCCTCGCGGCGGATGGCCGCGCCGACCGGTCCGGAGCCGGTGAACGACACCACCGGCAGCCGGGGGTCGGTGACCAGCTCGGCGGCGCGGTCGTTGGGCAGCGGCAGCACCGAGAACATCCCCTCCGGGAGGTCGGTCTCGGCCAGCAGCTCGCCGAGCAGCAGCGCGGACAGGGGCGTCGCGGGTGCGGGCTTGACGATGATCGGCGCGCCGACGGCGATGGCCGGTGCCACCTTGTGCGCGACGAGGTTGAGCGGGAAGTTGAACGGCGCGATGCCCAGCACCGGCCCTCTCGGCACCCTCCGGACCAGCGCGATCCGCCCGTTGGCGGCGGGGTCGGTGTCGAGTCGTTGCAACTCCCCGGAGAAACGCCGGGCCTCCTCGGCTGCCCACCGGAAGGTCGACACCGCCCGCCCGACCTCGGCGCGCGCCCACTTCAGCGGCTTGCCGTTCTCCGCGGTGATCAGGGCGGCGACCTCTTCGGCACGCTCGGCGAGCCGCCGGGACACGTGGTCCAGGGCCGCCGCGCGGGCGTGCGCGGGCAGGCCCGCGGCCTGCGCGGCCACCCCGGCCGCCGCGCCGACGGCGGCTTCGACCTGGTCGGTCGTGGCGAACGTGGTACGCCCCACCGGGCGACCGTCGTACGGGTGGTGGACGGTCAACTCCCCCTCGCCGGAGGCGGGGCGGGAGGCGACGAAGAAGGCTGTGGGCTCCACGCCGAGCAGCGTAGACGAGAGAGCAGCCGACGGAAACAGTCGCCAGAACCCTTGTCTGCCGCGAATTCAGTAGCGAAGATGGCAGACAGATTGCGATAACCGCCGCAGAACCGCGCCCCCGGCCCCCTCGGAGTGATCCCGTCATGAGTGACCAGCAGCAGCTGCGCAACTTCGTCAACGGCTCCTACGTCGACCCGGCCGAGGGCGGCTACGCCGACCTGATCGACCCCTGCACGGGTGAGGTGTTCGCCCGCGCCCCGGTCTCCGGCACCGCCGACGTGGACGCGGCGATGAGTGCCGCCGCCACCGCCTTCGAGAGCTGGCGGGAGGTCACCCCCGCCGAGCGGCAGAGGGCGCTGCTCAAGCTCGCCGACGCCGTGGAGGCGCGTGCTGCCGAGCTGGTCGACGCCGAGGTCCGTAACACCGGCAAGCCGCGCCAGCTCACCGCCGAGGAGGAGCTTCCCCCGGCGGTGGACCAGTTCCGGTTCTTCGCCGGCGCGGCCCGGATGTTGGAGGGGCGCTCCGCCGGGGAGTACATGGCCGGGCACACCTCGTACGTGCGGCGCGAGCCGATCGGTGTCTGCGCCCAGGTCACCCCGTGGAACTACCCGTTGATGATGGCGGTCTGGAAGATCGCCCCGGCGCTCGCCGCCGGCAACACGGTGGTGCTCAAGCCGTCGGACACCACGCCCGTGTCGACACTGCTGCTCGCCGAGATCGCCGCCGAGTTCTTTCCGCCGGGGGTGTTCAACGTGGTCTGCGGCGACCGGGACACCGGTCGTACCCTCGTGTCGCACCCGACCCCGCAGCTGGTGTCGATCACCGGCTCGACCCGCGCGGGCATGGAGGTCGCCGCCGCGGCGGCCCCCGACCTGAAGCGGACCCACCTGGAGCTGGGCGGCAAGGCCCCGGTGGTGATCTTTGACGACGCGGATGTGGCGGCGGCGGCCGAGGCCATCGCGATGGGCGGCTACTTCAACGCCGGGCAGGACTGCACGGCGGCGACCAGGGTCCTGGCCGGGCCGGGCATCCACGACGACTTCGTGGCGGCGCTCGCCGAACAGGCACGCAGCACGAAGACCGGCGCCCCGGACGACGCCGACGTGCTCTACGGCCCGCTGAACAACGCCAACCAGCTCGCCCGGGTCAGCGGCTTCGTGGACCGACTGCCGGACCACGCGGCGATCCAGACCGGTGGTTCCCGGCAGGGCGAGCGCGGCTACTTCTACACGCCGACCGTGGTCTCCGGGCTGCGCCAGGCCGACGAGATCATTCAGGACGAGGTGTTCGGCCCGGTCATCACCGTGCAGCGCTTCTCCGACGAGGACGAGGCGGTGCGCTGGGCCAACGGCGTCGACTACGGCCTGTCGGCGTCGGTCTGGACGAGAAACCACGGCCGGGCGATGCGGATGACCCGGCGACTGGACTTCGGGTGCGTCTGGGTGAACACGCACATCCCGTTCGTCTCCGAGATGCCGCACGGCGGCTTCAAGCACTCCGGGCACGGCAAGGACCTGTCGGTCTACAGCCTGGAGGACTACACCCGGATCAAGCACGTCATGCACAACATCGAGGGCTGACCCATGCCGAGTTCGGAGGATCTGCACAAGCGTCGTGGCGGTGCCGTCGCGCGGGGAGTCGGCAGTGTCATCACGTCCTACGTGGACAGCGCTGCCGGTGGGACGCTCACCGACGTCGACGGACGGGAGTGGATCGACTTCGCCGCCGGCATCGCCGTGACCAGCGTCGGCAACTCGGCGCCGAAGGTGGTCGAAGCAGTCCGGGCGCAGGTCGAGCGGTTCACCCACACCTGTTTCATGGTCGCGCCGTACGAGTCGTACGTGGCGGTGTGCGAGCAGCTCAACGCGCTGACGCCGGGCGGGTTCGAGAAGCGGTCGGCGCTGTTCAACTCGGGCGCGGAGGCGGTGGAGAACGCCGTGAAGATCGCCCGGCACGCCACCGGACGGCCGGCGGTGGTGGTCTTCGACCACGCGTACCACGGCCGGACCAACCTGACCATGGCGTTGACCGCGAAGAACATGCCGTACAAGCACCGGTTCGGGCCGTTCGCCGGGGAGATCTACCGGGTGCCGATGTCGTACCCGCTGCGCGACGGCGGGCTCTCCGGTGCGGACGCGGCGGCACGGGCGATCGAGATGGTCGAGAAGCAGGTCGGCGCGGAGAACGTCGCCGCGCTGCTGATCGAGCCGATCCAGGGTGAGGGTGGCTTCGTGGTGCCCGCGCCGGGTTTCCTACCGGCACTGCGGGACTGGGCGACGGCGGCGGGGGTGGTCTTCGTCGCCGACGAGATCCAGACCGGCTTCTGCCGTACCGGCGACTGGTTCGCCTGCCAGCACGAGGGCGTCGAGCCCGACCTGGTTGCCCTGGCCAAGGGCATCGCCGGTGGCCTGCCACTGGCGGCGGTGACCGGCCGGGCCGAGCTGATGGACGCGGTGCACGTCGGCGGGCTCGGCGGCACGTACGGCGGCAACCCGATCGCCTGCGCCGCCGCGCTGGCGACCATCGAGACGATGCACGAGCTGGACCTGGCCGGCGCGGCCCGCCGAATCGAGTCCGTGCTGGTTCCCCGGCTACGGGCCATCGCCGAGCGGGATCCCCGGGTCGCCGACGTACGCGGTCGGGGCGCGATGCTCGCCGTGGAGCTGGTGCAGCCGGGCACGCTCACCCCCGACCCGGTCGCCACGGCGGCGATCTCGGCCGCCTGTCACGCCGCGGGTCTGCTCACCCTGACCTGCGGCACGTACGGCAATGTCCTGCGCTTCCTGCCCCCGCTGGTGATCTCCGACGAGCACCTCACCCGCGGCGCCGACATCCTCGACGCCGCCTTCGGCTGAGCGAACGAGGGGCCCTGCTCACACAGGGCCCCGAGACGTCAGCGGAGCACTTCGACCGTGTTGCGGCGGATCAGGTTCTTGCCCGGCTCGCGGATCTGGTCCATCGCGGCGGAGTTGAGCAGCACGCAACTGCCCGACGGGCCGGTCACCGTCACCGTCGTCGCCCGGTTGTTGTCCAGGTTGGTCACCCGCAGCCGGGTGCCCACCGGGAACTGCCCGCTGGTCGCCGTCGGCGCCCCACCCTCGGCAAAGAAGGTGATCGACCCCGAGCAGGCGGAGCCGGGTGCCGGACCCGGCACGCCGGGCGAGGCGGCACCGGGACGGACCGTACCGGCGGCCGGCTGCCCGACCTGCGGGGCCGCACCGTCCAGGCGTTCCACCACGTTGCGGCGGATCACGTTCTTTCCCGGCTCGCGGACCAGTTCCATCGCGGCGGCGTTGAGCAGCACACAACTACCCGACGGGCCGGACACCGTCACCGTGGCCGCCCGGTTGTTGTCCAGGTTGGTCACCCGCAGCCGGGTACCCACCGGGAAACGGTCGCTGGTCGCCGCCGGCGCCCCGCCCTCCGCCGAGAAAGTGACCGAGCCGGAGCAGACGGACGAGCGTGCCGGAGCGGTGTCGGCGAACCCGAAGCTGGTCCCCACCGCCACACCCGCCGCGGCGAGCACCGCCACGGTCGCCGCCAGCACGTGCCTGCGCTGCACCCTCATCGCCGTCACTCCCGTCCTCGGTGGTGTCCTTCACTCCCCTGGTACGGACGGGAGCGCACTACCGTTCAGCCGGCACGGGTATCGATCGTGCGACGGCCAGGTCCACCGGCCCGTACCGGGTGTGCGGCGCCCCGGTGGCCAGCGCCCAGTAACGGTCCCCGTACGACCAGTGCCACCACTCGGTCGGGTAGTTCACCATCCCGGTGCCGCCGAGCGCGTCCACCATGATCTGCCGGTGCCGGCGGGCGGTCGCACCGATGGCGGGCGCGTCGGTGAAGCAGGCGTCCGCGCTGTCCTCCGGGGTGGCGTCGACAGCCGTGCCCAGGTCCAGTTCGACGCCGTCGTCGGTGCACAGCGTCAGGTCCACCGCCCCGCCCGTGCTGTGCGGCGCCACCTCGACCGGTGAGACGAACTTGGCGGTCTCCCGGTGCAGCCGCTCCGGGGACCAGTCCGGGTGCCGTCGGCGCAGCTCGTCCCGGTAGCCGGTGAAGATGGCCAGCTGCGCCTGATACGGCCGGTATCCCTCGACGACCAGCAGGCGCATCCCGCTGGGCAGGGCACGCTGCGCAGCCAGCAGACGGTCCACGACTTCGGCGCGCAGCCAGGCGTACGCCCCGGCGGGGTCGGCCGCGCGGCCGTCGAGCCGCAGCTCCGGCAGCTCGGTCAGGTCCACCAGCGGGTCGCCGTCGTCGGCGTTGGGCACCGCGGCCACCCGGGGATCGGAGAGCAGGATCATCGGACGCTCCCCACGTTGGTCGCTGGCCGTTCCGCGTGCCGGACACGGGCCAACTCGACAAGTCGGTCCACCACCTCCCGGTAGCCGACGCCGGCAGCAGCCCACACCTTCGGGTACATGGAGTGCGCGGTGAAGCCGGGCATGGTGTTCAGCTCGTTGACGTACAGCTCGCCGGCCGTCTCGTCGTAGAGGAAGTCGACCCGGGCCAGGCCCCAACCGCCGATCGCGGCGAACGCCCGGAGTGACAGCTCACGGATCCGCTCGGTCACCTCGCTCGGCAGCACGGCGGGGACGATCATCGGGTCGGCGTCGCCGAAGTACTTCTGCTGGTAGTCGAACCAGCCGCCGGCGACCCGCACCTCGCCGACCGCCGACGCCTCGGGGCGCCAGCCGCCGAGCACCGCGCACTCCAACTCCCGGCCACTGACCCCCTGCTCGACCATGACGAGCTGGTCGTGGCGAAGCGCCTCCTCCACGGCGGCGGCCAGGTCGTCGCCCGCGCCGACCCGGGAGATGCCGATCGACGATCCCATGCTGGCCGGCTTGACGAAGAGCGGCCGGCGCAGCCCGAGCACCAGCTTCTCCGGGTCATCGGCCGCGCGACAGGTGTGCGCGTCGAACGCGACGTACGGTGTGACCGGGATGCCCTCGGCGCGCAGCGCCCGTTTCATCGCCACCTTGTTCATGCCGACCGCGGAGGCGAGGATGCCGCACCCGACGTACGGCACGTTCAGTGACTCCAGCAGCCCCTGCACCACACCGTCCTCACCGAACGGGCCGTGCAGCACCGGGAAGATCACGTCAAGCTCGGCGTGCACCGCGCCGGGGGCGTTACCGGCCGACACCTGCACGACGCCCGGACGCGGACCGGCCCGCAACTCGACCGCCGGCCCGGTCACCGTCAGACGGTCATCGATGGCCCGCTCGCCGGCCGGCCGGTCGCGCAACTCGGCCAGCAGCGCGTCAGGCAGCAGCCGAAACCCGCCGCTGCGGGTGACACCGATGGCGACCGTGCGGTACCCGCCGCCAGCGAGCGCCCGGACCACCCCGAGCGCGGACGCGCAGGACACCTCGTGCTCCGCCGGCGGTCCACCGAACAGAATTCCGATCCGAGTTGGGGCGCTCACGCCGCCACCCCTTCCACAGTCGTCACCTCGGCGGGCCGCTGGACCGCCAACCGGGCCACCAGCGCGGCCTCCACGTTTCCGCCGGTCAGCACCACGCCGACCGTTCGCAGCCGATCGGGCGCCACACCAGCTCGGGGGATCACGCCAGCTCCAGGGGCCAGCCGGAGCGCGCCGGCCAGGCCAGCCGCCCCGGACGGCTCGGCGAGCACCTTGAGTTCCATCAGGATCAACCGGAACGCCGCCCCGATCTCGTCGTCGTCGACCCGGACGACCCCGTGCAGCGCGTTCCGCACAATGGCGAACGGCAGCTCACCCACGCAGGACGGCCGCAGCCCGTCAGCGATCGTGGGCGACGGCGCGACCGGGACGCGCTCACCGGCCGCCAGGCTGCGGGCGAGCGAGTCACAGCCCACCGGCTCCACGCCGTACACCTCGATGCCGGTGCCGGCGGCGGCCAGGCACGCGCCCGCCACCCCACCACCACCACCGACCGGTACGACCAGCGCGTCCAGCGGTGTGCCCGCGCGCTCGGCCTCCTCGATCAGCTCCAGGCTGGCGGTGCCCTGACCGGCGATGACGTCCGGGTGGTCGTACGCGTCGATGACGGGGTGACCGCTCTCGTCGCTGAGCCCGTGGGCCACCGCCACCCGCTCCTCGACGCCGGTGCCGGCGAGCACCACCCGCGCCCCCGCCGCGCGCGCCCGGTCGACCTTCGTCGGTGCCGCGTCCACCGGCAGCACCACGGTCGCCGCGAGCCCGTGCTGCCGGGCCGCCAACGCCACCGCCACCGCGTGGTTGCCGGTGCTCTGTGCGATCACCCCGGTGTGCCCGGCCACGGCGAGCCGGCCAACTGCCCGCAGCGCGCCCCGCATCTTGTAGGAGCCGCCGTTCTGGAGGTTCTCCGCCTTGAACAGGACTCGAGCCCCGGCCAGTCCGTCGATCACCGGGGACCGCAGCACGGGTGTGCGGACCACTCGGCCGGCAAGCCAGCGGGCGGCCTCCTCGACATCGGCCGGGACCTGCCCAACGGTGCGTGACATCGTTTTTCCTTTCGGGCACACCACAGGTGGGATCCAGCGGTACGCGGACCCCGGGGACGGTGGGTGGGAGCGCTAGGTCGGGTCGGGTAGCTGGACGTCGACCCGCAGGCCGCCGTGCTCGGCGGGCCGGGCGGCGATGATGCCGTCGTGCGCCTGGGTGATCGAGCGGGCGATGGCCAGGCCCAGGCCCGCGCCTCCGCCGTGCGAGGTGCGGTCCCGTGCGAGCCGGCGGAACGGCTCGAAGAGACCAGCCACCGCCTCGGCCGGTACGGGCTGACCGGTGTTGACCACCGACAGCGCGGGCACGCCGCTCACCGCAACGGTCAGGGAACCGCCGCGCCGGTTGTACTTGATTCCGTTCTCCACCAGGTTGGTGATCAGGCGCTCCAGCAGCACCCGCTCACCGACGACGACCCGGGGTACGAGATGGGTGTCGATGGTGACCGCGGCCTCCCGGGCGCGGTCCTGGTATCCGGCGAGCACCGCCTCGACGATCGTGTCGAGCCGCTGCGGTATCCGTGAGCGCAGGCCCTGGTCGCTCTCGCTGAGCGCGAGCAGGCCCTCGATCAGCCGCTCGTTGCGCTCGTTGGTCTCCAGCAGCTGGCTGGTCAACAGCTCCAGCTGCTCGCCATTGAGCGTGCGGGCCATGCCGACCTCGATGAGCGTCCGCTGCACCGCCAGGGGAGTACGCAGCTCGTGCGAGGCGTTCGCGGCGAATCGCCGCTGCCCCTCGTACCCGGCGGAGACACGTTCCATCATCTCGTCGATGGCACGGGACAGCAGGGCCAGTTCGTCGCGGCCCCGGGGCCGGATTCGGTGACCGAGGTTCTGCGGGCCCAGGTGCCCGATCGGCCCGGCCAGATCTCGGACCGGGCGCAGGCACCACGCCGCGCCGAACCAGAGCGCCATCAGAGTGGCCAGGACCACGAACAGCACGGCCAACACGGGCAGCACGAACGCCCCCGGGCGCACGTTCGCGCACATCGTGATCAGCCCGGGCACCGGCAGGTCGCACGCCTGCTGGCCACGGACCCAGATCAGCTCGTACAGCCACCTGCCGACCGCCGGCAGCACCGGCCCCACCAGCAGCGCCAGCAGGCCCACCAGCAGCACTCGACGGCGGGGCGTCCAGCTCACGCCGTGCCACCGATGCGGTAGCCGGCCTTCGGAACCGTGTGGATGACCGCGGGATCGCCGAGCTTCTTGCGCAGGGTCATGACGGTGACCCGTACGGCGTTGGTGAACGGGTCCGCGAACTCGTCCCAGGCCTGCTCCAGCAGGTCCTCGGCGCTGACCACCTGGCCGTCCGCGCGCAGCAGCACGTGCAGCACCGCGAACTCCTTCGGGCTCAGCGCGAGCGGGCGGCCGTCCCGGGTGGCCACGTGCCGGCCCACGTCCAGCACCAGACCGGCCTGGGCGAGCACCGGCGGCAGCGCCGGGGTGGACCGTCGACCGAGAGCCTGCACCCGGGCGACCAACTCGGCGAAGGCGAACGGCTTGGTCAGGTAGTCGTCCGCGCCGAGGCCGAGACCCTCCACCCGGTCCCGGATGCCGGCAGCCGCGGTGAGCAGGAGCACCCGAGTGCCGACCTGTGCGTCGGTGATGCTGCGGCACACCTCGTCGCCGGTGTGCCCGGGCATGTCCCGGTCCAGCACCGCGACGTCGTACCGGTTCACCCCGATCCGCTCCAACGCACCGTCGCCGTCGTAGCAGACGTCGACCGCCATCGAGAGACGACGCAGGCCTTCGGCCACCGTGTCCGCCAACAGTCGCTCGTCGTCCGCCACCAGCACCCGCACGATTCCGCTCCCCCGAGTTCGGATTACCTGGCATACCGTCGCAGGCCAGGGTTAAGGGTTCTGTAAGCACCCGCCGAAGCCATCCTCCACGGCAGCGTCCAACGGACAAGCCGCCGCAACCCAGGCGCTGCCGCCTTCGTCCCCGCGCATGCTGTCTGCGTCATCCGTCCCGGGCGACCCCTGGCGGTTGGCGATCGAGGGTGAGCTGCGTCACGATGGGGGCTGAGGAGGTCGCCCGATGGCTGACCCGTGGCTCGCCCTGGAGTTCGGCGTGGATCCGGCGGAGCGGATCGCGGAGGTCGGTGCCGCCCACGAAGCCTTCCTCACCGCCGGCGCCGCGCCGCACCGGGTGCGGGAGGTGGTCCGCCGATCCTGGGAACGCTCGGCACGGCTCGACCCCGAGGCCACCCCACCGGTCGACCTCGCCGACGACGTCCTGGCCGCGTACCGGGCCGCTCACCCGTTGGCCCGAGTGCTGCCGCTCTTCCGGGATCTGCTCGGCGGCATCGCCCAGGACGGCGCGCACCTGATGGCGGTGTGCGACGCGTACGGGCGGCTGCTCTGGGTGGAGGGGCATTCGGGTGTGCTCCGGCACGCCGAGCGGATGAACTTCGTGCCCGGCGCCCTCTGGGACGAGAGGCACGCCGGCACCAACGCCCCGGGCACCGCGCTGGCCGTCGACCACAGCGTGCAGATCTTCGCCACCGAGCACTTCAGCCGCCCAGTCCAGCGGTGGACCTGCGCCGCCGCGCCGATCCACGACCCGGCGACCGGGCGGCTGCTCGGCGCCGTCGACATCACCGGCGGTGACCACCTGGCCAACCCGCAGAGCCTGGCGCTGGTCCGGGCCACCGCCCGGGCCGCCGAGGCGCAGCTCGCCGTCGACCGACCGGTGGAGCCGGGCGTCGCCTTCGTGACCGCGCTCGGCCGCGACGAGGCGGAGCTGCGCATCGACGGACGGCGGATCCGGCTCGGTCGTCGACACAGCGAGCTGCTGGTGCTGCTGCTGCACCATCCCGAGGGCCGCACCGGCGAACAGCTCGGCCTCGACCTCTACGGCGACGACCGACTGCACCCGGTCACCCTCCGCGCGGAGCTGTCCCGGCTGCGCCGGGTGCTGGGGCCGGAGCTGCTCGACTCCCGCCCGTACCGGCTGCGCGGCACCGTCCGGGCCGACTTCACCACCGTCGCCGCACGGCTCGACCAGGGCGATCCGGCGGGAGCGCTCGACGCGTACCCCGGGCCGTTGCTGCCCGGCTCGGACGCACCGGGAGTGACGCGACTGCGCCGGCTGATCGACGGCCACCTCCGCGCGGCCGTGCTGGCCACCGCGGACGCGGCGCTGCTCGCGGCCTGGACCGCGACGCCAACCGGCGCGGACGACCTGGCCGCGTGGCAGGCCCTGGCACGGGCGTTGCCGGCGGGCGCGCCGCGTCGGCCCCTCGCCCTCGCCCGCATCGACCAGCTTGCCGGGGAGTACGACCTACCGCGCGCAACGTCGCTGCAACGTCGCTGAAACTAGCGTCGCCGTCGGCACACCCGCACAACGACGGCGGAGGTAACCATGACGCGCTACGACGCGCCCACCCACTGGCAGTCCCGTTACGACCACTTCATCGGCGGCGAATACGTCAAGCCGCACGGCGGCGACTACTTCGAGAACCCCACCCCGGTCACCGGGCAGACCTTCACAGAGGTGGCCCGAGGCACCGCCCCCGACGTGGAGAAGGCCCTGGACGCCGCGCACGGCGCCGCCGACGCCTGGGGGCGCACCTCGGTGGCCGAACGGGCGCTGATCCTCAACCGCATCGCCGACCGCATGCAGGACAACCTGGAATCGCTGGCCGTGGCCGAGAGCTGGGAGAACGGCAAGCCGGTACGCGAGACGCTGGCCGCCGACATCCCGCTCGCCATCGACCATTTCCGCTATTTTGCCGGGGCGATCCGGGCTCAGGAGGGCTCGCTCGGCGAACTCGACGACGACACCGTGGCGTACCACTTCCACGAGCCGCTCGGCGTGGTCGGGCAGATCATCCCGTGGAACTTCCCGATCCTCATGGCGACCTGGAAGCTGGCGCCCGCGCTGGCCGCCGGCAACGCCGTGGTGCTCAAGCCAGCCGAGCAGACCCCGGCGTCCATCCACTACTGGCTGTCGCTGGTGGCTGACCTGCTGCCGCCGGGCGTGCTCAACATCGTCAACGGTTTCGGCGTGGAGGCCGGCAAGCCGCTGGCGTCCTCGGCCCGGGTCGCGAAGGTGGCGTTCACCGGCGAGACCACCACCGGGCGGCTGATCATGCAGTACGCCAGTGAGAACATCAAGCCGGTCAGCCTGGAACTGGGCGGCAAGAGCCCGAACATCTTCTTCGACGACGTCAGCGCTGCTTCTGACGACTTCCTGGACAAGGCGCTCGAAGGTTTCACCATGTTCGCGCTCAACCAGGGCGAGGTCTGCACCTGCCCGTCCCGGGCGCTGATCCAGCAGGGCCACTACAGCGACTTCCTCGCCGCGGCGGTCTCCCGCACCCAGCAGATCGTGCAGGGACACCCCCTGGACACCGCCACGATGATCGGGGCGCAGGCCTCCAACGACCAGCTCGAAAAGATCCTGTCCTACCTGGACATCGGCCGGCAGGAGGGTGCCCGGGTGCTCACCGGCGGGTCGCGCGCCGATCTGGGCGGCGAGTTGTCGGGCGGGTACTACGTCGAGCCGACCATCTTCGAAGGCGACAACTCGATGCGGATCTTCCAGGAGGAGATCTTCGGACCGGTGGTCTCGGTGACCTCCTTCGCCGACCTCGACGACGCCGTCAAGACCGCCAACGACACCCTGTACGGGCTGGGTGCCGGCGTGTGGACCCGGGACATGAACACCGCCTACCGGGCCGGGCGGGCCATCCAGGCCGGTCGGGTGTGGACCAACTGCTACCACGCGTATCCGGCGCACGCCGCGTTCGGCGGTTACAAGCAGTCCGGCATCGGCCGCGAAAACCACAAGATGATGCTGGAGCACTACCAGCAGACCAAGAACCTGCTGGTCAGCTACTCCACCAAGAAGCTCGGCTTCTTCTGATGCCGATCGTCTCCGTCACCCCCGCAGCGGCCGAGTTGCTCCGGTCGCTGCGGGGGCGGCACGGGCCGCTGATGTTCCACCAGTCCGGCGGCTGCTGCGACGGCAGTGCCCCGATGTGCTTCCCGGCGGGCGAGTTCCGCACCGGCTCGTCCGACGTTCTGCTCGCCTCGCTCGCCGTCGACGGTGTGCCGGAGGCGGTGGACTTCTGGATGTCGAAGTCCCAGTGGGAGCTGTGGAAGCACACGAGGCTGACCGTCGACGTGGTCCCAGGCCGAGGCAGCGGCTTCTCCCTGGAGGCGCCCGACGGCCTCCGCTTCCTAATCCGCTCCCACCTAGCCCCCTAACCCCACCCCACCCCACCACCCCGCCCGCCCTCCGCCCCCACCCGCCCCCGCCCCGCCCCACCCCACCCCGCCCCCGCCCCCGCCCCCGCCCCGCCGATCATGGAGTCGTGGTGGGCAATTAGCCCGCTTATGCACCTTTTGTGAGGCACCACAACTCCATGATCGACGGGGCGGGGCGGGGCGGGGCGGGGTGGGGCGAGGGCGGGGTGGGGCGGGGTGGGGTGGGGTGGGGCGGGGTGGGGTGGGGCGAGGCGGGGTGGGGTGGGGCGGGGTGGGGTGGGGCGAGGCGATTGGAGTAGGGCGCGTTAGGGGCGGAGGAGGGGGGCCAGTGTCGCAATGATGTGGGAGGGGCGGCGATAGAGGTCTACGTCGGTGAAGTGGCGCATCTGCCAGCCGTTCGCGGCCAGCCAGTTCGAGCGGGATCGGTCGGCCCTGAGCCGATCGCGGTCCAGATGGGACGATCCGTCGTACTCGACACCGATCCGGTGATGCCGATAGCCGAGGTCAAGACGGTAAAGCGGCACCCCGTTGCTGTCCAACACCCACACCTGCGGCTCCGGCGACGGCAGGCCGCCATCGATCAACACCAGGCGGAGTTGACTCTCCTGCCGGCACTCTGCCCTAGGGTCAGCGCGTGGTACGAGTTCGCGTGCCTGACAGACACCACGCAGGCGCTTGTGCCGCGCGACCTCGACCCGGAGTTCCTCGGGTCGACAGGCACCGATGCGAAGGCACAGGTCCAGCAGCGGCATCGCGTCCAGCCGACGCAATGATCGGGCCAGGTCGACCGCACACCGAGCGGCGGGGGCACACGGCACTCCATCCAGAAGCACCGGGTCGCGTACCGGCAGCACCGCCTCGTGGGCGACGACCCCCCGGATGTGCGGAACGCACTCCCCGGCCGGCACGATTATGTGCACGTCGGCACTGCGGGCGTCACCGAAGCCGTGCAGCTGCGCACCGGTGTGGAAGCCAACGATGGCAGTGTCCGGCAACCGCTGGAATATCGCTGACAGATGCCCAGGTGAGTGGGCCGAGGGCGCGTAGATGCTCCGCGTCAACCGGCGGAGCCGGGTCTGCCCTGCCAGCCTCCGCACCTGTTCCCGACTGAGGCCCGCAGCGAGTAACTCCGAGTATCGATACAGCGGCTCTACCATGCCCCAGAATCTGCAGCCCTGGCCGGCGAACCCGAGCCCCCAACCCAGCAACCTGTGGACAACCACCACCCCTGTGCACAACCACCAAACAACCGCCATCCGTGCTACAGCCCAAACCCCAAACCCCAACCCACCACTCCGCCGATCATGGAGTTGTGGTGCCGGACAGAAGCTGTAAATCAGTGCTGACCGCCCACCACAACTCCATGATCGACGCGGCTCGGCGCTCCGACGCGGCTCGGCGCTCCGACGCGGCTCGGCGCTCCGACGCGGCTCGGCGCTCCGACGCGAGGGGCTTGGTTAGTCGCAGCCGTAGCCGTCGTTGTCGCGGTCTAGGTCGTAGATGTCGTCGCCGATCACCTTGACGGTTCCCCTCACGTAGGCGGGGCCATTGCCGCTGCCGGGTAAGCAGTCGACGTCGCTGGCTATCGGGACGCAGCCGGAGTAGTTGGGGTCGCACTTCGACTGGGCCTTCTTGGTGCCGACGGCTACGACCTCGGTCACCGGCTGCTTCGTGACGGCGGACTTGACCAGTTTCTTCGCCGTTCGCACGCCGTTCGTGGTGGTCACCTCGTACGTCAGGGTCTTCACACCGTTGACGCCCTTGGTTCGGACGACCCGCTTGCCCTCGGCAAGGGACGAGTCCTTGACGGTCCGCGCGGTGTACCGGATCGTGGCCCGCTCCGTCACGGTCGTCACCTGCACCACGGGTGCGGGGGCGGCATTGGACTGGGCCGGCGAGGCCGAGACCGAGGCCGAGACCGAGGGATCGGCCACGGCGGAGACGGAGGGTTCGGCGACCGGCGACACCTCCTGCGCGGGGGCCTCCTCGGTTGGCTCGGCGGGCGCCGCCACGATGGGCTGCTGCGCTTCCTCGGCGGCGGTGCCGGTCCGGTCGGGTGCCGGCTCGCCGACCATGGCGCCGACGATCGCGGTGCCGGCGCAGCAGAGCAGCAGGAGCGACAGGGCGACCGAGCCGAGGATCACGGCGAGTCGGCTCGCGGGACTGGCCCGGCGGAACCAGTTCGGTCGGGGCCCCCGGCCGGACGACGGCGCGTGCGGCGGGCCAGGGTACGGCGGTGGTTGCATCGTCACGGCGATGAGTGTCGTCGCAAATACTTTCTGCAATATCCACCATCGCGCTTGTCACCTGCGCCGTTCGCTCCGCAAGGGAGATCGTTGGGCGACCACCCCTGCAACGACCGTTATTGATTAGCGACGGACGCGGCACCCCGGGCAACCCCACGGCCGGAACGACAAGGCCGAACGTACAACCGAATTGCGCATCAAAGGCACAGATCGGTGCGCATCGAGCGGGCCTGCGGCCGATCCGCCGACGGTTGCCCGGGTGCCGTCGGGTTGCCGTCACAAAAGCCGCTCAGCGGGCGTCGAGGAGGGGCTGACGCGGGTTCCACCGTGGACCACCGGCGGCGTCGCGACGGCGGCGGGCGATCGCCGAGAGCGCCTCCAGGACCACCCGGTTCCCCAGGTACGCGGTGATGTCCGCATGGTCGTAGGGCGGGGCGACCTCGACCACGTCCACCCCGACCACGGGCAGTTCGTAGCAGACCCGGCGGACGGCGTCGAGCAGTTGCCGGGAGGTCAGGCCGCCCGGTTCCGGGGTGCCGGTGCCGGGTGCCATCCCGGGGTCGACCACGTCCACGTCGACGGAGAGGAACACGCCCTCGCACTCGTCGACGGCGATCGCGAAGGCCTCGGTCAGGCACTCTTCCAGCCCACGCGAGACCAGCTCGGTCATCTCGTACGACCGCATCCGCTGCTCAGCCATCCAGGACAGGATGTCCGGTCCCGGCCAGTAGCCGCGCAGCCCGATCTGGAGGAACCGGTCGCCGCGTACCGCGCCGGACTCGATGAGTCGGCGCATCGGCTGGCCATGCCCGTGCAGTGAGCCGAACTCGATCTCGCCGGTGTCGGCGTGCGCGTCGAAGTGCACCAGCGACACCCGGCCGTGCCCGTGCTGCCGGGACACACCGGTGGCGTCGGGCAGCGCGATGGAGTGGTCCCCGCCGAGCACGACCGGGATCGCTCCGGCCGATGACACGGCATACACCGCTGTCTCCAACGCGGACAACGATCTCTCGATGTCGCCGGAGAACATCTCGACGTCGCCGGCGTCGTACACCCGCAGGTCGCGAAGTGCGTCGACGCGCAGCGCGAGTGACGGGCGGGAGCCGTCGTGGGCCAGATAGCACGCCTGGCGGATCGCCGACGGCCCGAACCGGGTGCCGGGCCGGTGTGAGGTGCCGCCGTCGAAGGGCGCCCCGATGATCACCACGTCGGCGTCGGCGTACGACGCGGGGTCGTCGAGCGTGCACCGGTCCACCCCGAGGAAGGTGATGTCCGGCCCGTACATGGCTCCGTAACGGCTCATCGCTCCTCCATTCCCCAGGGCGAGCCGTAGCCGGTCAGCAGGTCGAGGAAGGGCATCGGGGGCAGCGCCTCCGGCCCGAGCACCCCGGCACCGGCCCACACGCCGGTGGCGAGCAGCTCCAACGCGACGACCGGGTTGACGGCGGTCTGCCAGACCACCGCCTGATGCCCGTACTCCCGCATCGACCACTCGTTGTCGACCACGTGGTAAAGGTAGACCTCCCGGGGCTGCCCGTCCGGGCCGAGGCCGCGCACCCAGGTGCCGGCGCAGGTCTTGCCGCGCATCCGCTCGCCGAGCGTGGCGGGGTCGGGCAGGCTGGCGGCCACCACGTCGCGGGGGGACACCTCGACACCGCGTACCCGCACCGGGGAAACCGCGTCCAGGCCGAGCTTGTGCAACGTCTTGAGCACCTCGATGAACTCGTCGCCGAGGCCGTACTTGAAGGTGACCCGCCTGGCCTTGACCCAGCGCGGGATGAGCAGCACCTCCTCGTGCTCGACGTTGACGCACTCGACCGGCCCGATGCCCTCCGGGAAGTGGAAGACCTCCGGCTCGGAGAACGGTTCGGTGGTGAACCAGCCCCGGTCCTTCTCCCAGACCACCGGCGGGTTGAGGCACTCCTCGATCGTGGTCCAGATGGAGAACGAGGGCGCGAAGGCGTAGCCGTCGACGGTGAGGTTCGCACCGTCCCGGACGCCGATCTCGTCGATCTCGCTGAAGAGTTCGTCGGCGGCGTAGCGGGCGAACACGTCGGACAGGCCGGGTTCGACGCCGATGCCGCAGAGCGCCAGCCGACCGGCCGCCGACCATGCGTCGGCCAGGGCGAACTGCTCGTCGCCGAGCATCACCCCGGTCTCGGCGTACGGGCGGGACGGGTGTGGGTGCGACAACGACATCGCCATGTCGAGGTAGTCCGCACCGGCCGCGAACGCACCGTTGAAGATCGGCATGACGAAGCGTGGGTCGACGGCGTTGAGCACGTGGGTGATCCGGTGCTCCCGGCACAGCGCGGTGACCGCGTCGGCCGCGGAGGCGTCCACCTGGGCCGCGACGAAACGGTCGCCGTGCCCGGCGACCGCGCGCTCGGCGCGGGTGACGTCGTGGTCGGCCACCACCATCGTCTCGAAGAAGGACCGTCGGGCGGCGATGGCTACAGCGGCGGAGCCGACGCCACCGGCGCCGACGAGCAGGACACGCATCAGGAATCAAACCCCAAACCGAAACGATCGAGAGTACGGAGCCAGAGGTCGCGCCGGCCCTCGCGCGCGTCGGCGCGGGCCAGTGACCAGCGGGTGAGGTTGATGCCGATCGCGCGAACGGGTTCCGGCGGGAACGGCAGTGGCTTGCTGCGGACGAGGTCGAGCCGGGTCAACGGGGTGTCCCCGCCGGCCAGCAGGTCGAGCAGCACCCGGGCGCCGAAGCGGGTGGCCCCGACACCGAGCCCGGTGTAGCCGGCCGCGTACGCGAGCCGCCCGCCGTACGCGGTGCCGAAGAACGGGCAGAACCGGGTGCAGGTGTCGATGACGCCGCCCCAGCGGTGGCTGAAGCGCACGTCGGCGAGCTGTGGGAACGTGGTGAAGAAGTGCTCGGCGAGGGCCGTGAAGGTGGCCGGCCGTTGCTCCAGCTCCGGCGCGACCCGGTTGCCGTAGTGGTAGACCGCGTCGTAGCCGCCGAAGAGGATCCGCCCGTCGGACGTGATCCGGTAGTAGTGGAACTGGTTGCCGGTGTCGGCCAACCCCTGCCGGTTGCGCCAACCGATCGCGTCCCGCTGGGCCGGGGTGAGCGGTTCGGTCATCAACACGTGGTCGTAGACCGGCACCACGTACGCGCGCAGCCGGCGCAGCAACGGCGGAAAGGCGTTGGTGGCCAGGACGACCCGTCGGGCTCGCACCGACCCGGGCCGACCGGCGGCCATCGAGCGAACCCGGCCAGGGTCTGCCGGGGAGTCGGCGGGGTCGGTGCCAAGGGTGCTGGCGTGCAGCGCGGCACCGTCGGCGCGCAGCCCGGTGACCCGGGTGTGCTCGTGCACGCGTACGCCGAGGTCGAGGCAGGCGCGGCGCAGCCCCCAGGCCAGCTTCGCCGGGTCCACCATGGCCACCCGGCCGGCGTCGAACATCCCACCCAGGTACGTCGGCGAGTTCACCTCGGCACGCACCTCGTCCCGGTCGAGCAGCCGCACCTGGTGGCCGTAGCGGCGGGCCAGCTCCGCGTCGGCGGCCAGCCCGTCGAGTTGGTACGGCTCGACGGCGACGGCCAGCTCGCCGGTGCGCTCGAAGTCGCAGTCGATGTCGTGGTGCGCGACAGTGGCGGCGATGGCGTCCAGGTTCTCCCGGCCGAGGCGTTCCAGCTCACCGACCTCGCCGGGGAACCGGTCGACCCCGTTGGCGAGCCCGTGGGTGAGCGAGGCGGCGCAGAACCCGCCGTTGCGCCCGGATGCGGCCCAACCGCAGGTCCCGGCGTCGACCAGCAGCACGTCACGGTCGGGGTCGGCCTGTTTGGCCAGCAGGGCGGCCCACAACCCGCTGTAGCCGCCGCCGATCACCAGCAGATCGGCGGTCTGCTGGCCAGCCAGTGGCGGCAGCGGATCGGGGCGGTCGGGGCGGTCCAGCCAGTAGGGCACGGGTGCCGCGTCGGCGAGCGCCCTGCCGGTATGCGGGAGGGTCATGACGACTGGCGCGCTTGACGCGCCGGACCAAGCCGCAGCGCGGCACGACGGACCCGCCGACCACGCAGCGAGCTGAGCCCGACGAGCAGCAGGGCGATCGCGAACATCGCGGTGCCGATGACGTTGACCTGCGGTGGGATGCCCCGCTGGGCAGCACCCCAGACGTACATCGGGAACGTGACCGTGGTGCCGGCGTTGAAGTTCGTGATGATGAAGTCGTCGAAGCTCAGCGAGAAGGCCAGCAGCGCGGCGGCCACGATGCCGGGCAGCACCAGCGGCAGGGTGATCCGCCGGAAGGTCTGCCACTCGCTGGCGTAGAGGTCCATGGCGGCCTCCTCCAGCCGCCGATCCATCCCGGCCAGCCGCGCCTTGACGGTGACCACCACGAACGACACGCAGAACATCACGTGCGCGATGACGATGGTCCAGAAGCCCTGCGGCACCCCGGCGGAGACGAAGAGGGCCAGCAGCGACGTGCCCATCACCAGCTCCGGGGTGGCCATCGGCAGGAAGATCAGCACGTTGATGCCGGACCGGCCACGGAAGCGATGCCGGACCAGCGCGAACGCCATCAGGGTGCCGAGCACCGTGGCGACCACGGTGGCGATGAAGCCGATCTGCACGCTCCGGACGACGGCGTCGCACATGTCCGAGGTGGCGCACGGCTGACGCCAGTTGTCCAGGGTGAACTCGTTGAAGTCGTACGACAGCCGGCTCGACGGCCGGTTGAACGACAGCCCGGCCACCACGAGGATCGGCAGCGCCAGGTAGCCGAGCACCAGCAGCGCCACGATCATCACCCAGCGGTCGGCCAGCCAGCGGGACACCCTCATTTAGAGCACCTCCTCCGTGCCGGCCCTGCGCAGGTAACCGAAGACCACCGCGAGGATCGCCGCCATCAGCAGGAACGACAGCGCGGCGCCCTGCGGGTAGTCCAGTCGGACCAGGAACGCCGAGTCGATGACGTTGCCGATCATGTACTCGTTCGGGGTGCCGAGCAGCTCGGCGTTGATGTAGTCACCGCTGGCCGGGATGAAGAACAGCAGCGTGCCGGCGACCAGGCCGGGCATGGACAGCGGCAGGGTCACCCGGCGAAACGCCTGCACCGGGCTGGAGTAGAGGTCACTCGCCGCCTCCAGCAGCCGGTAGTCCAGCCGCTCCAGGCTCGCGTACAGGGGCAGCACCAGGAACGGCAGGAAGTTGTACGTCAGGCCGAGCACCACCGCGAACGGGGTGGCCAGCAGCCGGCCGTCCGGGGCGAGCAGGTGCACGTCGCGCAGCAGACCGACCAGCGCGCCGTTGTCCGACAGGATGGTCTTCCAAGCCAGCGTGCGGACCAGGAAGCTGGTGAACATCGGCGCGACGACGCAGACCAGCAGGAGGTTCTTCCACCGGCCGGCCTTCTGCGCGATGGCGTACGCCAACGGGTAGCCCAGCAGTAGCGCCAGCACCAGGGCCAGTCCCGCGTAGCCGAACGAGCGCAAAAACTGCGGCCAGTACGCCTGCAGCACGTCCGGGTAGTTGCTGAACGCCCAGGTCATCGCGTACCCGGTGGAGAGCGAGCCGCTCGGGTCGTAGAGGCTGGCCGAGGCGAGCTGGATCAGCGGCACACCGAAGAAGATCAGCAGCCAGGCCGCTCCGGGCAACAACAGCAGGTACGGCAGGAGCCGGTGCCGCCCGGACCGGGCTGCCGGTGGCGCGGGCTGCGGTTGCCCCGATCCGGTGGGCACCTGGGCCAGGAGGGTCACGACGACGCACCCACCGGCTCGTCGAGCACCGGCGACGTCCGGTCGGTGTCGGTGGCGTCCCGGGGCAGCAGGAACGCGTACCGCGGATCCCAGTACGCCACCGCCTCACTGCCGACCGGCACCTGCGCCGACGTTCCGCTGTTGGCCGCGAAGACCGACAGCTCGGTGCCCCAGCCGGTGCGCAGCAGGTACTGCGTGCTGACCCCCACGTAGGAGGCATCGGTGACCACCCCGGTGACGTGCTGATGCCCCGCGGGCACCTGGTCGGCGGAGCCGACCAGATGGAGTTTCTCCGGGCGTACCCCCAGGTGGACCGGACCCTGGTCGGCCCGGGCGCGGCCGGCGGGCACCGAGAAGCGCGCACCGTGTGCCGTCACCGCGACCTCGCCGCCACCGGTGCCGGCGGCTTCGCCGGCGAGCAGGTTGGACTGGCCGAGGAAGTTCGCCACGAACGCGGTGGCGGGGAACTCGTAGATGTCGGCCGGGGCCCCGAGTTGCTCGATCCGACCCGCGTTCATCACCGCGACGGTGTCGGCCATGGTCATGGCCTCCTCCTGGTCGTGGGTGACGTGCACGAAGGTGATGCCGACCTCGGTCTGGATCCGCTTCAGCTCGATCTGCATCTGCCGGCGCAGCTTCAGGTCGAGCGCGCCCAGCGGCTCGTCGAGCAGCAGCACCTGCGGCTGGTTGATCAGGGCACGGGCCAGCGCGACCCGTTGCTGCTGGCCGCCGGAGAGCTGGGCGGGGCGGCGGTTGCCGAACCCGTCGAGTTGCACCAGCGACAGCATCCGCAGCACCTCGTCGTCGACCGAGCGGATGCCGCGTCGACGCAGCCCGAAGGCCACGTTCTCGAAGATGGTGAGGTGCGGGAAGAGCGCGTAGCTCTGGAACACGGTGTTGACCGGTCGCTTGTACGGCCGCAGCCGGGCGATGTCCCGGTCACCGAGCAGCACCTGACCGCTGGTCGGCTCCTCCAGCCCGGCGATCATCCGCAGCGTGGTGGTCTTGCCGCAGCCGGACGCGCCGAGCAGCGCGAAGAACGAGCCCTGTGGAACGGTCAGGCTGAGGTCGTCGACGGCGGTGAAGATGCCGAACCGCTTGGTGAGGTTGGCCAGGCGCAGGTCGCCGGCGGGTGTCTCGCGCGCCATCCCCGTCACGCTCCGATGACCTGCTGGAACTTGCCCTCGTACTCCTTCTCCTGCTTTTCGTCCAGGGCCATGAACACCTTGGACTTCGACAGCAGCGCCTCATCGGGGAAGATCAGCGGGTTGGCGGCCAACTCCGGGTCGATCTTCTCCATCTCGGCCTGGGCGCCCTTGACCGGGCAGATGTAGTTGACGTACGCGGCGAGCTTCGCGGCGACCGCCGGCTCGTAGTAGTAGTTGATGAGCTGCTCGGCGTTCGCCTTGTGGGTGGCCTTGTTGGGCACCAACATGTTGTCGCTGTAGAGCATCACACCAGAGTCGGGCGCCACGAACTGCACCTTTTCGTCCTCACCGGACAGTTGGATGATATCGCCGGACCAGCCGATACACGCGGCGATGTCGCCCTTGGCCAGGTCGGGTGCGTAGTCGTTGCCGGTGAACTTGCGGATCTGCCCGGAGTCGACGGCCTTCTTGAGCTTGTTGAGCGCGTCGTCGAACTGCGCGCTCGTGAAGTTGGCCGGGTCGTGCCCGTTGGAACCGAGCAGCAGGCCCATGGTGTCGCGCATCTCGCTGAGTGCGGTCACCTTGCCCTTGAGGTCGGGGCGGGTGAGCAGCTCGTCGACCGTCCGCAGTTCCTTCGTGACATTGCCGTTGTAGGCCAACCCGGCCAGGCCGGACTGCCACGGGATCGAGATTCGGTTCTCGGTGTCGAAGGGCCGGTTGAGCAGCGACGGAAGCAGGTTGGCCTGCACGTTCGGAATCTTCGCCGGGTCGAGCTTCTGGATCCAGCCGAGCCGGATCATCCGGGCTGCCATCCAGTCGGTCAGCACGATGATGTCCCGGTCGGTGCTCTGGCAGGCGGCGAGTTGGTTCTGCACCTTGCCGAAGAACTCGTTGTTGTCGTTGATGTCCTCGGTGTAGGTGACCTGAATGCCGTTCTTCGTGATGAACTCGTCCAGGCTGGGTCGCTTGGACTCGTCCTTCTCGTCCACGTCCATGTATTGCGGCCAGTTGGAGAAGGCAAGCTTCTTCTCGGACCCGGAGAGGTCCTCGCTGACGCAGCCGGCCTCGGTCTGTTGGGCGCCCTTGGTGCCGCAGCCCGCGAGGCTGCCGCCCATGGTGAGCAGGGCGGCCGAACCGAAAGTGCCGGTGAGCAGTCCACGCCGGGAGAGGGGCCGGAGGGGAGTACGCATGACGACTCCTAAGGGGTCATCGTCGGCGGGCGGGACGGGGGAGGCGCGCCGGCGGAGGGGTCGGGAGGTTCAGGTGCCATGGACGACTGATCCTGACATGAGGTGACCTCCCTTACAAGGGATTCCGTTGCGGGAATAGCGATGCACGACGAAATACGCCAGACTACGCGGGGATACACGCGCGACATCACGATTCGGGACATGGGGAGCGGACGATGACGAACCGGCAGCACGAGAACAGCAATGGCGGTCGACGCGTCGCTGTCCGTGAAGGTGCCAATCACGCTCTGCTGGATGACGTGGCCAAGCAGATCATCGAACAGCTCCAGGAGGACGGCCGCCGCCCGTACGCCACGATCGGCAAGGCGGTCGGGCTCTCCGAGGCGGCAGTCCGCCAGCGGGTGCAGCGGCTGCTCGACTCCGGCGTGATGCAGATCGTCGCCGTGACCGACCCGCTCCAGCTTGGCTTCCCCCGGCAGGCGATGATCGGCCTACGTACCGACGGTGACCTGGAGGCGGTGGCGGACCGGCTGGCCGAGCTGGACGAGGTCGACTACGTGGTGATCACCGCGGGGTCGTTCGACCTGCTCACCGAAGTGGTCTGCCGCAACGACGACCACCTGCTGGAGATCCTGCAACGCCTGCGCAGGGTGCCCGGCGTGCTCTCCACCGAGGCGTTCGTCTACCTCAAGCTGCGCAAGCAGACCTACACCTGGGGTACGGCCTGACGGGCCCTTGATCCACTCGACATCCCCGATATCGCGGCATCAACCTCCCTCGACACCCCAACATCGGCGATATGGAGTGGATCTAGCGACCGGCCACGCGACCCGCTAGTGCGGAATCCGTTGCATCTTCGATACTGGTGCGCTAAATCCGTCGCAGTGACGCCCGAAGACCGCCGATACCACTTGCCCCGGAGCCCGGAACTGTGCGATAACCGTGGGCAGAGCGGCCGGCCTCACCCCTTTGACCGGCCCGACGACCGATGGGGCTGACATGGCCAACGCCACCGACCATCTCTGGATGCACTTCACCCGGATGGCGAGCTACTCCGACGGTGAGGTGCCGACCATCGTGCGCGGCGAGGGCGCGTACGTGTGGGACGCGCAGGGTCGCCGCTACCTGGACGGGCTCGCCGGGCTCTTCGTGGTCAACGCCGGCCACGGCCGCACCGAGCTGGCCGAGGCCGCCGCCAAGCAGGCCGGCGAGCTGGCCTACTTCCCGCTCTGGTCGTACGCCCACCCGAAGGCCGTCGAGTTGGCCGAGAAGATCGCTGGCCTCACCCCCGGCGACCTCAACCGGGTCTTTTTCACGACTGGCGGTTCCGAGGCGGTCGAGGCGGCGTGGAAGCTGGCCCGGGCGTACTTCAAGCGCACCGGCCAGCCCAACAAGTACAAGGTGATCAGCCGGTACATCGCCTACCACGGCACCTCGATGGGCGCGCTGTCGATCACCGGCCTGCCCGGCATCAAGAGCGACTTCGAGCCGCTGGTGCCCGGCGCGATCAAGGTGCCGAACACCAACTTCTACCGGGCGCCCGAGCACGGCGACGACCCCGAGGCGTTCGGCCGCTGGGCCGCCGACGAGATCGGTCGCGCCATCGAGCGGGAGGGGCCGGACACGGTCGCCGCGGTCTTCCTGGAGCCGGTGCAGAACTCCGGCGGATGCTTCCCACCCCCGCCCGGCTACTTCGAGCGGGTCCGGGAGATCTGCGACGCGTACGACGTGCTGCTCGTCTCCGACGAGGTGATCTGCTCCTGGGGCCGACTGGGCGAATACTTCGGCGCCGTGCGCTACGGCTACCAGCCGGACATCATCACCACCGCCAAGGGCATCACCTCCGGGTACGCCCCGCTCGGCGCGATGATCGCCAGCGACCGACTGATGGAGCCGTTCCTCACCGAGACCGGCATGTTCGCCCACGGGGTGACGTTCGGCGGGCACCCGGTCTCCTGTGCGGTGGCCCTGGCCAACCTGGAGGTCTTCGCCCGCGAAGACCTGGTCGGGCACGTACGCGCCAACGAGGGCGCCTTCCGATCGACCCTGGAAAAGCTGTACGACCTGCCGATCGTCGGCGACGTCCGCGGTGACGGCTACTTCTACGGCATCGAGCTGGTCAAGGACAAGACGACCCGGGAGACCTTCGACGAGGCCGAGTCGGAGCGGTTGCTGCGCGGCTTCCTCTCCACGGCGCTGTTCCAGGCCGGCCTCTACTGCCGGGCCGACGACCGGGGCGACCCCGTCATTCAGCTCGCCCCGCCGCTGATCGCCGAGCAGCAGCACTTCGACGAGATCGAGCAGATCCTGCGCACGGTCCTCACCGAGGCATGGGCACGACTCTGAGCGACGACCCCGTCGGGCACTACCGGGAGCTGTCGTACTGGCTGTCCATGTTGGACGATCCGCTGACCCCGCGTCCGTCACTGCCGGGCGACGCGGACGCCGACGTGGCGATCGTGGGCGCCGGCTACACCGGGCTGTGGACGGCGTACCACCTGGCCCGCGCCGATCCGGCGCTGCGGGTCATCGTGCTGGAGAGGGAGATCGCGGGGTACGGGGCATCCGGCCGCAACGGCGGCTGGTGCTCGGCGCTCTTCCCCACCTCGCTGACCGGGCTGGCCCGCCGGCACGGCCGGGACGCGGCGGTCGCCATGCAGCGGGCCCTGCACGGCACGGTCCGCGAGGTGGGCCAGGTCGTCACGGCAGAGGGCATCGACTGTGACTGGGCTGACGGCGGCACGGTCACCCTGGCCCGCACCGGCCCACAGCTCGTCCGTGCTCGTGCCGCCGTGGACGAGGCCCGCGCGTTCGGCTTCGGCGCGGAGCACCTGGCGCTGCTCGACGCCCGCGAGGCCGCCGACCGTTGCGGTGCCGAGGGGGTACGCGGTGGGACGTACACCCCGCACTGCGCTGCGGTGCACCCGGCGAAGCTGGTCCGCGGCCTCGCCCGGGCCGTGGAACGGCTCGGGGTGACGATCCACGAGCGCACCCCGGTCACCGCGATCCAGGCCGGCGCGGCGATCACTGCGGCTGGCACGGTACGGGCGCCGGTGGTGGTCCGGGCGACCGAGGGGTACACGCCCATGCTGCCCGGTCAGCGACGCGCCGTGGCACCGGTGTACTCGCTGATGGTGGCCACCGAGCCGCTGCCGGCAGAGACCTGGGCCAGGATCGGGCTGGCCCAACGCGAGACGTTCTCCGACCACCGACACGTGATCATCTACGGGCAGCGCACCGCGGACGGCCGGTTGGCGTTCGGCGGGCGCGGTGCTCCGTACCATTTTGGGTCCCGGATCTCCCCCGGGTACGACCACGAGCCACGGGTCTTCACCGCGCTGCGGCGGACCCTCGGTGAGCTCTTTCCGGTGCTGGGCCCGGACCTGCCAGTGACCCACGCCTGGGGCGGCCCGCTCGGGGTGACCCGGGACTGGGCGGCCTCGGTCGGCTTCGACCTGGCCAGCGGGCTGGCCTGGGCGGGCGGCTACGTGGGGGACGGCGTCGGCTCCAGCAACCTCGCTGGCCGCACGCTGGCCGACCTGATCCGTGGCGAGCGCACCGAGCTGACCACCCTGCCCTGGGTGAACCACCGCTCACCCCGCTGGGAACCCGAGCCCCTGCGCTGGCTGGCCGTGAACGCCGGCCTACGGGTGATGGCCTCCGCCGACGGGGCCGAAGCCCGCACCAACCGCCCCTCCCGCCGAGCGGCCACCTTCTCGCGCCTCCTGGGCAACTGACGCCCGGGCGGCGGGGTCAGTGGTTCGGGGGGATGACGCGGAGGTGGCCCCGGCGGCCGGTGGAGTGGGACTGGTCGGGGTGGGACCGGTCGGGTGTGCCCTCCGGCGGCCTCGGGGCTGGGCGGGCGGCTTCGCGGACCGCCTCGGCCAGTGCGACCAGGTCGTCGGTGGTGGGCGGCGGCGGCTCGAACTCGCCCTCGTGCCGGACCACGTCCCAGCCACGCGGGGCGGTCAGGCTGCGGGCGTGCGGCTCACACAGGTCGTACGTGTGTGGCTCGGCGAACGCCGCGAGTGGACCCACGACCGCTGTCGACTCGTTGTAGACATAGGTCAATGTGGCGACCGCTTGCCGGGGGCAGCCGTTACGGGAGCAGCGCCGGGATGACCTCACGGCGGCAGGGTATCTCCATTACCGGGTCCAGCGCATCGCTTCGCGTTGCGACACGCCCGTCGTGGTGATCACACTTCGCCGTCCTGGGCGCGCCGCGCCACGGGAGCGGCGCTGCCGCTGGCGAGCCCGGCGCGGGCGCTACCCTTTGCCTCATGACGAGCCCGGAACACCGCCGCCCCGGCTCCGGCCGGCGTGCGCACCGTGACCGGCACGGGCGTGGCCTGCGCGGACGGCTGGTGCCGGCCACCGTGCCGCTGGCGCGGACCAAGGCCGAGGTCTTCGACGACCTGGTCCTGGACACCGTCGAGACGCTGGAGCGTCGGTTCGCCAAGGAGCTGGCAGGGGTCGAGTTCGCGGTCGAGGACGTCCCGCCGGACCTGAACGTCTACGACTCCGATGTGTTGGAGGACGGTGAGGTCCCGCTGGCCCGGCTGCTGCCCGGCCGCCCGGGCCGGCAGGAGGTGCCGCCGCGGATCGTGTTGTACCGGCGGCCCCTGGAGTTCCGGGCGATGGACCGTGAGGACCTCGCCGATCTCGTGCATGACGTGATCATCGAACAGGTGGCGAACCTTCTCGGGGTCGATCCCGACGAGCTCGCCTGAGCCAAGCCCCGTGCGCGGGCGAGTCGGGCGGCCCCCACCGCCCCGACCTCGCACCGCTCAGGCAACCCGCCGCTTCAACTTGCGCCGCTCCCGCTCCGAGAGCCCTCCCCAGATGCCGAACCGCTCGTCATGACCCAGAGCGTATTCAAGGCATTCGGTCTTGACCTCGCAGCGCGAGCAGATTCGCTTCGCCTCGCGGGTCGAGCCGCCCTTCTCGGGAAAGAACGCCTCGGGGTCGGTCTGCGAGCACAACGCCCGCTCCTGCCACTCCGGCGCGTTTCCGAGCAGGTCGGCCACCTCAAGCTGGCCGTCCATCAAATGCCTCCTTGTCGCGCACCGGCGTCATCGCCGCTGCAACCCCCCACGCGAAAGGCGTGCTTGTCCGTCCGGTCCCGTTTTGCTGCGTTCCGTGCGAACAACCCCATTCAAATTACACGCGTGTAATGCGTGCGCCGTCAAGCCAAACTTGATAATGGAGTCGCCCTCCCGACACCCCCCGGCCGGCCACTCGGACCGTCCAGCCTCGCAACCTGCCCTATCGATTCAGACCCCGGCCGAGTAACGCCCTCTCCGGCGAGTTGCCCGACTTTTCTGCCGTGGCGCTCCCCCAGCAGGCCATCGACGCAGCGACGCCAGCCGCAGTCGCCGACCCCCCTTCCGAAAGCTGATCTTGGTGGGGGACAGGTTAACGCGGCGCGGCGCAGACCGCCCGTCGAGCGACGAACAGCGATCGCGCCCCGCCCACAATGTGGACGGGGCGCGGCGAAAAATAGCTGCGACGAGGTTAGCCGGCGACCCCAAAACCGCTGCTCGGCCAGCTGAACTCAGCTATCCCTCCACCATGGACAGATACTGTCCCGACCGGCGTACTCTCGTCCCACCAGACGGTATATCTGCCACCGGGCAGATCGGGATAGACCGCACTGTGGAGCACACCATCCCGCACCCGGCGCTCCCGCACCGCCGAGTGGACCCGCCGGTCATCGCCCCGACTGATCTCAATTTCCCGGCCGTGCAAATCCCGGCCCGTGTAGA
Source organism: Micromonospora sp. NPDC005291 (assembly GCF_040607415.1). Classification (NCBI taxonomy): domain Bacteria; kingdom Bacillati; phylum Actinomycetota; class Actinomycetes; order Micromonosporales; family Micromonosporaceae; genus Micromonospora; species Micromonospora sp. NPDC005291. The sequence goes on from NZ_JBEXGR010000004.1 coordinate 85,423, forward strand.
CGATCAGGGCACCGGTGTCGCCACCGAGGTCGAGGACGACGCTCCCGGTCTCCGACGGCCCGTACGCGTGCTCGTGCATCCCTGCTCCCCCGCGCCGGTCAGGACGCCGCCGGCGGGTTGTTGAACCCGTCGTACGGCGTACCAAGGTAGGGGAAGTTCCCGAGGAACGGTGCGGTCACGTCGGCGGCGCTCAACCCGGGGGTGACCGCGGCGGCAGCGGCGTCCGGTCGGAACGTCTTGTCCACCAGCGGGACGGTCACCCCGGCGATCGCCCGCAGCGCGATGCTGACCACATCGTCGCCGACCCGCCGCCCGTTCGGGAACCCGGCCAGGTCACCGCCGAGCACCCCGAACCGGTCCGGACTCCGGGTCGGCGGGATCGCGGTGTTCAGCCGCAGCATGTCGGCCTGGACGTCGCCGGTGGTGTTGGTGAAGCCGTCGATCAGCCCGGCCGGCACGCCGGTGAGCAGGATCGCCACCAGGTCGGCCCGGGGCTTCTTCGCCTTGGTGAGCCTGTCCAGATTGGGGAAGACGTTCGGGTAGAGCGCCGGCAGCAACGCGGCCAACTCCGGCTGCTCGACGAACTGCGCGAACCGCTTGTCCTCCGACGGCGGCAACGAATTCCACAGGTCCTTCTTGGACATCGGCACGACGACCTCGTTGAACAGCGGATTGCCCAGCCGAGAGACCTGGGTGAACGGGCCGGTGGCGGTGTCCGCCGCGCCCCGGTCGCCGAGCACCCGTACCTGCCGGCGCGACGCCGACGTCCACACCCCGATCACCGACGCCCGGTCACCGACGCCGTACCGGTTGGCGCGGCGGCGCACCCGGTCCAGCGGCACCTGCACCGCAATGCTGTGCACGTTCATCCGGTCGGTGGCGTTGACCGGCTCACCCTCGGCTTTGAAGATCTTCTTGCCGGCCACGTGCAGCTGCTGGAACGGTCGCAGCGTGCCAAGGTCGAAGATCGCCCCCAGGTCGACGAAGAAGCCGTCCGCGCGCTGCCCGGCGAAGACCCGCTCACCGGTGGAGAGCGAGTACGTGGCCTGCCGGACCAGCTCGGCGTACTTCGGGGTGGACAGCGGGCCGACATTGCACGGTGGGCAGGGCAGCTTGTGTGCCAGCCGGTGTTCCCGGCCGTCGGCCACCCGGGTCAGGCTGTAGAACTGCCGCCGGTTCCAGTTCTCGCTGTCCAGCGAGTCGATCGGGCCGGTGTTGTAGAGAAAACTGTTCGGATTGGTGATCTCAGTGGTGAATTCGAACCGGTAGGTGACATCCGGACGGCCGTCGCCGTCGTTGTCGATATGGATCTCGTAGCGCACGTCGTCGCCGAACTCGAAGAAGTTCGGGCCCCCGGAGGGGAGCTGCAACGGCACGTAGTTGGCGATCAGCGTGACCGCACCGGGTTTGTCGGGGCTGACGAACGCGTACAGGTCAGAGCTGTCGGCGACCGGATCCTTGGCTATCTCCGGGGCCTCGCGGTGGGAAGACATGGCGGACCAACCTCACTGGGCGGGGGCAGGATGACGGAGCGGAATGTCGGGTCAGCGCCGGGCGGCGCGCCGCAGCCGGTCCGCCAGGCCACGGTCGCGTACCTCGATCCGGGCCTCACCGACGAAGACGTCCATCGTCCCGGAGGCGGCGTCACGCAGGTGCACGACGATTGGTTCGTCGGCTCGTCCGGCCTTGCCGGGGGCGTTCTGCGCGGCCGACAGGCCCGGCACGGTGAGCGCGGCGGCGCCGAGAGTGGCGCTGGCCGCGGCGGTCAACGTCTGTCGGCGGGTCAGTCGCGGCCAGGGCCGTTTCCGCTGATCACTGGTCATGGGCAACCTTTCCGGCGGCGGCGCGAACGCGCCCGCGAGGACGGACGGGTCCGGTGCCGCCAACCGACGCCGCCGGGCCCCTGAGGGGACACCGGCGGCGATCCTCGCCGCGACCGCCGCCGGCACCGCGTGGTACGGCCGGCAGCGGGGAAAGGTTCGACCTCAGGGCCGGGCGTGACCGTACGCGGTCGAACGCTTGCGCGCCGGACGCCCGGCCGCCGTCGCGATGGCCCGCAACTGCTCCTCGGTACGCGCCGAACCGTTGCCGGAGCCGGCCATCCGCGAGATGGTCTCCTCCATCAGCGTGCCGCCCAGGTCGTTGCAGCCGCCCTGGAGCATCGCCACCGTGCCCTCGTCACCCAGCTTCACCCAGGAGCACTGGATGTTGTCGATCCGGCCGTGCAACAGCAGCCGGGACATGGCGTGCACCACCCTGTTCTCCCGCCACGTCGGCCCGGGGCGGGCAATGCCGGCCAGATAGATCGGGGCGTTGGTGTGCACGAACGGCAGCGCCACGAACTCGGTGAAGCCGCCGGTGCGGTCCTGCACACCGGCCAGCACCCGGAAGTGCGCCAGCCACTGCCCGGGGTGGTCGACGTGGCCGTACATCATCGTGGAGCTGGACCGGATGCCCAGCTCGTGTGCGGTGCTCACCACATCGACCCAGGCGGCGGCCGGGAGTTTGCCCTTGGTCAACACCCAGCGCACGTCGTCGTCGAGGATCTCCGCGGCGGTGCCCGGGATGGTGTCCAGGCCCGCCTCACGCAGCTGGATCAGCCAGTCGCGCACCGGCACGCCCGCCTTCGCGGCAGCGGTGACGATCTCCATCGGGGAGAACGCGTGCACGTGCATCTCGGGCACCCGGGCCTTGATCCCGCGCACGATGTCGGCGTACCCGGTGACCGGCATCTTCGGGTCGATGCCACCCTGGAGGCACACCTCGCTGGCACCGGCCGCCCACGCCTCCTCGGCCCGGTCCGCGACCTGCTCAACGGAGAGCCGGTACGCGTCGGCGTCCCTCTCACGCTGGGCGAACGCGCAGAACCGGCAGCCCACGTAGCAGACGTTGCTGAAGTTGATGTTGCGGTTGACCACGTAGGTGACGTCGTCGCCGACCGCGTCCCGGCGCACGTCGTCGGCGAGTCGGCACAACTGGTCCAGCGCCGGCCCGTCCGCGCCGAAGAGCGCCAGCGCGGCATCGGCGTGCCGGGGTTCCAGCAGCGCGGCCGGGTCGTCGGCGGCGAGCCGCAGCCCGGCCCGCAGATCCTGGTCGCCGGCGGGGGCGGTCGGCCCGGCGGTCACCTTCGTGGCCACCTCCGCCCAGTCCCCGTAGACGCTGTCGAAGTCGCCCCGCCGGTCGTCCGTCCGGCCGGTGGTGTCGATGGTGGTGTGCAGGTCGGTCCGCCCGCCGAACACCTCCTCCGGCTCCTGCCAGGGGCGGCCCTGCGGCATGGCCGACTCGACGGCCATCCCGGTCACGGGATCGGCCAGCGCGCTCACGTGCGGCAGCAGCCGCGGGTCGAGCCACGGGTCACCGGCGCGCACGTACTCGGGGTAGATGGTCAACCGCTCTCGCAGGCTGAACCCGGCCAGCTCGGTGTGCCGAGCCAGCTCCTCGATCTGTGGCCAGGGACGTTCCGGGTTGACGTGGTCCGGGGTGAGCGGGGAGACACCACCCCAGTCGTCGATCCCGGCGCGCAGCAGCAGGTCGTACTCGCCGGCGATGAGGTTCGGTGGGGCCTGGATCCGGGCCTTCGGGCCGAGCAGCAACCGGGCCACCGCCACCGTGGCGGCCAGATCGTGCAGCTCCGCGTCGGGCATCCCACGCATCGCCGTGTCCGGCTTGGCGCGGAAGTTCTGCACGATCACCTCCTGGAGGTGGCCGTACTCCCGGTGCGAGCGGCGGATCGCGAAGAGCGCGTCCACCCGCTCCGCCGGGGTCTCCCCGATGCCGATGAGGATGCCGGTGGTGAACGGCACCCCGACCCGGCCCGCGTCCTCAAGCACCCGCAGCCGGACCGCCGGCTCCTTGTCCGGTGAGCCATAGTGCGGGCCGCCCGGCTCGGACCAGAGCCGGGTCGCCGTGGTCTCCAACATCATGCCCATGCTCGGCGCGACCGGCTTGAGCCGTTGCAGCTCCGACCACGACAGCACCCCGGGATTGAGGTGCGGCAGCAGCCCGGTCTCCTCCAGCACCGCGACCGCGCAGGCACGCAGGTAGTCCAGGGTGGAGTCGTAGCCGCGCTCGTCCAACCAGCTCCGGGCCGCCGGCCAGCGCTCCTCCGGCCGATCACCGAGAGTGAACAGGGCCTCCTTGCAGCCCTGCGCGGCACCCGCCCGGGCGATGGCCAGCACCTCGTCGCGGTCCAGGAACGGCGCCGGCAGCCGGTGCGGCACGGTCGCGAACGTGCAGTAGTGGCAGCGGTCCCGGCAGAGCCGGGTCAGGGGGATGAAGACCTTTTTCGAGTACGTGACCACGCCCGGTCGCCCGGCCTCACGCAGCCCGGCGTCACGAATCCCGCCGGCCACCCGGAGCAGCTCGTCGAGCGCGTCACCGCGAGCGGACAGCAGCGCGGTCGCCTCGTCGACGTCCAGAGCCCGCCCGGTCGCGGCCCGGCCCAGGGCCCGCCGCACGCTCGCGTCGCTCGGGCCGGAGTGGGTGCGATCAACCATCCGCTCAGCCTATGCGCTGCGCAATCCCGCCCCACCAACCCGGGCCCGAGGCCCCCCACCTCGCCCTCGTTGATCATGAAGTTATTGCCACGACACGCCGTGCCAACCGACAACAACTTCATGATCAACGGGGAGGGCGGGGTGGGGGTCTGGGGGTTAGCGGGGTTGGTCTGGGTTGTCGCCTGGCTTGATGTGCTGGGTGCGGTCGTTGTCCGCGTCGGCGGGGCGGGAGATCACCTCGGTCGGGTCGGCGGACTGGCGCGGGATGGCCTGTGTGGGGTCCGCCGACGGCGGCTGCCCGAACGGCGGCGCGGCCGGGGCCGACGGCGCTGACTGCGGGTGCGGCGGTGCGGACTGCGGGTGCGGCGGTGCGGACTGCGGGAACGGCGGCGCTGACTGCGGTGCCTGGAACGGCGGCGAGGGCTGACCGTACTGGCCGGGGAACTGCGCCGGTGGGTAGCCGCCGGGCTGACCGGGGGTTGGCCACCCGCCTGCCGGCTGGCCACCGGGCTGCCCCGGGGCCGGCCAACCACCCTGCTGCTGCGGCCAGCCCGGCTGGGGCTGGCCCGGCTGGGGCTGGCCGTAGACGCCCGGCTGGGGCTTGGGCCGCGGCACGTAGTAGTGGGCGCGCCAGATGGAGTAGACCACCCAGGCGGCGACCGCGAAGATCACCATCCAGGCGAACCGGGTGAGCACACCGAGCAGCGCGTCGAGCACCTCGGCCTCGGCAAGCCGGCCCACCGTCCAGATCAGCATGGTGAGCGTGCCGAACAGCGCGCTGACCGCGTACTCACCGAGAGCCACCTGCGTGATCAGCTTCGCCTTCGGCAGCACCGGCGAGATGTGGGTGGCCAGCAGCACCGCCAGCAGCGGCAGAGCCACCGCCTCCACCCCGATGAACGCGTAGAAGGCACTGCCCGCGCGGTCGGTGAAGGAGTTGTAGTCGTTCGGGGCGATCAGCCGGAGCAGGCCCACGAAGAGGAACACCGCGTTGGCGCCGAGCAGCGCGAGCGCAGCGAGCTCGCGTAGTGGCTTGGTCAGCTGACGGGCCTGCGTCGCGTCGGTGGACGCGGGCTCGGCGGGGCTGGTCACGAGCTCCCCCTCAGGGCGTGAACGGACAGGGCGCACGTGAGCCTAGTCTCCTGGGCCACCGGCGGACCGGAGGCGTCACGTGCGCGAGGATGGTCGACATGCGCATCGTGGTTCTGGCTGGCGGCATCGGTGGCGCCCGGTTCCTGCTCGGCGTCCGGGCGTACGCCCGCGAGGTCGGCGCGGAGGTGACCGCCGTGGTCAACGTCGGCGACGACCTGTGGCTGCACGGGTTGAAGATCTGCCCCGACCTGGACAGCGTCATGTACACGCTCGGCGGCGGCGCGGACCCGGAACGGGGCTGGGGTCGGGTCGGCGAGAGCTGGACGGTCAAGGACGAGCTGGCCGCGTACGGGGCGCAGCCGACCTGGTTCGGCCTCGGTGACAAGGACATCGCCACCCACCTGGTCCGCACCACCATGCTCAACGGTGGCTACCCGTTGAGCGCGGTCACCGAAGCGCTGGCCACCCGCTGGGAGCCAGGCATGCGTGTGTTGCCGGCGACGGATGACCGGCTGGAAACCCACGCTGTCATTGAGGACGACCAGGGTCAGCGGGCCATTCACTTCCAGGAGTGGTGGGTGCGATACCGGGCGGACATTCCCACCCACCGTTTCGTCTTCGTCGGCGCGGAGACGGCGAAGCCGGCACCCGGCGTGCTTGAAGCGATCGGCTCGGCAGACCTGGTGCTGGTCGCACCCAGCAATCCGGTGGTGAGCGTCGCACCGGTGCTGGCCGTACCGGGGCTGCGCGAGGCGGTGGCCGACGGCCCGGCACCGGTGGTGGGCGTCTCGCCGATCATCGGCGGCGCCCCGGTGCGGGGAATGGCCGACCGCTGCCTCGCCGTGCTCGGTGTCGAGTGCACCGCCGCCGGGGTGGGCCGCCTCTACGGGGGCCGGACGGACGGCGGCCTGCTGGACGGCTGGCTGGTGGCCGAGGAGGACGCGGGCGCGGTGGTGCCCGGGGTGACGGTCCGCGCGGTGCCGCTGCGGATGACCGACGAGGCGGCGACAGTGGCCATGGTGCGCGCCGCGGTGGAGTTGGCGTGAGGCTGGAGATCCTGCCGGTGCTTGGCATCGGCCACGTGACCGAGGGTGACGACCTGCCGGCGGTGATTGCGACCGCTGCGCCGTGGCTGCGTAACGGCGACGTGCTGGTGGTGACCAGCAAGATCGTCTCAAAGGCGGAGGGGCGACTGGTCGACGTTCCGGCGGACGGGCCTGAGCGACTCGCCGCACGGGACGACGTCCTGGCTGGCGAGACCGCCCGGGTGGTCGCCAGCCGAGGGGCAACCCGGATCGTGCAGACCCATCACGGCTTCGTGATGGCCTCCGCCGGGATCGACGCGTCGAACGTGGACAAGACCCGACTGGTGCTGCTGCCGGTCGACCCGGATGCCTCGGCACGGGCTCTGCGCGACGCGCTGAGGGAACGCTACGACCTGGACCTGGCCGTGATCGTCAGCGACACCATGGGCCGGCCCTGGCGCAACGGGCTCACCGACGTGGCGCTCGGGGTGGCCGGGATGCCGGCCATCCGTGACCACCGGGGCGAGGTGGATCCGTACGGCAACGAGTTGCAGTTGACCCAGATGGCCGTGGTGGACGAGCTGGCGGGCGCCGGCGAGCTGATCAAGGGCAAGTGCGACCAGGTCCCCGTTGCCGTGGTGCGGGGCTACCTCTCCGCCACCAACCCGGACGACGCCGGTGGCGCGGGGGCGCTGATCCGCGACGCCGCACAGGACCTCTTCTCGCTCGGTACCGCCGAGGCCCGCGCCGCCGGGCTGGCCGACGCCGCCACGCTGGCTGATGGTCCCGGCCCGACGCCGGCAGACCCGATCGCGGTGCGACGGGCGATCGAAGCGGTCGCCGGGGTGGTCGCCCCCGGCACGGTCTTCACCCTGGTCGACGAGGCGGAGGTACGCGCCGGACTGGTCGCCGAGATGCCCGGGTGGCCGGACGGGGCCGCCCTGGTGCTCGGCTCACCGCCGACGCCCGTCGAGCCGATGGGCCTGGTCCGCTTCGGCGCCGACCTGCATCGACTGCGCGCCGCTCTGGCCGCCGAGGGCGTCGGGTCGACCCTGCTGCCGCCACCGCCCGGCAGCCCGGCGAGCGCCGCGCTCGCCCTCTGACCGGCCGCTGGGTCACGCGTCCAGCATGGCCCGGCCGAGCGGAGTCAACGTGTGCAGCACACTGTTGCGGTCCCGATGGCTGACCAGCAGGCCGGCGTTGCGCAGCACGGTGGCGTGCTGACTCGCCGCCGCCGGCGAGATGTTGAGCTGGCGGGCGACCTCGCCGGTGGTGCAGCCCTCGTCGCTGGCCTGCAACACCGCCGCCCTGGTGCGGCCGAGCAGCGCGGCGAGTGAGTCGCGGGCAGCACCTGACGGGGCTCCTCCGGTGCCGTCGACCGACGCCAGCCCGCCCAGTCGGTCCACCGGGTAGACCAACACCGGTGGCAACGCCGGGTCGAGCAGGGCGACCGGGGTGGCCGCGCAGAAGAACGACGGCACCAGCAGCAAACCCCGGCCGTCCAGGTGCAGCTCCCGGCTGTGCGGATACTGGCGCACTTCGAGCACCCCGCCCTCCCAGCGCATCGCCGGTCGGAGGCTGGTGAGCAGGCCCTCGACACCGTCGTCGAGCAGTGCCCGCGCCCGGCGAGCACGGTCCGCCGCCACCGCGGCCTGAATCCGGCTCCAGTACGGGCCGATAGCCAGCGACCGGTACTGCTCCATCGACTCGGCGAGGTGGTGCAGCGCCGCCACCTCACCCCGGGCCAGCGCCGCGGCCGAGGAGGGCAGCTGATTTTCGGCGGCCAGCACGCTCAGGTCCCGGTGCAGCAACTCGGCGGGGGTACGGCGGAGCGCGTCCAGCCCGGCCTCGAAGCCGTCGACGCTGGCGTACGGGGTGAGGAAGTCGGGGAAGTAGCCGCGCGGCGGGTTCAGCGCGAAGAGCAGCCGGAGCTGGTCGGAGGCGACATCCTGACGCAGCCCTCGGGACACGGTGCGCCGCCAGTTCGCCGTCAACGGATCGCGGTTGCGGCCCTGCAACACGTGCAGGCTGAGAACCAGCTCCCAGACCGGGTCCGCCGCCGGGGCCACCCGGGTCCGGAGGATGTCCTCGCCAGAAAAGTGGATCTTCAGCATGCAGCACTCCTGAGCCACCAAGCAGGGGGATGCCGGACGGCTGTTCGACTCTACCTGCCCGGCACTTATCTCCATCTTTAAGCCTGAACTGAAAAACCTCGACGTCGCCGGGGCCGGTTCGGCATGCTTCCAATGCCCGAACACGGTGCTGGCGCGTCCTGAATGCGCCCGGCGCCAGGGGCACCGGGACCGGGGAGACCCGGTGATCGGACGGCACCACGAGGGTCTGCGGCCCTTGCTCCGCAGAGGTGCCGTCCGGTCATCCCGTCCCGCATCACCACCCGCCCGGCTCAGCCGACCCAGAGCGCGACCCGGTGGTCCTCGTCCGTGACGTAGAACGGGCGCCCGTCCAGCTCGGCCAGCCCCTCGACGTGGTGGAACGGCGCCAGGTCCGCCACCAACGTACCGTCGAGCCGGTACGCGTCGCTTGCCGCAGCTTCCGGAAGCCAGAAGGCGACGTGTCGAGAGGTGACGTCACCCCCGCCCGGATGGTCGTCGAGCAGCACCGACCCCTTGCCCAACGCGTCGATCGAGCCGATCACGGCCGCGTACCCGCCGTCCGACGTCGGGGTGATCGCGCGGAACCCGGTCAGCTCCCCCGGCGGCGTGACCCCGGACAGCACGTACGCGCCCAACGCCCGAGGCCACGCCCGCTCCGCCGCGAACATGGCCGGCACATCGGCCACCTCGACCAGGATCGGCTCACCGCCCTCGGTGACCGGGAAACGCAGCCCGAGCAGCACCGTCCCGGCCGGAGTGAAGGCCGCCGCCTCCACGTTCACCGGCAGGTCGTCCGGGGCCAGCCTGCTCACCCAGCTCTTCTCCCGGGTGGTCCCCCTCGCCAACGTCTCCACGATGAACCGGGCCCGCACCCGGTCCCCCGGCGGCAGCAGGGTCAGCGGCGACCCGGCGAGGGCGTCGTTCACCGCCCGGTGCAGCCGGAACGAGTTGCGCACCACATGCACCGGCACCGGCCCGGTCGCCGCGTCGTCCTCCCGGAACCGGGCCACAAATGCGCGCCGGGGGCGCAGCGGGCCAGCCTTCGAGCCGAAGTGGGAGCCGAAGACGTACACCCAGCCGTCGTGGTGGGCCAGCGCCTCACCGTCCTCGGTCCGCCCGTTCTCCACACCGGCGTCCGCCACCACGTGCCGGGCCGTCCACTCGCCGTCGTCCAGCTCCAGCAGAAGCGCCAGGCAGTGCTCCACCGGCCCCTCGTCCAGCACCGTCCAAAAGCCCCGCCGGGCGCCGTACGCGCGCAGCAGCACCGCCGACCGCACCGGCAGCAGATCACTGGCCTCGTTGCCGGCCACCACGAATTCGACGAGTCGCAGGGTCACCGAGCCAGCGTACGGAGCACATGCTCGTACAGTGGCGGGGTGCCCGACACCGCGATCACCGGAGCGACCGCCCACCCGACCAGCCCCGAGGGGTACGCGGCGCTGCACGCCGACGCCACGGCGCTGCTCGAGGGCTGGCAGCCCACCAGCCCGAACTCAGCCGTCGCGCGGGACCGGACCCTCCGGCTGCTCGGCGCCGGTCCGGTCACGATGAGCCGGCAGCACCGCCCCGGGCACATCACCGCGAGCGCCTTGGTGTTGGACGCCACCGGCACACGGGTGCTGCTCTGTCTACACGTAAAGTTCGGGCGTTGGGTGCAGCTCGGCGGGCACTGCGAGCCGATTGACCAGACCCTGGTCGCCGCCGCGCTCCGCGAGGCCACCGAGGAGTCCGGGATCCCCGGCCTGCGCATCGACCCGGTCCCGATCGACGTGGACGTGCACCCGGTGCAGTGTCAGGGCGGATCCCTGCACCACGACGTCCGGTTCGCCGTGCTCGCCCCACCCGGAGCGGTGGAGCAGGTCAGCGACGAGGCCGAGGAACTGGGCTGGTTTCCAACGGACCAACTGCCCGAGCCGCTGGCCGGCGGGACCGTGCAACTGGTCGCGCCGGCCCTCGCAGCCCTCAGACGTAGCCCTCTTCGCCCCGCTCCTTGAGCTCGTCGACCAGGGCCTTGACGTCCTGGGCCCGGTCGCGCGGGCAGACCAGCACCGCGTCCGGGGTGTCCACCACGATCAGGTCGCGCAACCCGAGGACGGCCACCAACCGACCGGACTGCGGCACGACCACCAGGTTGGCGCTGTCCCGCAACAGCACACCCGGCTTGGCGTCAGAGCCGAGCACCACGTTGCCCGCGGCGTCGGCCGGCAACACGTCGCCCAGGGTGTGGAAGTCGCCGACGTCGTTCCAGCCGAAGTCGCCCGGCACGGTCGCGACGCGACCCGCGGTGGCCGCGCCCTCCATCACCGCGTAGTCGACGGAGATCTTCTGCAGCGTCGGCCAGATCGCGCCGAGCACCTCGTCCTGCTCCGGGGTGCCCCAGGCGGCGGCGATCGCGGCGACGCCAGCGTGCAGCGCCGGCTGCTGGCGGGCCAACTCGGCGAGGAAGACGTCCACCCGCCACACGAACATGCTCGCGTTCCACAGGTGCCGGCCCGAACGGACGTACGCCTCGGCGACCTCGGCGCCCGGCTTCTCCTTGAACTCGGTCACCTGCCGCCACGGCGAACCCTCGGTCTCGTCGCCGGTCTCCAGGTAGCCGTAGCCGGTCTCCGCCCGGGTCGGGGTGATCCCGACGGTCATCAGCATGCCCTGCTCGGCACCGCGGACCGCCTCCTGGACCGTGCGGACCCAGCTTCCCGGGTCGCGGATCAGGTGGTCGGCCGCGAAGCTGCCCATCACCGCGTCCGGGTCGCGTACCGCGATCACCGCCGCGGCCAACGCGATCGCCGCGCAGGAGTCCCGTGGGGAGGGCTCGACCAGGATGTTCTCCTCGGGCAGACCGGTCAGCTGCCGGGCCACCGCCGCGACGTGCGCGGCACCGGTCACCACCAGGGTCCGATCCGGTGTGGTCAGCGGCGCGAGCCGCTCCACGGTCGCCTGGAGCAGCGAAGCGCTGGTGCCGGTGAGCGGGTGAAGAAACTTGGGGTGGCCGGCGCGGGACAACGGCCACAACCTCGTGCCGCTGCCACCTGCCGGAATGACCGCATAAAGCATCCGCACATCATGCCTGACGAACCCGCCCGGAGTGGCACGGGTCACGCCAGGGGGCCTGGACGGTCACGAACGGGCGCGACTCCAGGCGGCGATGTGCACCTCGGCGCTGGACTCCCAGGTGAACTCCTTGGCCCGGTCGAACCCCGCCTTCGCAAGCGACAGCCGCCGCTGCTCGTCGTCGAGCAGGGCTGCCAGGTCGGTGCCGATCTGCTCCGGGTCCTCCGAGGTGTACGCGACGGCGTCGCCGCCCACCTCGGGCAGCGAGAGCCGGGGCGTGGTCAGCACCGGGGCGGCGCACGCCATCGCCTCCAGGATCGGCAGCCCGAACCCCTCGCCGTAGGACGGATAGGCGGCGACCAGCGCGCCACCGAGGAAACCAGGCAGGTCGGCGTAGCGCAGGTAACCGGGGCGCAGCAGGCGCAGGTGCGACGGGACCTCGGCCACCGCCCGGTCGATGTCGTCGTCGTGCCCCTGCCCACCGGCGATCACCAGGGCCGGTGGGTCGGCCCGGTCGGCCACGGCACGCGCCCAACCACGGATCAGGTTGGGCACGTTCTTCCGCGGCTCCTTGGCGCCGAGGAAGGCGACGTAGCTGCTGTTGCCCAGCCCCAGCCGGGCACGTACGCGGGCCTTCTCCTCGTCGGTGGGTGCGTGGAAGGCGGCCTGGTCGACACCGTGGTAGGCGACGTCGATCCGGGTCGGGTCGGCGTCGAGCAGCCGGATCAGCTCGTCCCGGGTGGCCTTGCTGGGCACGATCACCCGGTCGGCGCGACGCAGTGAGGTCTTGATGGCGCTGCGGAAGAACGTGCGGCGGGACTTGTCGTAGTGCTCCGGCTCGGTGAAGAACGTCGCGTCGTGCACGGTGACCGTAACCGGGCAACCGGCCCGCAGCGGGCAGGTGTAGAAGGGCGAGTGCAGCACATGTGCGCCGACCTGCTGAGCGAGCAGCGGCAGGCCCGTCTGCTCCCACGCGAGCCGCGCCGGGCGGTGCGCCACGGCGGCCGGGGCGGGAATGATCTCCGCCCCGGGCAGCATCCGCGTGTAGCGCTCCTGGTCGGTGCGGAGGCTGACCACGGCCAGATCCACCCCCGAACCGCACACCTTGCCGAGGGCGCCGAGCAGACCGTCGACGTATCGACCGACACCACCGCGGTCGGCGGGGACACTCGTGGCGTCGATGAGCACGCGGGGCGGGCGACCGGCGGTCACGGGGCGACTCCTCTGGCATTCTGTGGGGAACAACACTCCGGGGGCAAAGCCTACGCCGGAGTACGGGGCCGACGCTGACTGCGACCCGACGGTACGCCGAGTTGTCATCGTCTTCGAGTACGGCCCGCAGGGGCGTATCGTTCGCGCCGATGGCCGACAATATTGCCCGGGTGTTCGCCGACGCGATCGCGACCGACCCGACCCGACCGATGCTCACCTGGTACGACGATGCCAGCGGCGACCGCACTGAGCTCTCCGGGGCCACACTGGCGAACTGGGTGGCGAAGACCGCCAACCTTCTCGTCGACGAGGTCGGCCTCGCCCCGGGCACCACAGCCGGCGTGCTGCTGCCGCCACACTGGCAGGCCGCGGCGGTGCTGCTGGGTTGCTGGTCGGCCAAGCTGAGCGTCGTCGACACAGCGAGTGACGTGGATGTGCTCTTCGCCGCCGCCGACCGGCTGGACGAGGCGCAGTCCTGGCCGGCCGACGAGCGGTACGCCCTCGGGCTGGCCCCGCTCGCCGCACCGCTACGGCAGGTGCCACCCGGGTTCGCCGACTACGTGGTCGAGGTACGCCGGCACGGCGACCACTTCACCCCGCAACCCGGGCCGGGCCCCACCGACTATCACCTGCTGGCCCGCGCACAGGCCCGCGCCGCCGAGTTGGGCATTCTTCCCGGCGCCCGGGTCCTCGTCGACGCCGCCCGACACCCCGACCCGGTCGACTGGCTGCTGGCCCCACTGACCCAGGCGGCCACCGTGGTCCTCTGCGCCAACCTGGACCCAGCCCGCCTCCCCACCCGCCTAACCACCGAAAAAGTCACCCACCCCGTCCCGTAACCCCCCGCCACGCCCGCGCCCGCCCTCTGCTCCCCGCGCCCGCCCTCTGCTCTCGCGCCCGCCCTCTGCTCTCGTCGATCTAGGGCATATCGCTGTGATCGGAGATCATCCGACGACGATATGCCCTAGATCGACTGGGCGGGGCTGGGGGCGGCGGGGGCGGGGGGCGGGGCGAGGGCGGCGGGGGCGGCGGGGTTAGGCGGGGGTGTTGTTGGGGGTTCGGCTTTGGGCCAGGGCGGCGAAGGCCGTCAGGGACTCGGGGTTGGCCAGGGCGCCCTTGGCTGCGGCCTGATCGACCGGAGTGCCCGTGAGGATCTTCTTGACCGGCACCTCCAGCTTCTTCGCCGACAGGGTGCGGGGCACCGAGCGCACCTGGTGAATCTCGTCGGGCACGTGCCGGGGGGAGAGCGCGGTCCGCAGTTCGCGGCAGATCTTGGCGCGCATCGGGTCGTCCAACTCCAGGCCCTCGGCCAGCACCACGAAGAGCAGCAGCTCACCGGCGCCGCCCTCGTCGTCCTCCAGGTGTACGACGACCGAGTCGAGCACCTCGTCCAGCCCCTCGACCACCGAGTAGAACTCGGCGGTGCCCAGCCGCACCCCACCACGGTTGAGCGTGGCGTCGGAGCGTCCGGTGATCACGCAGCCGCCCCGCTCGTTGATGGTGATCCAGTCGCCGTGCCGCCAGACGCCCGGGTAGACGTCGAAGTACGCCTCCCGATAGCGGGTGCCGTCCGGGTCGTTCCAGAAGCCCACCGGCATGCTCGGCATCGGCTCGGTGATCACCAGCTCGCCCAGCTCACCGATGACCGGGGTGCCGTCGGCGGAACGGGCCTCCACCTTGGCGCCCAACGCCCGGCAGGCGATCTCACCGGCGTACACCGGCAGCAGCGGCACCCCGCCGACGAAACCGGTGCACACATCGGTGCCTCCGGAGAGTGACTGGAGCTGGAGGCGGTCGCCGACGGTCTCGTACACCCAGCGGAAGCCCTCGGCGGGCAGCGGCGCACCGGTGGAACCCACACCGCGCAGCGCCGACAGGTCGGCGACGTCCCGGGGCACCAGCCCGGCCTTGCGGCAGGCCAACAGGAACGGCGCGGAGGTGCCGAAGTACGTGGTGCCGGTCTCCGCCGCCAGACGCCACAGCTCGCCCAGATCGGGTTCAGCGGGCCGGCCGGGCTCCGCCCGAACCGCCGGGTTGCCGTCGAACAACACGATGGTCGCGCCCACCGCCGGGCCGGACACCAGGAAGTTCCACATCATCCAGCCGGTGGTGGTGAACCAGAAGAACCTGTCGGCCGGGCCCAGGTCGTGGTGCAGGGCGAGCATCTTCAGGTGCTCCAGCAGGATGCCGCCGTGGCCGTGCACGATCGGCTTGGGCAGCCCGGTGGTGCCCGAGGAGTAGAGCACGTACAGCGGGTGGTCGAACGGCACCGGCGTGAACGTCAACGGCTCGTCGGTGGGCGCGGCCAGCTCGGCCCAGCCCAGCGTCCCCTCCTCCGGGGCGTTCGCCGGGTCCAGGTACGCGATGCTCACGGTGTGCCGCAGCGACGGCAGAGCGGCCCGGATCGCGGCGACCTCGGCCCGCCGGTCCACCGGCTTGTCGCCGTACCGGTAGCCGTCCACGGCGACCAGCACGGTCGGCTCGATCTGCTGCCACCGGTCAGTGACACTGCGGGTGCCGAACTCGGGTGCGCAGGACGAGAAGGTCGCGCCCAGGCTTGCCGTGGCCAGCAGCAGGACGTACGTCTCCGGGATGTTCGGGGCGTACGCCGCCACCCGGTCACCGGCGGTGACGCCGAGCCTGCGCAGCCCCGCCGACACCCGGCGGACCTGCTCGCGCAACTCCCCGGCGGTCAGCGTGACCGGTGGTCGCGTCTGCCCGTGCGCGATCACCACCGGGTCGTCGTCGACACGCCCCGGCATCCGCAGCACGTTCTGGGCGTAGTTGAGCGTGGCCCCGGGGAACCAGCGGGCGCCGGGCATCCCCCGGTCGACCAGGGTGGCGGTCGGCGGGGTGTGCGCGATCACCTCGAAGTAATCCCAGATCGAGCGCCAGAACCCGTCCAGGTCGGTGGTGGACCAGCGCCACAGCGCGTCGTAGTCGGCGAAGTCCAGCCCACGGTGCTCCCGCAGCCAGCGCAGGTAGGCACCGATCCGGGACCGCTCGCGTACGTCCGCTGGCGGCGCCCACAGCATGTCACCCACTGTTCCACCCTCCCCTGGCCCGGCACGACACTGTGAATGGGCCGTGGCGCCATCTTGCCCTACCTCGAAGCGCCATTCTGCGCACCGGGTCCGCCGATCGACGCGTGCCCGGCCCACACTCCACCTGGCCAAGCCATGTGGTTCAGCCGGCGCGGTGGGCCTGGATGGCCCGGCGACGGGCGAGGCGGTGCGCGCGACGGATCTCCGCCTCCTTGTACCGGCGCTCGTCCTCCGCCGTCTCCGGCAGCACCGGCCGGACCACCCGTGGTGCCCCACCCACGTCCACGCCGACGAAGACCAGGTACGCGGTGGCCACCCGGACCGGCGCGTCCTCGGCCGAGTCCCATCGCTCGGCGACCACCCGCACGCCCACCTCCATCGAGGTCTGACCGGTCCAGTTCACCTGCGCGTGTGCGTGGACAAGGTCACCGACCCGGACCGCCTCGGAGAAGACGATCTCGTCGATCGCCGCGGTCACCGCCGTCCCGCCGCTGTGCCGGGCGGCAGCGGCCCCCGCCACGTCGTCGACGAACTTCATCAGAACCCCGCCGTGCACGGTGCCGTACAGGTTCACGTCCACCGCGGTCATAATCTTGCTCAGCGTGACGCGTGAGTACGACGTCGGCTTGCCGATCGGAGCGGCGGAGAGGTGCTCAGTCATGCCGAAAACGGTACGGTGCGCGGATGCGACATCTCTGGAGCTTCCTCGCCGGGCTGGTGGTGGCGCCCATCACCTGGGTGTTGGTCACACTGGGGCAGGACGGGTCGAGCCGGACGGTCGACCGCTGGGTGGAGATCGGCACCTTCAACACCGCCAACCTGATCGAGCCGGCCGTGTACCTCGGTGTCGGCGGTGTCCTGCTGGGCCTTCTCGGCACGCTGCGCTTCTCACCGCTGGGCCCGCTGGTGGCCGGGTTGCTGCTGGTCATCCCGTACGTCGGGATGTTCGTGGCGCCCTTCGCGGTGCGGGACGCGATCCCGCAGGGGTGGAAGGTGCTCGGCGATCCGTTGCCGCTGCGGCTGCCCGTGGAGAACGGCACGCTCTTCCTGATCGGCCTGCTGCTGCTGATGGCGACCTTCAGCGGGCAGCGTTGGCGGCAGTGGCCGCACCCGGCGGCCGAGCCGACCGCGGCGCCGGTCCCCGCGCCCGAGCGAGGCCCCGGCAACGACGACTTCACTCTGACCGACTGGCCGTCCCCCGCGCCCGCGGAGCGCGACAACGCGCCCCTCACCCTGGGTTACCCCGCCGATCCGACACCGACCGAGCCGCTGCCCCGCCGGGTGGGTGGCGAGTCGCCCTGGTCCGCCCCACCGCGCGGTCAGCCGCGCCCCGAGGACACCACCGAGATCCGCTGATCGTCGGGGGCGGGCCGGGTAACCGGCCCGCCCTCTCTCTAGTGCAGCGCGACCGCCAGGTCCGGGTCACCCGTGCCGAGGCTGGAGCGGGGAACGACGAGGAGCATGACCGCCAGCGCGGCGGCCATGCCGCCCGCGATGACGATCGCCATCGGTACGCTCCCGGTGCCCAGCAACCCCACCAGGGGTGCGGACACCGCGCCGATGCCGAACTGCACGGCGCCGAGCAGCGCGGCAGCGGTCCCGGCGGCCTCGCTGTGCCGGGTCATCGCCAGCGCCGGCGCGTTCGGCATGGCCAGGCCCGTCGCGGCCAGGACCAGCCACAGTGACGCCAACAGGGCGCCCAGGCCACCGAACCCGGTCACGGCGAACATGACCAGCACCAGCCCGGCCGCCGTTCCGGCGATCAGGGCGCTGACCAGGATCTGTTGCGGGGTGAAGCGGCGCAGCAGCCGAACGTTGAACTGGGTGGCTGTGATCAGGCCGACCGAGCCCGCACCGAAGGCCAACCCGAACTCCTGCTC
Organism: Micromonospora sp. NPDC005291; assembly: GCF_040607415.1. NCBI lineage: Bacteria > Bacillati > Actinomycetota > Actinomycetes > Micromonosporales > Micromonosporaceae > Micromonospora > Micromonospora sp. NPDC005291. The sequence continues at coordinate 103,337 of NZ_JBEXGR010000004.1, forward strand.
GTTGAGGCCGTACTGGTCCTGCAGCACGAAGGACGACCCGGAGACGTACGCGAACAGGGCGGCCATGGCCAGCCCGGCGACCAGCACCAGACCGATGAAGGCCCGGTCGTTGAACAACCGCCGGTAGTCGCGCAGGGTCGCCCCCACCCCGCCACGCCGTCGGCGAGCCACCGGCAGGGTCTCCGGCAACCGGAGCGCGGCCACGACGGTCAGCAGCACGCCCAGCACCGCCAGCGCCGCGAAGACACCCCGCCATTCGGTCCAGCGCAGCACGCCGCTGCCCAGGGTCGGCGCGAGAATCGGCGCCAGGCCCATGACCAGCATCAGCCGGGAGAAGATCCGGGCGAAGGCGGCGCCGCTGAACAGGTCGCGCACGACGGCGGTGGCGACCACGGTGGCGGCCGCCACCCCGAGACCCTGCAGTACGCGCAGCGCGCCGAGCACGCCGATGCTGGGTGCGAACACGCACAGCACGGATGCCACGACGTGCACGGCCAGCCCGGCGAGCAGGGGTTTGCGTCGCCCGACCACATCGGAGAGCGGCCCGATCAACAACTGGCCCAACGCGAGGCCGACCAGCGTGCCGGTCAGCGTCAACTGCACTGCGGTCTCGGTGGTCTGGAGACCCGCCGTGATGGCGGGCAGCGCCGGCAGGTACATGTCGATGGTCAACGGCCCGATCGCAATCAACGCACCGAGCACGAGGACGAGCTGCACCCGCTGACGGTTGGTCATCAGGTCGCCGGGCAGCACTTCCTCGGTCGTACGCGGGTCTCCCTTGCGGGTGCCGGGTCCGGTCTTGTCCACCAACTGCTTCATTGTCTCAATCTCTCTGCGGAAGCTGGCGCATCGTCACGTGCGACCGGTGAGGCGTCACCGCACCCCCGGTTGCGGCGGGCACGGTGTGGGCTTGCCCGACGGTGGGCAGCGAGAAGTGACGAGGCAGGGGTCACGGCGGGGGTGGCCGGATGAGGCGATCGTCCGATGAGGTGATTCTCTCGCTCGCCAACGCCCTGAGGGCGTATGACGTTCCCGGTGTGTGGGGGGTCACGCCACACACCGGTCTCACCCGCACCCGCACGGACAGCCCTCGGCCAGGGACGAGACGTCCGCGGCCCGGCATGCCGGTTACGGCACACCGGGCCGCGGACGGCGTCTGACCGGAGGGACGACCTAGACGACGTCGGCCAGCAACTGCCGGGCCATGACGATCCGCTGCACCTGGTTGGTGCCCTCGTAGATCTGGGTGATCTTGGCGTCCCGCATCATCCGCTCGACCGGGTAGTCACGCGTGTAGCCGTACCCGCCGAGCAACTGCACCGCGTCGGTGGTGATCTCCATGGCGGCGTCGGAGGCGAAGCACTTGGCCGCCGCGCCGAAGTAGGTGAGGTCCGCGTCGCCACGCTCGGACTTGCCGGCCGCGGCGTACGTGAGCTGACGGGCGGCCTCCAGCTTCATGCCCATGTCGGCGAGCATGAACTGGATCCCCTGGAACTCGGCGACCGCCTTGCCGAACTGCCGACGCTCGGCCACGTACCCCTTGGCGTAGTCGAGCGCGCCCTGCGCGATCCCGACGGCCTGGGCGGCGATGGTGACCCGGGTGTGGTCCAGGGTCTTCATCGCGGTGGCGAAGCCGGTGCCCTCCGCGCCGATGATCCGGTCGGCCGGGATCCGGACATTGTCGAGGTAGACCTCTCGGGTGGGCGAGCCCTTGATGCCGAGCTTCTTCTCCGGGGCGCCGAAGCTCACCCCGGCATCGGACTTCTCGACCACGAAGGCCGAGATGCCCCGGGAGCGGGCAGCCGGATCGGTGACCGCGAAGACGGTGTAGAACTCGGACACACCGGCGTTGGTGATCCAGCGCTTCACGCCGTTGAGGACCCAGTGATCCCCGTCACGCACCGCCCGGGTCGTCATCGACGCCGCGTCGCTGCCCGCCTCCGGCTCGGAGAGGCAGTACGAGAACATGGCGTCGCCCGCCGCGACGGGCGTCAGGTAGCGGCGCTTGAGCTCCTCGGAACCGGACAGCAGCAGCGGCATCGTGCCGAGCTTGTTCACCGCCGGGATCAGCGAGGAGGACGCGCAGGCCCGAGCCACCTCCTCGATCACGATGGCGGTGGCCAGCGCGTCCGCGCCCGCCCCGCCGTACTCCTCGGGGATGTGCGGGGCATGGAAGTCGGCCGCCCGCAGCGCGTCGTAGGACGCCTTGGGAAACTCCCCGGTCTCGTCGGCCTCGGCGGCGTGCGGAGCCACCTTTGCGGTGCAGACCGCACGCACCGCCTCCCGGATCGCCTCGTGCTCCTCAGGCACCCGGTAGACGTCGAACGACTCCCCTACGGCCATCTCGGCCCTCCCCTTCACCGCTATCATGCGCAGTCTGTAGCCTTCCGTGGCCGCCGAGCGCGCAGACTGAAGGATAACTACTGCAGTTCAGGTGATGTTACCGGCGCGTAGGTATGGGCATGACGGAGCACCCACGCCGCTGGGCGATGATGGAAGACAGACGACAGAGCCACCCCTCCGGTGCCCGCCGAGGCGCCGCAGAAGGACGCGACGCGACGACGCGCCGCCTTTGCGAGCGGAGAAGACAGGCGTGACGATCCCCTACCCCACCATCCAGCCGACCCCCACCATCGCCGCAGTGACGCCTCCTTCGGGCGCACCCCGGCCGCGGGTGACGTTCCTGGGAACCGGTTACCTCGGTGCGACGTACGCCATCTGCTATGCCGAACTGGGGTACGAGGTGCTCGGCTTCGACGTCGACGCCGACAAGATCGCCATGCTGAACGCCGGTGAGGTGCCAATCCACGAGCCCGGCCTGGATGAGCTGCTCCGGCGCAACCTCGCCGCCGGCCGCCTCCGGTTCAGCACCGACATCGCCGAGACCGCCGAATTCGGTGACGTGCACTTCATCTGTGTCGGCACCCCCCAGCGGGTCGGCGGGATGGGTGCTGACCTGTCGTACGTCGAGGCGTCGGTGACCAGCCTGGCGCAGCACCTGACCCGCAAGGCTCTGATCGTCGGTAAGTCCACGGTGCCGGTGGGCACCGCCGAATGGGTCGAGCAGCTCGTCGGCAAGCACACCCCGAACGACCTGGGCGTCGAGGTGGCGTGGAGCCCCGAGTTCCTCCAGGAGGGGTTCGCCGTCGACGACGTCCTGCGCCCCAACCGGATCGTGGTCGGTGTGAAGAGCGAGTGGGCCAACGGCATGCTCTACGCCGCGCACAAGGGCGTGTTCGACCTGGCCGCCACCGAGGACCGCGAGGTGCCCCTGGTGGTCACCGACTTCGCCACCGCCGAGCTGGTCAAGGTCGCCGCGAACGCCTTCCTGGCCACCAAGATCTCCTTCATCAACGCGATGGCCGAGGTCTGCGAGGCCTCCGGTGGCGACGTCACCCAGTTGGCCCGCGCGATCGGTTACGACCCGCGGATCGGCAACCGGTTCCTCCAGGCCGGCCTCGGCTTCGGCGGCGCCTGCCTGCCCAAGGACATCCGAGCCTTCCAGGCCCGTGCCCAGGAGCTGGGTGCCGGCGAGGCGCTGCGCTTCCTGCACGAGGTCGACCTGATCAACCTGCGCCGCCGCAACCGGGTGCTCCAGCTCGCCGCGGACCTGCTCGGCCGCCGCTCCGGTCCGGCCGGCCCGGACTTCTCCGGCACCCGAATCGCCGTGCTCGGTGCCACCTTCAAGCCCAACACCGACGACGTCCGCGACGCTCCGGCGCTCGCCGTCGCCGCGCTGCTGCACAAGGCCGGCGCCGAGGTGCACGTGTACGACCCGCAGGGCACCGAGAACGCCCGCCGCGCGGTTCCCGAGCTGACCTACGAGACCGGCATCAACGAGGCGGTCTCCGGCGCCGACCTGGTCTGCGTCCTCACCGAGTGGGCCGACTTCCGCAACGCCGACCCGGTCGCCCTTGGCGAACTGGTCAGCGGCCGCAAGGTGGTCGACGGCCGCAACTGCCTCGACTCGGCACTGTGGACCCAGGCCGGCTGGGAGTACCGGGGCATGGGCCGCCCCTGACGGAACGGACCTCACCGGCCGGCCACCGAGCATTTCGGTGGCCGGCCGGTGTCGTTGTTTGCCCCGGACCCGCCGACAAGAGTCGAAATCCGCGCCAGCTTTGGGCATGCTGCGAGAGTGGGAGTCCACAGTGCGGGTGGAGGGGTGTCGTGGCGACCTTTCAATGCTCCTCGTGCGGCCGGGAGATCAAGCCGGCCGTCCGGTGTCCGCACTGTGGGGCTGATCAGCCGCAGTGGGCCGAGCACCTGGCGGATATCGAGCGTTCGATCGCGGAGATGAAGGCGCGCGATGCCGCCATCGCCCGCGAGCAGCGGCAGATCGCCGCCAAGATGCAGGCCGCACTCTTCCAGCGGGACATCCTCGCCCACGCCGGTGAGGAGCGACTCAAGCAGGCGACCCGGCCACGTCGGGTGCTACGCCGCCGCCCCGGCCGGCGGCCACCGACCGCCACCACCGGAGCGCCGCCCCGGGTGCCCCGCCAGGGCGCTCCGTCCGCCCCGGAGGACCCGCCGCCACCTCCGCCCCGGGCGACCTGGCTGGACGCGGACGACCCGGAGCACCCGCCGGAGGCCTCGTCGCGCGAGGTGCAGAACATCCCCCTCGGCCTGGGCGCGCTGCTGCTCGGGGTGGCCGCGGTGGTCTTCGCCGCGGTGGCGACCAGCTCGATGGACGCGCTGGCCCGGCTCGGCATCCTGCTCCTGGCCACCGCGCTGATGCTGCTCGCCCCGCCAGCGCTGGCCCGGCGCGGGCTCACCTCGACGGCCGAGACCATCGCCGCGGTCGGCCTGCTGCTGGTGCCGCTTGCCGGCAATGCCCTCTGGGCGGTGGACCGGATCGGCAACGGTGGCGCCTCCGCCGCGATCTTCGCCGGGGTGATCTTCGCGATCACCGCCGCCGTCGCACTCGGGTACGCCAGCTGGACAGGCCTGCGCGCACCCCGCTTCGCCACCGTGCTCGCCGCGCAGCCGGTGCTGCCGCTGCTGGCGTACGACCAGATCACCGGGCCGGGCGGCTGGGCCCTGGTGCTGGCCCTGGTCGCCCTCGTCGACCTCTGGCTGGCCCGCTCCGGCGTGGTCGTGGAACGCCCCGTCCGGCAGGACCTGCCAACGCCGGGCACCCCGCCGGCGCCCCGCCAACGCAGCACCGAGAGCCGACCGGAGGGCGACCCGGAGGAGGCCGCCGAGCTGATCGACGCCAGCGTGGGTTCCGCCGACACCCAGCCGACCCGCCCGGTACCCGGGTTGCGTGAGCTGACCTGGTTGCTGCACGCGGTGGCGGTCGCCGTCGCCCTGGCGTACGCGGTCACCGCTCTTCTGCGGGCGCAGACCGTGCCGACCGCGAGCGGCGCCGGTGTGGTGCTCCTGCTGGCCGCCGCGGTCGGTCTGGCCGGCGCGCTGGTGCTGCGTCGCCCGCCGCTGCCCGACGTCGCGGCCGGCATCGTCACCCTGGCCGTGATCGGCGCATTCAGCCGAATCGCCTCGGTGGCTCTTCCCGGCCGGGCGTTGCTGCTGATCGCGGCGGTCATCACGGTGACCGGGCTGGCGGTGCGCGCGGTCCCCGAGGCGGCCCGACGTGGCCCGCAGATCGCCTCGGCGGTGGCGCTGACCGTCAGCGGTCTGGTGGTCGCCGGAGGCGCGCTACGCGCCGGGGTGGCACCGGTCCGGGCGGCACTTCCCGCCTGGGGTGCCGACCTCGACCGGTATCCGGCCGAATTGGCCGCCGCGGTCGGACCGACCACCTGGCAGCTCGCAGGCGCCGCATTCCTGCTCACCATCGCTGCGGTACTGGCGCTGCCCAGGGAGATCCGCCGCGAATTCGCGGTCGCCGGCGCGGCGCTGACCGCGCTCGCCGTTCCGGCGTCGTTCGGTCTCGGCTGGGTGACGGCACCCTGGCCGATGGTGATCACCGCGATCGGCATCGGGGTCATCGGGCTCTCCGCGCGCACCGTCCGAGCGGCGGTGGCGCACGCCGTCGGGGCGGCCGTGGTGGGCCTGTTCGGCGCGGGCGTCAGCCTGTCCAGCCCCACACTCACCGCCGCGGTCCTGCTCAGCCTGTTCGCGGCCGGCACGTTGGTCGCGCTGGCACCCCGGGTCCGGATCGCCTCGGCCGCCTCCGACACGGTCACCGCGTGGGCCGCCGGAGGTGCCGCGTTCGCGTTGCCCGGGGCGGTGGCCGCGTTCGTGGCAGCCACCATGCCGACCGACCCGACCCCCACCCCGGCCAGCCTCCGGGAGGTGACCGTCCCGGTCCTGGCGGCCAGCTTCCTGGCGGTCTGCGTGACCCTCGGCTACGCCGCCGTGGTGCAGGTCTCCCAGCGCCGCATCCCCGCGCCCCTGTCGGTCGGCACCGGGCTGGGCGCGCTGATGGTCACCGCCGCCGCGTTCGGCGCGCCCGGCGCGACCGTCGCCGACGCCTGGGTGGGTGCGCTGCTGCTGGTCGCGGCGGTGCTGCTCTTCCTGGCCCCGTCCATCGACGCCGGCCGTCGTGCCGACCTCACCCTGGACGGTTCGGACCTGGCCGCCGCGGCGGTCACCACCGCCCTGATCGCCACGCTGGTGCGGATCGGGGCGGTGCTCGCCCCGGGCGGGCAGCTGGCGGTGGCCGCCGGCCTGGTTCTCGTGGTCGCCGTGGGTGCCCGCGCCATGCCGGAGGAGTGGCGACGCGGGCCGATCCTCGGCCTCGCCGTCGGCGGCGTCCTCATCGGCGTCCTCGCCGGATGGTCGGCGTTGCGCGGTGGGTTCGGCGTGCTGGCCACCCCCGGCCCGATCTGGAACGGCGACCTGAGCGGCTGGCCGGCCGCGCCCGTCGGCGGTGCCACCTGGCAGGCACCGATCGCGCTGGCGCTGTTGGCTCTCGCCGCCGGCATCCTGCTCCCGCCGCCCTGGCGCTGGGATGTGTCCGGTGTGGCGGTGGTGCTCGCCACGATCGGCGCGCCGGCCGCCTTCGATCTGGCCTGGTGGTCGCCGGTCCTGGTCGGCGGCATGGTCGCCACCCTCTACGGGATGGCTGCCGTGGCCACGGAGGAGGCGCGCGCCGGGCTGTCCCGGGCCACCGTGGCCGGGGTGGTCGCACTGCACGCCGCCGGAGCCGGCCTGGTGCGGCCGTGGACCACCGCGCTGGCGCTGGGCAGCATCGCGTTGATCGGCGTGGTGGTGGCCACGCTGGCCCGCGTCCTGGCCGGCCCACAGGTGACCGACATCGAAACCGAGGGGATGCCTCCGCACCTGGTGCAGATCGGTGGCGCGGCGATCGGTGCCGCGCTGCTGGCCCTTCCCGGTGCGGTGGCGGCGTTGTCCGCCGAGTTCGAACACTCTGCGCAGGTGGTCCTGACCGCCGCGCTGGCCGCGTCCAGCCTCGGCCTGGCCGCCGTGGCCGCGGTCCGCCGGCAGGTGCCGCAATATCTGCCCTGGGTCAGCGTGGCGGTGGTCGGCGGGGCCACCATCAGTGCCCTCGCCGCCATCCCCACCGGCCTCCCCGCGGGCGTCTACGCGGCCGCCGCCGGCCTGCTCGGCGTGCTGGCCGAGCTGATCCGAGGGGCGACCGTGCCGCCGATCGGCTCCGCCCAGCCGGTCCGGCGCTGGGCGGTACGGCTCGACGGCGCGCTACGGCGACTGCCGGACGACCCGGACCGACGGCGGTGGCGCGTCAACCCGGCTGCGGGCGCACTGGCCGCGGCGGCCCTGCCGACCGCCCTGGCACTCGCCTCGATCGCACCGGCCCTGGTCACCGCCCTGGTCGAACCGCACCGCACGCTGACCCGCATCTGGCAGGGGCCGCCACCGGAGCTGCTCACCCCGCCCTCGGACGTGGTGAACCCGACCCATGTGCTGACGGCGTTGCTGCTCACCGCGACCGCGGCGCTGGCCGCCACCGGGTTCAGCGGCGGGCGGCGGTCCCGTGCCGTGCCGGTGGTGCTGCCGGGTGCCGCCGTCACGCTGCTGATCGCGCCCATCGCGCTGGGCTGGGGCTGGCCTGCGAGCACCGTCGCCGCGCTCTCCGTCTTCACCATCGCGATGCTCGGCCTCGCACTGACCCCGCCGCCGCCGCTGGTCGAGCCGGCCCGTTCGCTACGGCTGGCCCGGGTGCTGGTGTTCGTCATCGGGTTGGCCGGCGGCAGCGCCGGGCTGGCCGGCAGCCTGGCCGACCGGCAGCTGACCCTGTTCACCCTCGGCAGCGCGGTCGGCGTGGGTGCGGTCGCGGCGCTGTTCGGCACCACTCAGCGGGCGCGCATCCTCGGCTGGCTCTTCGCCTCGCTGATGGCGCAGCTCTTCGTGCTCACCGCCGGCCTGGTCGCCGGCCTGGCCCCGGTCTGGTCCGCGTTCGGGGTGCTGGCCGTCGGTGCTGTCCTGCAGGTGCTCGCCGCGACCCTGCCCCGGTTGCGCCGTCCCGAGGCGCAGCGCGAGGCCGCCACGGTGGAGTGGAGCGGATACGCCGCGGCGCTGATCGCCCTCGCCCTCGCCTTCGACTCACCCCGGCACATCGCCGCCCTGCTGGCCGCCTGGGGCGCGGTCCTCGGCGTGGCGGCGACCCGAGCCGGTCGCCGGCCGGTGGAACGCCGGATCCTGTTCTGGGCGGTGGTGGTCTGCGAGATCACCGCGTGGTGGATCCTCATGCGAGTCGCCGACGTGGCGCTGCCCGAGGCGTACACGCTGCCGTTCGCCGCGCTGGCCCTTCTGGTCGGAGTCCTGGAGCTGCGCCACCGACCGGACATGAGCAGCTGGGTGGCGTACGGGCCGGCGCTGGTCGCCGCCTTCGTGCCGACGCTGGCGATCGTGCTGGCCACCGAGTCCAGCACGCTGCGGCAGATGCTGCTGCTGCTCGGCGCGGTCGCGGTGCTGATCTTCGGCTCGTCCAGCCAGCAGCAGGCTCCGGTGATCGTCGGCGCGTCGGTCACCGCGATCCACGCCCTGTTCAGCCTCGGCCCGTGGCTGGCGCTGATCCCGGTGGGCATCCTGCTACTCGTGCTCGGTGCCAGCAACGAACGCCGCCGCCGCGCCCAGGAACGCCTACAGACGGCGCTACGCGGCATGAGATGAACCGGCGGGGCAGGCTGCCGCCGCCGCCCGCGTCGATCATGGAGTTGTGGTGGGGGACAAAAAACTCTAAGAATCCCTTTTCGGGCACCATAACTTCATGATCGACCCCATTGAGGGCCGGGGTCGCGAGGGCTACCGGAGGGTTGCCTGGAGGGCTGCTTCCTTGGTGGCTACCAGCTTTTCCAGGTCCTGCTGGTAGGTCGTCATTCTTGCGCGCAGGTTCTCGTCGTTGGCGCCGAGGATTCGCACGGCGAGCAGGCCGGCGTTGCGGGCGTTGCCGATCGACACGGTGGCCACCGGGACCCCGGCCGGCATCTGCACGATGGACAGCAGCGAGTCCATGCCGTCGAGGTGCTTCAGCGGCACCGGCACACCGATCACCGGTAGCGGCGTCACCGAGGCGACCATGCCCGGCAGGGCGGCAGCACCACCAGCCCCGGCGATGATCACCTTCAGGCCCCGGTCGGCGGCGTCACGGCCGTACTCGATCATCGCGACCGGAGTCCGATGTGCCGAGATCACCCGCACCTCGTACGCCACACCGAAGTCGTCCAACACCTCGGCTGCGGCCCGCATGGTCGGCCAGTCCGAGTCGCTGCCCATGATCAACCCGACCGTGCTCACTCGGGCCCCCTCCTCGTTCACGACAGCGTGGCTCACTCGTGCCCCTCGCGCAGCCAACGCGCGGCCCGCGCGGCCCGCGCCCGTACGTCGTCCAGGTCGTCGCCGAGCACCGTGACGTGCCCGATCTTCCGACCGGGTCGCACCTGCTTGCCGTAGAGGTGCACCTTGGCACCCGGCTCGGCGGCGAAGAGGTGGTGCAGCCGCTCGTCGATCGAGATCCCGCCCGGCTCGCCGCCGAGCACGTTCGCCATCACCACGATCGGCGCGGTCAGCGCGGTGTCGCCCATGGGGTAGTCCAGCACCGCCCGGAGGTGCTGCTCGAACTGCGAGGTCCGGGCACCCTCGATGGTCCAGTGCCCGGAGTTGTGCGGGCGCATCGCCAGCTCGTTGACCACGATCGCGGGCCGGCCGGCGTCGTCGCGCACCTCGAAGAGCTCCACGGCCAGCAGACCGACCACGCCGAGCGCCGTGGCCAGGTCGATAGCGAGTTGCTGGGCGGAGACCGCCAGCTCCTCGTCCAGGCCGGGCGCCGGGGCCAGCACCTCCACGTTGATGCCGTCGGACTGCACCGTCTCGACCACCGGGTACGCGGCCACCTGGCCGAAAGGCGACCGGGCCACCTGGACGGCCAACTCCCGGCGCAACGGCACCCGCTCCTCGACGATCAGCCGGGTCCCCCCGGCGAGCAGCGTGGCTGCCAGCTCGGTGGCCTGGGCGGCGTCGTCGACCATCCAGACGCCCCGGCCGTCGTAGCCACCTCGGGCCGCCTTGAGCACCACCGGCCAGCCGAGCTGCTCGCCGAAGCGGACGAGGTCGGCGGGCTCGCCGACCGGCCGCCACGCCGGGTTGGGCGCACCCAGCTCGGTCAGGCGTTCCCGCATGACCTGCTTGTCCTGGGCGTGCAGCAACGCGTCCGCCGGCGGGTACAGGGTCACCCCTTCCGCGGCCAGCGTGCGGATGTGCTCGGTGGGCACATGCTCGTGGTCGAAGGTGACGACGTCGGAGCCCTTGGCGAAGGTACGTAGGGCGGCCAGGTCGGTGTGGTCGCCGTACTGGACGTCGGCGGCGACAAGCGCCGCACCGTCGTCGGGGGCGGTCGCGAGCACACGCAGTGACTGGCCGAGGGCGATCGCGGCCTGATGGGTCATCCGGGCCAACTGGCCACCACCCACCATGCCGACAACAGGCAGACCGGTACGGGAATCCATAGCGCGGCCAGCCTATCCGGGACGCCGACGCGCCCACCCGGAGGGCCGGCGGCCCGCCCGGGAAGCGCTGGACGGACCGCCTGGCGTGCGGCGCGGACAACTACCGGGCGCTACCTCGGACGATCAGCCGGCTCCACCGAGCTCGGCGACCAGGTCCTCGACGGAGGTGACCGGCCGCTGGCAGACGAACCCCCGGCAGACGTACGCGGCGGACCGCCCGTCGACCAGCGGCCGGTCGGCGAGCAGCGGCACACCGGGCTGGTCCGGACGCCCGGCCACCACCACCGCCCCCGGCGGGGCGTGCCGGCGTGCCGCGGTCACCAGGGGGTCGCCGGTCGGGTCGTCGGTCACCACGGCGATCTCGTACGGCCCGGAGAGCAACGCCTCGCCGGTCATGGCCGCGTACCCGGTGAACCGGGGGTGCTGTCCGACGATCGGCGCGACCGTACCGAGTGCCGCCTCGGCGGCCTCCCGGTAGCGCGTCTCCCCGGTCAGCGCCGCGTACGCCACCAGGCCGGCGATCAACGCGGACCGGCCGGACGGGGTGGCGTTGTCGGTCGGGTCGGCCGGCCGGGCGACCAGCCGCTCCGCGTCGTCAGCCGTGTCGTAGAAGGCGCCACCCGGCGCGGCGAAGTGCTCCAACGCGGTGTCCAGCAACCCGCCGGCCAGCGTGAGCCAGCGACCCTCGCCGGTGAGCTGGTGCAACGCGCAGAAGGCCTCGGCCACACAGCCGTAGTCCTCCAGGACGCCAGCCGGCTCGCCGACCCTGCCATCCCGGGAGACCCGGCGCAGCCGGCCGTCCACCAGGTGCACCGTGGCCAGGTGCTCGGCGGCATCGCGCATCGCGCCGTCGGCGACGATGGTCACGCCGTCCATCAGGTTGGCGTCCTCGTCCTGCGGGGACGCGTACAGCGCGGCGACCTGCTGGAACTCGACGATGGCGGTGATCGCCAGGCCGTTCCAGGCGGCCACCACCTTGTCGTCGCGGGCCGGCTGCGGGCGGGTGTCCCGGGCGCTGAGCAGTTGCCCGACCACCTGCCGCCAGCGGGCGCGGACCTCGGGCGCGGCATCGTCGACGTCCCGGGCGAGCCGGAGCACGCTCGTACCGTGTTCAAAGGTTCCGTCATCGGTCACGGTGAACAGGTCGGCGGCGAACCGGCCGTCCTCCTCGCCCAACGCCTCGACGAGTTGGGCGGGCGTCCAGGCGTAGGTGAGCCCCTCGACGCCCTCGGTGTCGGCGTCCAGCGCGGACGCGAAACCCTCCCCCGGCCGGTGCAGCTCGTCGGCGAGGAACCGGGCGGTGTCCCGAGCCACCCGGCGGGCCAGCGGGTCGCCGGTGAGCCGCCACAGCTGGGTGTAGAGCCGGAGCAGCAGCGCGTTGTCGTAGAGCATCTTCTCGAAGTGCGGCACCGTCCAATGCGCGTCCACCGAGTACCGGGCAAAGCCGCTGGCGAGCTGGTCGTAGATGCCGCCACGGGCCATCGCCTCGGCGGTGTGCCGGGTGATCTCCAGGCTGCGCGGGTCCCCGGTGCGTTGGTGGTGGCGCAGCAGGAAGAGCAGGTTCATGTGTGGTGGGAACTTCGGGGCGCCGCCGAAGCCACCGTTCGTCTCGTCGTACTCACTGGCCAGCTTGGCGGCCGCGGCGTCGAGCAGCGGGGCGTCCAGCGGGGCGGTGGGGCCACCCACGGCCTGCGCGCCGCCGATCGCCTCGACCACCGCGGCACCCTGGTGCAGCACCGCTTCGCGCTGCTCCCGCCAGGCGGTGGCGACCGACTGGAGCAACTGGACGAAGTTGGTTCGAGGGAAGTAGGTGCCGCAGAAGAACGGGGTGCCGTCCGGGGTGGCGAAGACGGTCATCGGCCAACCGCCCTGGCCGGTCATAGCCTGGGTCGCGGTCATGTAGACCGCGTCCACGTCCGGACGCTCCTCACGATCGACCTTGATCGACACGAAGTTGTCGTTCATGAGGGCGCCGACCTGTTCGTTCTCGAACGACTCGTGCGCCATGACGTGGCACCAGTGGCAGGCCGCGTAGCCCACCGAGATGAGCACCGGGACGTCTCGCCGTTTCGCCTCGGCGAACGCCTCGTCCGACCAGGGCCACCAGTCGACCGGGTTGCCGGCGTGCTGGAGCAGGTACGGGCTGGTGGCGTCGACGAGTCGGTTCACCCGACGACCATAGTGCCTCCGGATGGGGTCAGGAGGCGCCGTCGGCGCGGAGCCGGAAGACGTTCGACTCCGCCGAGTCGCGCAGCGACCCGAGCACCGCCCCGATCTTGTCCGCCGGCATCGGCTTGAAGAAGTGGTAGCCCTGCGCGGACGTGCAACCCAGCTCGGCCAGGGCCATCCGCTGCTCGGCGGTCTCCACCCCTTCGGCGACCACGCGCAGCCCCAGCTCGTGAGCGAGGCCCACGGTCGTCCGTACGATCGCTGCCGCCTCCGGCGAGTCGGCCATCCGAACCACGAACGAGCGGTCCACCTTCAACTCGTCGACCGCGATCCGGGTGAGGAAGGTCAACGAGGAGAAGCCGGTGCCGAAGTCGTCCACCGCGAGCTGCACGCCCATCGACCGGAGCGTGGCCAGCACCTCGTCGATGACCTCCAGCTCACTCATCACCACCGTCTCGGTGATCTCCAGGACGAGCCGGTGCGGCGGCACCTGGTGGCGACGCAGCGCGTCGGCGATCTCCGCCGGCAGCCGGGGGTCGAGCAGGCTGCGCGCCGAGAGGTTGACCGAGATCGGGACGTCCAGGCCGTCCCGCGCCCAACTGGCGGCCACGCCGAGCGCCTTGTCCAGCACATAACGGGTGAAGGTGCCGAGCTGCTCGCTGTTCTCCACCGGCCGGATGAAGTCGGCCGGGTTCAGCCAACCGCGCCGGGGATGCCGCCAGCGGATCAGCGCCTCCACACCGGTGGGCGCACCCGTGGCCAGGTCGACCGCCGGTTGCAACGCCAGCACCAGCTGATCGTCGACCTTCAGCGCCTCTCGTAGCTCGGCCAGCAGGGCGAGCTGGTCGGTGCTGGCCGCATCCCGGGTGCCGTCGTACACGGCGACGTTGCCGCCGCCCTCCTTGGCCTGGTACATCGCGATGTCGGCGCGGCGCAGCAGCTCGGTCAGGTCGGCGGTCCCCGCGTCGGCCACCACCACTCCGACGGAGACCTCGATCGACATCCGCACCCCGGCCACCTCGGTTGGCGCGGCCAACTGCTCGGCGATCTCGCGGGCCTGACGCAACGCGTGTGCCATCGGGGCGGCCCGGTCGCTGAGCACCGGCACTGCGGTGAGCAGCAGAGCGAACTCGTCGCCGCCGAGCCGGCCGAGCAGGTCACCAGGGCGGGCCAGCGCGCTGAGCCGGTTCGCGGTCAGCCGCAGCAACTGGTCGCCCGCGGCGTGGCCGAGGGTGTCGTTGACTTCCTTGAACTGGTTGATGTCCAGCAGCAGCAGCGCCACCGGGTGATCGTGCGCGAGCTGTCGCAGCAACTGATCGCCCTTGCCGAGCATCGCCGCCCGGTTGGCCAACCCGGTGAGCGGATCGTGGACCGCCTCGTACGACGACCGGGCGGTGACCAGCCGCAGCTCGCGGTGAGTCGCGGCGTCGTGCAGCGCGGCGGCGAGCGCGTCGCCGAACGCGGCCACCGCGTCGTGTTCTCGGGCGGTGGGCGGGGCTGAGCGGGGGAACCGGACCCGCAGCCGACCAACCGGAGCAGCGCCCACCGACAGTGCCCGGCTCAGCTCGTGTTCGTCCAACTCCGACTGGTCCGGTGGGCCCACCTCACGATCGACCAGCTGGCCGCTGGCGTCGCCCCGGTATCGGTGCCAGCGGCCGTCGGCCCGAGCCACGTCGACGTCCACCAACTCGGCGTTGAACAGCGTCAGCGCCCCGGTCACCGCCGCGCTCGCCACGCCCCGCTCGTCGAGCTGGTTGAGGGCCGCGGTGGCCTCGGCGAAGGCTCGCCAGGTGCGGCGCTCCTGATCGGCGCGCAGACGGTAGCGATAGGTCTGCTGCAACAGCCAGAGCAGCGGCGGCAGCAACAGCAACCAGCGGGGGTCGAGCTCCAGCAGTGCGACCACCACAAGGCCGACCGCCACGTTGCCGACGAACATCAGCAGCTTGCCGCGCAGCGCGGCGAGCAGCGGCGGCCCGATCGGCAGCCCGTGCCGCAGGCCCAGCGTCACCCCGCCCAGCCAGGCGGTCACCAGGAGGTAGGTCACCGACCCGGCGATCACGGCCACCGCCAGCATCGGGGTGGGCGGGGCGAGCAGCGGCCGCCCGAGCGCAGTGGTCACGGAAACGGCCAGCGCCGACGCGGCGGCCAGCGACGCGGCGATTCGGACGATCTCCAGGGCCGGACGGCGGTCGTTGTACAGCGACAGCATCGTCCAGGCCAGCCCGGTGCCGAGCAGCGTGGCAGACGGCAGCCAGCCGGCCGGCGTCAGGTACAGGCAGACGATCAGGGCCGCCTCACCCCAGGTGATGCTGACCATTCCTGCGGCCGAGCGGAACCGAAGCCGGGCGAGCTGGGCGAGAGCGAGGACGGCGACAGCGATGCCGAAACGGGCCGGGCCTCCGAGCGGGTCGTCGGCCGGCAGCCTGGCCGGGAGGGTCAATCCGACCGCGGCGGCGGCCACGGCGGTCAGCGTGACAGCGGCGCTGAGCACGAGCAGCCGGCCCGGTGTGCGACGCACCGCGAGCCGGTCGAGCGGGTCGCCGGCCGGGCCGGAGGTCATCGACCTCCCCCGTCAGCCGACCGACCGAGGTTGCGGCGGGCGGCCGGTGCTGTGCTGGTCATCGGCGCCCCCTCCCGCACACGGCTCGGGGACTTTTGGTCCCCCCGGCGGAAGGCTAAGCCAAACCGGGTGGCCGCAACAGGGGGCGACCAACCGGTTCGGCGTGAATCATGCGCGGACTACCCGTTCCGGTGCTGCTGGTGCCCGTTGGGAGCGGGCGTGGATGAATCACGCGCTCCGGTCCCGTCTGTCGGATCGACGACTGTCGCATCGGCCCTGGTCGGATCGGTCGGCCCGGTCTGCTGCGGAAACCGATCAGGCAAGCGGCGCAGCCGAGCGTTCATGTTGCGGATCAACAGGATGGTCGCGGTGGCCAGCAGCAGGATGAGGAAGAGGCCCATCGGCCCGGCCAGCCCACCCGTGCGGGTGTCCCCGAAGTTGTTCTCCGCGAGCACCTGGGCAGTGGTCAGCATGGCGTTCCTCCGATGTGCGGTTGGTAACCAGGGTAGCCCCGCCCGAAATCAACGTGCGTGCGCCGTCTCCCGGACCCCGGCGAAGAGATCAGACTCGGGCAGCGGGCTGTCGACCACGGAGCGGGCCAGCTCGAAGTCCTCGGTCGGCCAGGCGCGCTGCTGCAGGTCCATCGGAACGTGGAACCAGAAGCCGTCCGGGTCGACCTGGGTGGCGTGGGCGCGCAGCGCGTCGTCGCGGACCGGGAAGTAATCGGCGCAGTCCACCCGGGTGGTGACCCGGGGACCCTTGTCCGGCCGATCCTCCCACCGCTTGAGCCACTCTTCGTAGGGCGACTCCAGACCAGCGGACAGCATGCCTTCGTGCAAAGCCATGATCTTGGCCTTGGAGAAGCCGATGTCGTAGTAGAGCTTGAGCGGCTGCCAGGGAGCGCCCAGCTCCGGGTAGCGCTCCGGGTCACCGGCAGCCTCGAACGCCGCCATGCTCACCTTGTGGCACATGATGTGGTCCGGGTGCGGGTAGCCGCCCTCTTCGTCGTACGTGGTCACCACATGCGGACGGAACTCGCGCATCAGCCGCACCAGTGGGCCGGCGGCCACATCGACGTCCTGCAGGGCGAAACAGCCCTCGGGCAGCGGCGGCAGCGGGTCGCCCTCGGGCAGGCCCGAGTCGACGAAGCCCAGCCACGCCTGATCGACGCCGAGGATCGCCCGCGCGGCGTCCATCTCGGCACGACGGATCTCGGCGATGTTGGCCCACACGTCGGGCCGGTCGAGCTTGGGGTTGAGCACGCTCCCGCGTTCCCCGCCAGTGCACGTCACGACCAGGACGTCCACCCCCTGGGCGACATACTTCGCCGTCGTCGCCGCGCCCTTGCTCGACTCGTCGTCCGGGTGAGCGTGCACGGCCATGAGACGCAGTTGCTCTGCCAACTTCGGCGCTCCTCGTCTGTGCCGGACGGTGGACCCGACCGGGCTCGACCGGCTGACCTGCCGGGATCGTTCCTCACACCCCATCGCCGGTCAGCACCGCAGGGCATGACCTGCCATTCCTGCCGCTGGACCGGGTGGGAGGATGGACTCTGTCATTCTTGCCGATGCCGCCGACAACAACGCCAGGAGATACCCGCCGGTGACCGAGACGCACGCCACAATTTCACCAGGCGCGCCGGTATTCCCGGCCGGGCGCTACGGCCGTCGCCGAGCAACGGGCGGAGGGCGCCGCCGTACGCTGCTGGCCGCGCTCGCGCTGCTGGTGCTCGTGGCCACAATGACCGCGATCTCGGTCCGGCTCTACCGCCAGTACGGCGACCCGGTCTACGACGCCCAGGTGATCACCTACACCGACATCACGGACAATCAGGTGCTGGTCGACTTTCGGGTGACCGTGCCGCCGGGCGGTTCGGCGGTCTGCGTGCTTCGTGCCCGGGATCGCGCGGGTGCCGAGGTGGCCCGTGAACAGGTCACGGTGACCGCCGAGCCGGGCGACCGGCACGTGCTGACCCAGCACCGCCTGACCACCACCGCGCGGCCTTTCATCGGCGAGGTCCTGCGCTGTCAGGCTCCGTCCTGAGCTGCCAGGACAGCATCGCGTTCGAGGGCTGGGAGGGCCTCCACCAACGGTGTCGGATCCGGACACCGGCGGTAATGGTCGACACGCTGTGTCGTACCGCACTGGTAACTTGGTAGTTCACCTGTCAGCCAGCCACGCACAACTGAGGAGACCGCCTGTGTCCACTGGCAACGAGGCGCCCGCCACCTGGCTGTCGCAGGACGCGTCCGACCGCCTCCAGGCCGAGCTCGACGAGCACATCGCCAACCGCCCGGCTATCGCAGCCGAGATCAACGCGCGGCGCGAGGAGGGCGACCTGCGGGAGAACGGCGGCTACCACGCCGCCCGCGAGGAGCAGGGCAAGGCCGAGGGTCGCATCCGCTACCTGCAGGAGCTGCTGCGCACCGCGAAGGTCGGCGAGGCGCCGACTGCGGACGCGGTGTCGCCCGGCATGGTCGTGACGATCTACTTCGACGACGACGCCGACGACACCGAGACCTTCCTGCTCGGTTCGCGGGAGATCGCGGCCACCACCGACCTGACCGTCTACAGCCCCGAGTCGGCGCTCGGCAAGGCGATCCTGGGCGGCCGGCCCGGGCAGACCTGCACCTACACGGCGCCGAGTGGCGCCGACATCAAGGTGACCGTGGTCAGCTTCGAGCCGTTCTCCGGCTGACCGTCGCCGGTCTCACCACACGCGCTGAGGCGTTGCCGCCGCTGAGGCGTGGCACCACGTCGTGTCACGCCTCGGCGGCGAAGACCACCTGGTAACCGCTGGCCCGTAACGCGCTGATCAGCGTGTCCGAGTGCTCCACGCCCCGGGTCTCCACCGACAGCGCCACCTCCACCTCGCCGAGGCCCAGATGCGGGTTGGCCCGCTGGTGCTCCACGTCCACCACGTTGGCCCGATGCTCGGCGATCTGGCTGAGCAGCGACGCGAGTTGCCCGGGCCGGTCCGAGCAGCGCACCGATACCCGCAGGTAACGACCCGCGGCAGCCAGACCGTGCTCGATCACCCGCATCATCAGCAACGGGTCGATGTTGCCACCGGAGAGCACCGCGACCACCGGCGTCTCCACCTCCACCACGCCGGCCAGCAGCGCGGCGACGCCGACCGCCCCGGCCGGCTCGACCACCTGCTTACCGCGCTCCAGCAGCATCAACAGGGCCCGGGAGATGTCTTCCTCGGAGACCGTGACGATCTCGTCGACCAGCTTGCGCACGTGGTTGAAGGTGATCTCCCCCGGCCGACCGACCGCGATGCCGTCGGCGATGGTGGAGAAGGCGGGCAGCCGGACCGGCTCCCCGGCCACCAGTGAGGGCGGGAACGCCGCCGCACCGGCCGCCTGGACGCCGATGATCCGTACGTCCGGTCGCAACGCCTTCACGGCCACCGCCATGCCCGAGATCAGACCGCCGCCACCCACCGCGGTGATGATCGTCTTTACGTCCGGGCACTGTTCGAGGATCTCCAGCGCCACCGTGCCCTGGCCGGCGATCACGTCGGGGTGGTCGAACGGGTGGATCAGCACCGCGCCGGTGCGCTCGGCGTACGTGTGCGCGGCGACCAGCGACTCGTCGACGGTGTTGCCGGCCAACTCGACCTGCGCGCCGTACCCCTTGGTGGCGGCCACCTTCGGCAGCGGCGCGTTGACCGGCATGAAGACCGTGGCGTGCGTGCCGACCAGGCCGGCGGCGAGGGCCACGCCCTGCGCGTGGTTGCCCGCGCTGGCCGCGACCACGCCGCGCTCCCGCTCCGCCGCCGAGAGCCGGGAGATCCGCACGTACGCGCCACGCACCTTGTAGGAGCCGGCGCGCTGCACGTTCTCGCACTTGAGCCAGGTCGGCCCGCCCAGTGCCGCGCTCAGCGGGCGAGAGGGCTCCAGCGGGGTGGTCCGGGTGACGCCAGCGAGCAGTTCCCGTGCGGCCCGCACGTCGTCGAGACCGACCAGTTCCGTCATGCCCCGATCGTGCCACCCGCCTCCGGAGCCGTCTGCGGCGACACCGGGGTCGACATCCCGTCCACTGGGTTGATCCGCTCGACATCCCCGATATCGCGGTATCAACCTCTCTTCGTCAGCGCAATATCCGCGATTCGGAGTGGATCATGCGCGAGCGGCCGGCCAGACCGGGGCGGTCGGCCACGCTGGGAGCGCGCGGGCGATGCGGGCCTCCTGCGCAGCGGAGATCCGCTGGATCAGCACGATCAGCGCCACCGCGGCGATCACGCAGGCCACCGCGGGCACGGCGTTACGGAGGAGAGAGCCCAGGTAGTAGTCGGTGTACGCCTGGTAGGCGCCATCGGTGGCGGGGGTCTCCGGCAGCCTGTCGTACGCCCGACTGTCGAGGCGACTGACCACCCGCTCGCCGACGCTGAACACCAACCAGGCAGTCCACCAGACGGACACCAGGTCCGGGGTGAACCGCCGCCAGAGGCTGTCCCGCGCCACGCCGGCCACCACCCGGGCCGGCACCACCAAGTTCGCGAACGGGACCAGCCAGCCGGCGATCGCCCAACCGGCCCCGAGCGTCGGCAGCGCACCCGGGAACGCGTCGGTGTTCTTCCGCGCCCGCCAGGTCCAGATGATCACCAGCACGGCGGCGGTGAGGTACGCGGCCACCATGGGCAGCGCCAACAGCGCCTCGATGACCACCGCACCGATCAGCAGATCCGGGTCGTTGTCGGCCCGGGCCTGCCTGGACATCACCAACCCCACCAGCGGGCCGAGTGCCACTACGAGGTACAGCACAGCGGTCGCGCCGACCGCGATGCGGGCGGCCAGGCCGATCCCGCGTACGGAGTAGGTCGGCAGCCCCGGCGTGATGGCGGGCTGGCCGAGCGGCGTGTAGCAACGCTGGCATTCGTGGTGTTCGGGAGACGTGGCGTCCCCACAGGTCTGGCAACGCACAGATGTCCCCCGGTCAGCGCGACGATGCGCGCACACCGTAGACGATCATGCGGCGGCCGGCGACCCCGTTCCGACCTGGGGGTAGCCGGGGGCGTGCCGCGTCCACGGGGCGGCCATCTCGAACTGGCCGGCCACACCGAGCAGCAGCAGCTCCGAGCCGGGCGGACCGACCAGCTGCACGGCGACCGGCAGGCCGTCCGGGCGGCGGCCGATCGGCACCACGACCGCCGGCAGACCGGCGATGTTCCACGGTGCGGCGTACGGGGCGTACCGGATGTTGGCTGCCATGTTCGCCCGCCAGGACCGGTCCGACCAGCGTGCCGCCTCCGGCGGAGCAGTGGCCAGCGCCGGGGTGAGCAGCAGGTCGACCGAGTGGTCGGTGAAGAAGTCGACCGACCTTTGCCGCCACGCGGCCCGGTCAGCCTCCCGCACGTAGCCGCGACGCTGCGCCCACTCGCCCAGCGCGACGTGCCGCCGGGTACGCCGTTGCAGGCCACGCCGGTCCAACCCGGAAGCCCGGACGTCGGTGGCGGCGGCGGCGAACCAGGTGGCGATGCCCTGCAGGCCGAGCGCCGTGGGGTAGACCGGATCGGCCGGCACCGTGTCGTGCCCGGCGGCGGCGAGAAGCCGACCGGCGGCGGCGACCGCGTCCCGGTTGGGCGCGTCCGCTGCGACGCCGCGCACCGGGGAGCGCAGCGAGACGCCCACCCGTAGCCGCTGCGGCGGGACCAGCTTCTCGGGACGCCGACCGGCGAGCACCGAGAAGCCGACCGCCGCGTCGGCGACCGTGCTGGTCAGCATGCCGTGCTCGGTGAGGCCGAACCAGTCGTCCGCGCCGAGCTGGCAGGGGACCACGCCTCGGCCGGGCTTGAGCCCGACCAGGCCGCAACAGGCCGCGGGAATCCGGATCGAGCCGAGACCGTCGTTGCCGTGCGCGATCGGCACCAGCCCGGCGGCCACCGCGGCGGCGGCGCCGCCGGAGGAGCCGCCGGGGGTACGCGTGCGGTCCCACGGATTGCGGGTCACCGCGGTGTCGTCGTCGGTGAGCGCCCACAACCCCAGCTCCGGCATCCGGGTCACGCCGAGGATCACCGCGCCGGCGCCACGCAGCCGACGCACCACCTCGTGGTCGGCCTCCGCGACGTCGGTGCGTGCGGCCATCGACCCGTTCCAGGTGGGCAGGCCGGCGACCGGGGTGTTCTCCTTGACCGCCACGGGCACCCCGGCCAGCGGCAGGTTGGCCAGGTCTTCCTGCTCGTCGACCTTCTCCGCCTCGGTGATCGCCTCGCCGCCGCGCACGGCACGGAACGCGCCCAGCTCACGGTCGGCTCGGGAGATGTACTCAAGGTGGTCGGCGACGACCTGGGTGGCCGACACGTCACCTCGGCGTACGCCCCGGGCGATCTGCTTGGCGGTCGCCCCGACCCAGGTCGCCACGATGTCCTGCACGGCCATCCTCCCCCAGCGGTCAGCCCAGCGCCTGCTCCAGATCGGCGAGCAGGTCGTCGACCGTCTCGATGCCGACAGACAGTCGCACGAGATCCCCGGGAACTTCAAGCGGCGAGCCGGCAGCACTTGCGTGTGTCATCCGACCCGGGTGCTCGATCAGGGACTCCACGCCGCCCAGCGACTCGGCGAGCACGAAGAGCTTGGTTTGGTTGCAGATCTCCACCGCGTGGTCCTCACCACCGGCGGCACGGAACGAGATCATGCCGCCGAACCGGCGCATCTGCTTGGCGGCCACCTCGTGACCGGGGTGCGAGGGCAGGCCGGGGTAGATCACCTGGGCCACCTTCGCGTGCCCGTCGAGGTACGCGGCGAGCCGCTCCGCGTTGTCGCAGTGCCGATCCATGCGTACCCCGAGGGTCTTGATGCCGCGCAGCGTGAGCCAGGCGTCGAAGGGTCCGTTGATCGCACCCATCGCGTTCTGGTGGTAGCGCAGCTCCTCGCCGAGTGCGGCGTCGGCCACGACGAGCGCCCCGCCCACCACGTCGGAGTGCCCGCCGATGTACTTGGTGGTGGAGTGCACCACCACGTCCGCGCCGTGCGCGATCGGCTGCTGCAGGTACGGCGAGGCGAAGGTGTTGTCGACCACCAGCAGCGCACCCGCGTCGTGTGCCACGGCGGCCAGGGCGGCGATGTCGGCGATGCCGAGCAGCGGGTTGGTCGGCGTCTCCACCCAGACGATCTTCGTGCGGCCAGGTTGCACGGCCGCCCGGATCGCGGCCGGGTCGGAGACCTTGGCCGGGGTGAACTCCAGGCCCCAGCGCTGGGCGACGCGGGCGAAGAGCCGGTACGTGCCGCCGTACGCGTCATCCGGGATCACCACGTGATCGCCCGGCTGGCACACGGCCCGCAGCAGGGTGTCCTCCGCCGCCAGGCCGCTGGCGAAGGCGAGCCCCACCGGCCCGCCCTCCAGCGCTGCCAGGCACTCCTGGAGCGCGTCCCGGGTCGGGTTGCCCGAGCGGCTGTACTCGTAGCCGAGCCGGGGCTCGCCGACGGCGTCCTGCGCGTACGTGCTGGTCTGGTAGATCGGTGGAATCACCGCGCCGGTTCGGGCCTCAGGGTCCTGGCCGGCGTGGATGGCGAGCGTCTCGAAGCCGTGACTCATTCTGGTGAGGCTAGTGCCCCGTCCCGAAGGCTGGAACGGAACCCATGCTCCCCGCGGGGCCGGCCCCTCTGACCCGGGAACGCGCCGGCATAGCCTGGGCCGATGAGCGGTTGCGTGTTCTGCGGGATCGTGGCGGGTGAGGTGCCGGCGTTCCGGGTCGCCGACGAGCCGGACGGGGTGGCGTTCCTGGACACCCGGCCGGTGTTCAAGGGGCATGTGCTGGTGGTGCCCCGGGTTCACCTGGTGACCCTGGCCGAGTTGCCCTCCGACCTGCTGCCCGGCTACTTCGCGCTGGTCCGGCGGCTGGCGGTGGCCGTGGAGACCGCTCTCGGAGCCGGTGGGACGTTCGTGGCGATGAACAACAAGGTGTCCCAGTCCGTCCCGCACCTGCACACCCATGTGGTGCCCCGGACGAAGGGCGACGGGCTACGGGGCTTCTTCTGGCCCCGCACCCGCTACCAGGACGACACCGAGGCGCAGACCTCCGCAGACCGCATCGCCGCCGCTCTCTGACCGCCGCCCGATGATCGGTGGGGCGGGGCCTGACTCACACGTGCGCGGGTAAGGAAGGAAGACCCACCGGTGTTACACGCTGGGAGAGGTACGAGAGGAGCGCCCCACCGTGTTTTTGCGCCGTATGAACGCCGAGATGGTTTCGCCCGACCAGGCCCTGCCGGGCCGCCCGATCGCCATGCCGGTCGCCGACCGCCACGAGGTGCTGGGCACCCCCCTGAAGGGCCCGTTCCCGGAGGGCCTGCAGGTCGCGGTCTTCGGCATGGGCTGTTTCTGGGGGGCCGAGCGGCTGTTCTGGACGCTGCCCGGCGTCTACACCACCTCCGCCGGCTACGCCGGTGGCACCACCAGGAACCCGACGTACGAGGAGACGTGTTCCGGCCGGACCGGGCACGCCGAGGTCGTCCAGGTGGTGTACGACCCCAGCAAGATCACCTATGAGGATCTCCTGAAGGTCTTCTGGGAGAACCACGACCCGACCCAGGGCATGCGCCAGGGCAACGACGTGGGCACCCAGTACCGGTCGGCGATCTACACGACCACCGACGAGCAGCGGACCATCGCCGAGTCGTCCCGGGACGCGTTCCAGCCGATCGTGACGCGCGCCGGCAAGGGTGAGATCACCACCGAGATCACCCCGCTCGGCAGCTACTACTTTGCCGAGGACTACCACCAGCAGTACCTGGCCCCGACGAAGAACCCGAACGGGTACTGCAACCACGGCCCGAACGGGCTGAGCTGCCCGGTCGGCGTGGCCCGTACCGCGGGCTGACCCACCGCCGACCCGTACGACCTCGATGCCCGGCCGCCGAGAAGGCGGCCGGGCATTCCCGTCGGACCGTGTGATCGAAATCCGTTGCCGGGCCCGGTCAGGACTCGATAACGTGGCCGTACACGTGAAAGGAGGTGGTCCAGACTTGTATAGCAATCGGACTCGTGAGGTGGCTGTCAGCTAGCCGCTGTCCTCGACAGTGATCGGTCCGCCGCGAGGCGGGCACCAGCAACAACGTCGAGACCGTGTGGCAGCGGTGCGGCGAAATCCATGACAGCCACCCGACCCCCGGGGTGCCGGCCTCAGTCCAGCCGGCCCGCGCGCAAGCGCGGAAAACCCCGGGGGTCGCTTCATATCCGGAGGACCGGCGATGTCGATGCGCGAGCTGGTGGTCCTGGGAACGGCCAGCCAGGCGCCGACTCGCCAGCGCAACCACAACGGGTACGTGCTGCGCTGGGACGACGAGGTGATCCTCTTCGACCCGGGTGAGGGCAGCCAGCGCCAACTCCTGCACACCACGGTCACCGCCAGCGACCTGACCCGGATCTGCGTCACGCACTTCCACGGCGACCACTGCCTCGGGCTGCCCGGCACCATCCAGCGGCTCTCCCTGGACCGGGTGACGCGCCCGGTGGCCGTGCACTTCCCGGCCGGCGGCGCCGAATACTTCGCCCGGCTACGGCACGCCACCTCCTTCTACGAGACCGCCGAGCTGGCGGTCACCCCGATCGAGACCGACGGGCAGCGGATCACCCTGAGCTGCGGCACGCTGGAAGCCCGCCGGCTGCGACACCCCATCGAGACGTACGGCTACCGGCTGGTCGAGCCGGACGGCTACCGGATGCTGCCGGAGAAGCTGGCCGCGTACGACATCGCCGGGCCGGCCGTCGGCGAACTGATCCGCATCGGGCACCTGGACCTCGACGGGCGCCGCGTCACCCGCGACGAGGTGAGCGTGCCCCGGCCGGGGCAGCGGTTCGCCTTCGTGATGGACACCGGCCTCTGCGACGGGGTGTACGCCCTCGCCGAGCACGCCGACCTGCTGGTCATCGAGTCGACCTTCCTGGAGTCGGAGGCCGCGCTCGCCGCCGAGGTCGGCCACCTGACCGCGGCGCAGGCCGCCCGGGTGGCAACCGAGTCCGGGGTACGCCGGCTCGTGCTCACCCACTTCTCCCAGCGCTACCCCGACCCACGCCGGTTCCACGACGAGGCGCGCGCGCACTTCGACGGTGACCTGATCATCGCGGAGGACCTGAGCACGGTGCAGCTCCCACCCCGGCGGGTAGCCTCGGCCGGATGACCGTCATGCTCCGTCCTGCGACCGGTGACGACCTGATGGCGGTGGGCGCCCTGCACCAGCGCTCCCGGGTCGTCGCGTACTCCTCGTTCGTCCCGGCCGAGGCGCTGGCCGAACCGACGGCAGAGGCGATGGGGCGGTACTGGGTCGAGCGGTGGCGCTGGGAGCGGGACGCGCACCGGCTGACGGTGGCCGAGCGGGCCGGGGCGCTGGTCGGGTTCAGCTACCTGGGCCCGGACGACGAGGACGACCCAGCCACCGGGCTGCTCAACGCGCTCCACCTGGACCCGGCCGAGCAGGGCCGGGGCACCGGACGCACGCTGATGGAGGACGCGTTGAACGCCATGCGGGCCCGGGGCTGGCGGCACGCGGTGCTCTGGGTCCTGCGGGACAACGCCCACGCCCGCGCCTTCTACCAGCGCGGCGGCTGGACCCCGACGGGCGCGCAACGCGAGGAGTACATCGGCACCGCCGCCACCCCCCAACTCCGCTACACCCGCCCCCTGCTCGCGTAACGGCACCCTGCTGACGCCTGGCATCGGTCGATGTTCGCTGTCGGCGGATCGGGGCATGTCGGAGCGACGGACGGCGCTGGCCCGGACATGGACACCGATCACACCCGGTCCCCC
>NZ_JBEXGR010000004.1:129807-437176 GCF_040607415.1 Micromonospora sp. NPDC005291
GCGCCTCCCGCGCCTCCCGCGCCTCCCGCGCCTCCCGCGCCTCCCGCGCCTCCCGCGCCTCCCGCGCCTCCCGCGCCTCCCGCGCCTCCCGCGCCTCCCGCGCCGATCTAGGGGAAATCGTCGTGATCGGAGATCAACTCACGAGGATTTCCCCTAGATCGGCGCGGAGAAGCGACGCGGCGCGGCGCGGAGAAGCGGCGCGGGGGGCGGGGCGGGGTGGGGTGGGGGGGTTAGTGGGCGCCTAGGTGGGCCAGGAGGTCTTGGCGGGTGAGGACGCCCTTGGGCTTGCCGTCGACGAGCACCAGCGCGGCGTCGGACTTCTCCAGCAGGCCGACGGCCTCGCTCACCGGCTGGCCGCCACCGATCATCGGCAGCGGGTCGCCCATGTGCCGCTCGATCGTGTCGTGCAGGTGGGCCTGGCCGGTGAACAACGCGTCGAGCAGGTCCCGCTCGGCGATCGAGCCGGCCACCTCGCCGGTCACCACGGGCGGCTCGGCCTTGAGCACCGGCAGCTGCGAGACGCCGTACTCGCGCATGTAGTCGATCGCGTCACGGACCGTCTCGGTCGGGTGCACGTGCACCAGCTCGGGCAGCCCGCCCGGCTTACTGGCCAGCGCGTCGGCCACCGTCGGCTCGGCGCCGGAGTTGTCGAGGAAGCCGTACCGGGCCATCCACGAGTCGTTGAAGATCTTCGAGAGGTAGCCCCGGCCACCGTCGGGCAACAGCACCACCACCACGTCGTCCGGGCCGGCCCGACGGGCGACCTCCAGCGCGGCGACCACGGCCATCCCGCAGGAGCCGCCGACCAGCAGCCCCTCCTCGCGGGCCAGCCGCCGGGTCATCTCGAAGGACGCCTTGTCGGAGACCTCGATGATCTCGTCGGCCACACCCCGGTCGTACGTCTCCGGCCAGAAGTCCTCGCCGACGCCCTCCACCAGGTACGGCCGGCCGGTGCCGCCGGAGTAGACCGAACCCTCCGGGTCGGCCCCGATGACCCGCACCCGACCCTCGGACGCCTCCTTGAGGTACTGGCCGATGCCGGAGATCGTGCCGCCGGTGCCCACGCCGGTCACGAAGTGGGTGAGCCCGCCCTCGGTCTGCTTCCACAGCTCCGGGCCGGTGGTCTCGTAGTGCGAGCGCGGGTTGGCCGGGTTGCTGTACTGGTCGGGCTTCCAGGCGCCGGGAATATCCCGGGTGAGCCGGTCCGAGACGTTGTAGTACGAGCGCGGGTCCTCCGGGGCGACCGCGGTCGGGCAGACCACCACCTCGGCGCCGTACGCCCGGAGCACGTCCTGCTTGTCCTGGCTGACCTTGTCGGGGCACACGAAGACACACTTGTAGCCCTTGAGCTGGGCCACCAGGGCCAGCCCGACGCCGGTGTTGCCGCTGGTGGGCTCGACGATGGTGCCGCCGGGCTTGAGCAGGCCAGCGGCCTCGGCGTCCTCCACCATCCGCAGCGCGATCCGGTCCTTCACCGAGCCGCCCGGGTTGACGTACTCGACCTTGGCGAGCACGGTGGCCTGGATGCCCTCGGTGACGTTACGCAGACGTACCAGCGGGGTGTTGCCGATCATGTCGACGACGTTGTCGTAGTACTGCACGGTGTGCCCTTCGTTGCGGCGCCGGCGATGGCCACCGGGCAGACGTTTCCTCGTCGTCCAGCGTACGTGTCGTCAGGGCACCAGCCCTCCGGGGATGACCGAGCTGCGGCGGGCCTCCCACTCCAGGAAGCGATCGGTCTCGGCGAGCACGCTGCCGGCCAACCACGTGATCATGACCGCGTCGTCGGCCAGCCCGAAGATGGCCAACGGGATCTCCGGGAGCAGGTCGATCGGCGAGACGATGTACGCCGTCGCCGCGGTCATCAGGGCCAGCCGGAGGCCGCCGTCGTACTCACCCTTGGTGGTGGCCCGGATCATCCGGGGCAGCGCCGCCAACCGGGTGCCCATCGACGGCCCACCTCGGGCCCCGGCCGC
This sequence comes from Micromonospora sp. NPDC005291, assembly GCF_040607415.1. Lineage (NCBI taxonomy): Bacteria > Bacillati > Actinomycetota > Actinomycetes > Micromonosporales > Micromonosporaceae > Micromonospora > Micromonospora sp. NPDC005291. The sequence continues at coordinate 131,784 of NZ_JBEXGR010000004.1, forward strand.
CAGTGCCCGCGCCAGGGCCGTGAACGCCGCGCTGCGCTTCAGTGTCTTCCCCATCGTCGCGCTCCTCTCCGCCGGATCAGCGTGGCGGGTCGGCGCAAGTCGACCGGCCTCTCCTACACAGATACCCCGTTGCGTCGGTTTCCAGGCACCCTGGTGCCGTCTCGACGACAGCGGTGTGTCGGACCGGCGCGATAATGTCGCGGTATGGGGGTGGCTGGTTCCGTCGTACCCGTTGGTCCGCGCTGGCGGCACGCCTGGCGGATCGCCCGCCTGGCTGCCATCGGCACGGGCGCCACCGCGGCGGCCGTGGTGGCGACCGGCGGGGTGCTGCTCGGGCAGGCCCGCCAGGCCCGGCGCACCATCCCGATGGCCCAGGCGCCGCCGCCGCGCTGCGACGGGGTTTATGGCGCGAAGTTCCCCGGCCCCCCGCTCACGGTGGTCGTGCTCGGCGACTCGTCGGCCGCCGGCTACGGGGTGCACCGCCGACGGGAGACACCCGGCGCGATGCTCGCCACCGGCCTGTCCCGTCGACTGCACCGGCCGGTGCAACTGCACCGCTTCGCGGTCGTCGGTGCCATCTCCGCGGCGCTCCGCCACCAGGTGGAGGCGGCGCTGGAGTGCCGACCCGACATCGCGGTGATCCTCATCGGCGGCAATGACATCACCAACCGCACCCCGCGCGGCCTGGCGGTGCGCTACCTCGTCGAGGCTGTCCACACGCTGCGCGACGCCGGATGCGAGGTGGTCGTCGGCACCTGCCCCGACCTGGGCGCGATCCGACCGATTCAGCCCCCTCTGCGCTGGCTGGCACATCGGTGGAGCCGCCAACTCGCCGCAGCCCAGACGGTCGCCGTGGTCGAGGCGGGCGGTTGGACGGTCTCCCTCGGTGATCTGCTCGGCCCCCGGTTCACCGCGGAGCCGACCCGGATGTTCGCCTGGGACCGGTTCCATCCCTCCGCCGAGGGGTACGCGATGGCCGCCGCCGCACTGCTGCCGACGATGCTCTCCGTGCTAGGTGCGGGGCAGGAACGACGGGCCACACCGACGCTGGGCGAAGGCGTACGGTCGCTGCCTGAGGCCGCGCAGGAGGCGGCCCGGCACGCTGGCACGGAGGTCAGCGGCACCCAGGTCCGGGGCCGCGACCGAGGGCCGGCCGGCCGGTGGGCGCAGTTGCGCCGCCGGGCGTTCTTCGGTGTCGGCGCGGTGCCGCAGCACGGCTCCGCCTCGGACACCTCGACAGTGGAGGGACTGGCATGAACGTGCGCAGCGAGCGGGGCGTGACCGCCGGCCTCCCGGGCCGGCTGGGTCGGGCGGCGGCGTTCTCGCTGCTCGCCGGCACCGTGGGCGGCGCCGCCGTCCTGGCCGGTGAGGCGTTCGTCGCCCGGCACCGGCGCTACGCCCAACCGGAGCTGGGGCTGGCCCTGCGGGCCACGATCGGCCGGGCCGGCGCTCCGCCGCTGCGGCTGGTACTGCTCGGCGACTCGTCGGCACTGGGCGTCGGGGTCGACCGTCTTGAGGACACCATCGGCGGGCAGTTGGCCAACCTGCTCGCCGAGGGCCCGACGGGCCGGCGGGTGCACCTGTCCAGCGTCGGCGTCTCCGGGTCCCGCTCGACGGACCTGGCCACGCAGGTGGCCCGAGCCCTGCTCGGTGAGCGGCCCGACGTGGCGCTGATCCTGATCGGCGCGAACGACGCCACCGGGCTGCGCCGACCCACCGACGCGGCGGCGTATCTCGGCGCGGCGGTGCACCGGCTGCGCGAGGCGCGGGTCGAGGTGGTGGTGGGCACCTGCCCCGATCTCGGCGCGGTGCGTGCCATCGCGCCTCCGCTGCGTCAGGTGGTCGGCTGGTCCGGGCGCCGGATGGCCCGCGCGCAGACCACGGCCGTGCTGGATGCTGGCGGCTCGGTGGTCGACCTGGCCACCGAGACCGGGCCGGTGTTCCGGGCCGACGCGGGCACGCTCTGCCACGACGGCTTCCACCCCTCGGCGGACGGCTACCGGGTGTGGGCGCACGCGCTGCTGCCCGCCATCGCCGCCGCCGCTGCGGTCGCGACCCGGCGCTAGATCGGGCCCGGCCGGGGTGACATTTCCCGCCGCGCCGGCTTCTTCCGTGCCATGTTACCGGCGGGTTAACGTTGGTCCATGCCGATTGAGTCGTCCCGCGACGCCGTCATCGTCGCCACCGCCCGCTCCCCCATCGGGCGGGCGCACAAGGGGTCCCTGCGCGACGTCCGCTCCGACGACCTCGCCGCGACCATCGTCCAGGCCGCCCTGGACAAGATCCCCCAGCTCGATCCGACCACGATCGACGATCTCTACCTCGGGTGCGGCCTGCCCGGCGGCGAGCAGGGCTTCAACATGGCGCGGGTGGTGACCACCCTCCTCGGCCTGGACACGGTGCCCGGCGCCACGCTGACCCGCTACTGCGCCTCGTCGTTGCAGACCACCCGCATGGCCATGCACGCGATCCGCGCCGGCGAGGGTGACGTGTTCGTCTCCGCTGGCGTGGAGATGGTCTCCCGCTACGCCCGGGGCAGCTCCGACGGGCTGCCTCCCGAGGCCCAGGCCCTGGTCGGCGGCAGCTGGGAAAACCCCCGCTTCGGCGCGGCCGACGAGCGCTCGAAGCGCCGCGCGCAGGGCGGTGCCGAGGTGTGGACCGACCCGCGCGAGGCCGGCGAGCTGCCCGACATCTACCTGACCATGGGGCAGACCGCGGAAAACCTGGCCCAGGTGTACGACGTCACCCGCGCCGACATGGACGAGTTCGGCGTACGCAGCCAGAACCTCGCCGAGAAGGCCATCGCCGACGGCTTCTGGGCCCGGGAGATCACCCCGGTCACCACGCCGGACGGCACGGTGGTGAGCACCGACGACGGGCCTCGCGCTGGTGTCACCCTCGATGCGGTCACCGGCCTCAAGCCGGTGTTCCGCCCGGACGGCCGGATCACCGCCGGCAACTGCTGCCCGCTCAACGACGGCGCGGCCGCCGTGGTGGTGATGAGCGCCCAGCGGGCCGAGGAGCTTGGGCTCACCCCGCTGGCCCGGATCGTCTCCACCGGTGTGACCGCCCTGTCGCCGGAGATCATGGGTCTCGGGCCGGTCGAGGCGTCCCGCCAGGCGCTGCGCCGGGCTGGCATGACCATCGACGACGTCGACCTGGTCGAGATCAACGAGGCGTTCGCCGCGCAGGTCATCCCGTCCTACCGGGAGCTGGGCATCCCGGAGGAGAAGCTGAACGTCATGGGCGGCGCCATCGCGGTCGGTCACCCGTTCGGCATGACCGGCGCCCGGATCACCGGCACCCTGCTCAACGCCCTCGAGTGGCACGACAAGACCATTGGTCTGGAGACGATGTGCGTCGGCGGCGGTCAGGGCATGGCCATGGTGCTGGAGCGGCTCAGCTGAGCTGACGTCAGAGCGCGCTGCGGGTCGCCGTCACCTCGGCGGCGGCCCGGGCCAGTGCCTCGGGCCCCGGGCCGGCGGCCACCAGGTCTGCCGCCACCACCCGTAGCTGATCAGGCAGGGCCAGGTCGTTGTCGAGCCGGGGTACCACCCGCCGGGGCTCACCCTCCGCGTCGGCGGCCAGATTGGCGATCTCCTGCACCAACCGGTGCACCAGGTCGGCGCGGGACACGTTGCCGGTGGTCGCGACCGCTGCCCAACGGGGCTGCTGCCAGTGCCCGATGTGACGGACCAGCAACCGCACGGCCTGATCGAACTCCGCTGCGCTCATCGCCGCCGAGTCTACGGCCGGCACCGGCGCAGCCACGGCGGGCCGGTCACCGACGCAGGTAGCTGAGCAGCCGCAGCAGCTGCCAGTAGAGGAAGACCAACCCGGTGAGCAGGCCGAACGCGCACACCCACGCGTACCGGTGGGGTCGACCGTCGCGTACCGAGCGCTCGACCAGGTCGAAGTCGAGGATGAAGCTGAACGCGCCGGCGATGATGGCCACCACCGAGATGACGTACGGCAGCCAGCCGACCTCCCCACTGACGCTGTAGCCCGCCAGCCCCGGTCGCCCGGAGATCAGGTACGACACCAGGTTGACCACGCTGAGCACGGCGATGCCGAGCAACGTGCCGATCACCAGGCGGGCCAGTCGGGGCGTCGCCCGGATGACCCGAGCCCGGTAGAGCGCCGCCATGCCGAGGAAGACGCCGAAGGTGCCGGCCACCGCCTGCGCCACGATGCCCGGATAGACCTGCTCGAAGGTGCGGCTCGCCACCCCCAGCAGCAGGCCCTGGAGCACGGCGTAGCCGACGATCGGCACCGGGTTGGTGATCCCGCGCAACGAGATGACCAGGACCAGGGCGATCGAGGCGAGCGCGCTACCGGCCAGCGCGGCGCCCAGCCACACCGCGTCGGGGATCACCGCCCAGGACACCCCCGCGGCCGCGCCGGTGACGAGCAGCAACCCGACGGTACGGACCACCACGTCGTCGACCGTCATCGGCTCGACGTCACGGGCGCCGAGCACCCGGGCCTCCACCCGGCCGGTCTCGTCCAGCCGATTGAGCACCGGGTTGCTACTGCGCACCGCCGCCTCCTTCGCCCGCGTACCCCCAGGGCGTGCCCTTGCAGTCACTCTGCCCCGGGCGGCCCGGCGGCGGCGGGAAAACGGCGCGCCCGGTGCGAACGACGGCGCCCGCCCTCGCATCAGCGGGGGCGGGCGCCGGTCGACAGCGCGGACGAGGTCAGTCGTCGCCCTGGAAGTAGCTCAGCAGGCGCAGGATCTCGATGTAGAGCCAGACCAGGCTGACCAGGATGCCGAAGGCGGCCGTCCAGGAGTAGCGCTGGGGCAGGCCCATCCGGACGCCGTCCTCGATCTCCTTGAAGCTGAGCACGAAGCTCAGCGAGGCGACCACGATGCAGACCAGGCTGAAGCCGATCGCCAGCGGGCTGCCGTCACGCAGGCCCGTGTTGACGCCGAACAGCGCCAGCACCAGGTTGATCATCATGACGGCGAAGAGGCCGACCATCGCCGCGATCATGCCCTTGACGAACGCGGGGGTGGCCCGAATGACCTTCGCCCGGTAGAGCATCGCCATCAGGAAGAAGATGCCGAAGCTGGCCACGGCGGCCTGGAGCACGATGCCGTCGTAGAGCGTCTCGAACGCCTTGCTGACCATGCCGACGAAGACGCCCTCGACGACCGCGTACGCGATGACGAGCGCCGGGTTGGCCATCCGGGAGAACGAGATGATCAAGCCGAGGACCAGGCCGACCACCGCCGCGCCGATCCAGGCGGTACCGACCAGCGAGTCGGGCACGAGCACCCAGGCGGCCGCGGCGGTGATGCCCAGGATGCCGAGCAGAGCGACCGTCTTGACGACAACGTCGTCGACGGTCATGGGCGCTACGGCGGGCGGCGCGGCCGGGTAACCGGCCTGGGACGGGTACTGCTGGGGAATGCCGGGCTGTCCGTACGGCCCGGCCGGGGCGTACCCGGCGGAGCGCTCCCGCTCGGCCGCTTGGCCGAGCCGGGCGAGCACCGGGTTCGAGGTCTTCACTGTCTGGCCTCCCTCAGGGGGTCGTTTGCACGTGAACGTGCCCTCCAAGAGTAAACGGCGCAGCCAAGTCCTGGTGATCACGAATGAGAATGTGTGTGCGAGCCGACCGGTGCCCGGGGCGGGGGTCGAACCCGCACGCCTTGCGGCAGCCGCTTTTAAGGCGGCCGTGTCTGCCTTTCCACCACCCGGGCGGGTGGCACCGGCGCGCCGACACGCACCGTGCAGTGTCACCGTAGCCGGTCTACGGCGACCTGGCGTACCCCGCAGGCCTGGCCACATTAGGGTCGATGCCGTGAGCAGCGCAGCCCCCACGGCCCCCGACGCCGCCCCTGAGCAGGCCTTCCGCCTCGCCGATCGGGTCAGCCGCGGGTCCCGGGCCACCCGGCTGCTGGCCGCCGTCCACCGACACCGGGCGGACCTGCTGGTCGCTCTGATCTGGGCGGTGCTGGCCGGCTGGCTCACCCACGGGCTCTGGCCCGATCCGGCTGGCCGCACGCTGGCGCTCAACCCGGAGGACCAGGCCCTCTACGAGTGGTTCCTGGCGGTCGACGCTCGCGCGCTGCTCGGCGACTTCGGTCTGCTCACCGACCGGCTCAACGCCCCCGACGGCGTCAACCTGATGGCCAACACCACGGTGATGGCGCTCGGCATCGTCTTCGCGCCGGTCACCCTGCTGCTGGGCGCGCCGGTCACGTTCGCGCTGCTCGCCGCCGCCAACCTCGCCGGCACCGCCCTCGCCTGGTACCTGCTGTTCCACCGGACACTGCGCGCCCGCCGGCTCGCCGCCGCGCTCGGCGGAGGGCTGTGCGGGTTCGGACCGGGCATGGTCTCGCAGACCAACAGCCACCTGCACATGACCGCCCAGTGGCTGGTGCCGGTGATCGTCTGGCTGGTGGTCCGACTGCTGCGGGCGTCCGACCCGGGAGCCGCGACACCCCACAGGACCGGTCGCACCCGTCCCGCCGGGCCGGATCGCCGGCGGATGTTCACCTCCGCGGCGGGGCTGGCCGCCACGGTCACCGCGCAGGTCTTCATCGGCGAGGAGGTGCTCTTCCTCGCCGCTGTCACGCTGCTGGTGATGGCGATCAGCTACGCCGTGACGGACCGGGACCTCGCCCGACGGGCGCTGCCCGGCTTCGCCAGTGGGCTCGCGATCGCCGCCGGGCTTGCCCTGCTGGTGCTCGGCTATCCGCTGTGGTTCCAGTTCGCCGGGCCGCAGGGGGTCGCCGATGGAATGTTCACTCCGGCCTACTTCTCAGCCGACCTGAGCAGCTGGTGGACGGTCTCCCCACTGTCGGTGGTCGGCAGCGACCAATCCGCCCGGCTGACCACCGGCCCGGCCGAGTACAACACCTTCCTCGGCTGGCCACTGCTGCTGGTCACCGCTGCCTGCGCGATCTGGGTCGGACGACGCCGGCTGGTCTTCGCCTGCGTCGTGGCGGGCCTGGTGATGGGTGCGCTCTCGCTCGGCCCGGAGGTGGTGCTCGGCGGCACCAGGACCGCGCTTCCCGGCCCGTACGCCCTGATCGGCGGGCTACCGGTGGTGGACGGCGCTTTGCCGATGCGGTTCGCGCTGGCGTTGCTGCCGATCGTCGCGACGCTGCTGGTGCTCGCGGTTGACCGGGCTCTGCGCAGCACCGGCCGGGCGCGGCGGCTGGTGCCGCTGGCCGTCGGCGTCGCACTGCTGCCGATCTTCCCGGCACCCCTGCCGACCGCCGAACGGCCCGCCGTGCCGGAATTCGTCACCGGCGGTCACTGGCGGCAGTGCGTACGCCCCGGCGGGGTGCTGGTCCCGGTGCCGCTGCCCACTCCGAAGGATCCCTGGCCGATGCGCTGGGCAACCGCCGCCGACGCTGGTTTCGGGCTGCCGGAAGGGTTCTTCATCGGCCCCTACGGGCGGGGTGGCACCGCGGCGATGGGCACCTTCAAGCAGCCCACCTCCGCGCTGCTGGCGGACGTCGCCCGGCGCGGCGACCAACCGGCCATCGGCGACGAGCAGCGCCGTCAGGCCGCCCGCGATGCGGACTTCTGGGGCGCCTCCTGCGTGGCGCTGACCGACGACGCCCCGCACGCAGACAGCCTGCGAGCCACCCTGGAGCAGCTCTACGGCCCGGCCACGCGCATCGCCGACGCCTGGATCTGGCGGGTCTGACCCACGACCGACCCCGCCGATCCTGCACCTACTGCCCGGACAAACTGTGCGCCAAGGCGCATTGGGGCGTCCGAAAGTGCAAGATCGACGGGGTGAGGTAGGGCGGGTTAGACGCGGGGGGCGCCTACTGGTTGGGACGCCTCTACGAACTCTTCGCGCGGGTCGTGCAACTGGCCCAGGGCGACCACCTCACGCTTGAGGAAGAACGCCAGCGACCAGTCCACCACGACGCGGACCTTGCGGTTGAAGGACGGGATCCGGCTCATGTGGTACGTCCGGTGCATGACCCAGGCCGGCCAGCCGGTCATCTTGATCCCGTACACCTGGGCGACGCCCTTGTGCAGGCCCAGGCTCGCGACGCTGCCGACGTGCTTGTGCTTGTAGTCGACCGGCTCGCGGCCCCGGACCACAGCCGCGATGTTGTCGGCCATCCGCGCGGCCTGGCGCACCGCGTGCTGCGCGCTCGGCGAGCAGAAGTTGCCCGGCTCCTTGGTCAGGTCCGGCACAGCGGCGCAGTCGCCGGCGCTCCACGCGCCCTCGACCACCCGGTCGCCGTCGACCACCTGGAGAGTGGGCAGGCAGGTGATCCGCCGACGGTCGTCGCGCGGGAGGTCGGTCGCGTCCAGCATCGGCGACGGCTTCACGCCGGCCGTCCAGACGATCGTGTCGGACCGGAAGCTGTCACCGTCGGAGAGCTTGACCACCCCGTCGACGCAGGACTCGAGCCGGGTGTCGAGCCGGATGTCCATGTTCCGCTTCAGCAACTGCTGGACGGTGTAGGCGCCCATGTCCCGGTCGACCTCGGGCAGCACCCGCTGGGTGGCCTCGACCAGCACCCAGCGAACCTCGTCCTGCTTGAGCTCCGGGTAGTAGCGCAGGGCGTCGCGAGCCATGTCCTCCATCTCGGCGAGCGCCTCGATGCCGGCGTACCCACCGCCGACGAAGGTGAAGGTCAGCGCCGAACGGCGGACGTCCGGGTCCGGTGTCGCGGCAGCCACGTCGAGCCGGTCCAGCACGTGGTTGCGCAGGTAGATCGCCTCACCGATGGTCTTGAACCCGATGCCCTGCTCGTGCAGGCCGGGGATCGGCAGGGTGCGGGAGACCGAGCCCGGGGCCACGATCACGTGGTCGTACGTGATCTCCCGGGCCGGGCCGCTGATCGGCTGGACGGTCGCCACCTTGCGATCGTGCTCGATCCGCGTGACAGTGCCGGCCACCACCTTGCACCGGCGCAACTCCCGCCGCAGTGGCACCACGGAGTGCCGCGGGGAGATGTTGCCCGCCGCCGCCTCAGGCAGGAACGGCTGATAGGTCATGTGCGGCTGGGGATCCACCACCATGACCTCAGCCTCACGGGAGCTGAGCTTCTTCGACAGGCGCAGGGCGGCGTACAGACCGACGTGCCCGGCACCAACCACAAGGATCCGCTTCGGATTCACGTCGTCTATCTTTCCCCGGCCGGCTCAGGTAATCCCGCTCGCGCCCCCCATCTGTGACGGAGCACAACCTGTGTGACCTGCCTAACCCTCAGGTCACAGCGGTTATCGACGCCGCAGCAGCCACCCCAGCAACGCCGCTGTCCCCACGGCCACCAGCAGCCCCAGCACGGTGACCCACTGATATCCGGTTTCGCCACCGATGCCCGCGGCCTGCAACAACAGCACCCCCAGCACGGCGGTGCCCAGCAGGACGGCACCCGACCGCAGCAACCACCGGGTGATCAATTCGGGATCCACCACCGCGTCGTAGGGCAGCAGCGCGGCCAGCGCGCAGAGGGTGTGCCCCAGATAGAGCAGGGCGGCGAGGGTGAGCAACCGCCAGAGGGCGACCGGACGGCCGTACCCGTCGGTGGCGAGCAGCCAGCCGCCGACCGTGACGAGCACCGTGAAGGTCGCCCAGATCCGGCGCGGACCGAACGCGGGCAACAACGCGGCCACCGTCAGAAAGAGGATCGGCCGGCCGGAAAGCACCTCGGCGGGGAACGCCAGGGCGAACCCGGCAAACACGGTGACGAAGATCCCGGCCCGAACCAGAAGCGGGGCGGCGCTGATGCGGGCGACAGCGTTCTGGGCCGCCCGGACCCGTCCGGTGACGACGTCGATCATCTGCGCCTGCCCTCGTACTTCTTCACCGGCCACCCACCCGTGGTGCCATCGCCAACCGGGCCACGTCCCGCAGCACCTGGTCCAGGCTGCCGGCGCCAGCCCAGCGCACCACCGGTACGCCGTGCTCCCGAAGCTGCCCGATCATGATCTCCCGATCCAGGCGCCAAAGGCGGTAGGCAACCTCGGCCCAACCCCGGTCCTTCGGCGACGCCAGGTTCGTCGGCAACGTGTCGACCGCCACCACGAACCGCCCAGCGCGGGTCAGCCGGGCGAGCATCTGCGCCGACCGTTCGTCCAGCAGCGGGGTGAGCACCACCACCAGCGCGTCCGAGGAGAGCATGTGCGGGCCGAAAACCTGGTCGTACGGCTCATGCGAGGACGATCGGACACGTACGTCGAGCAGCCACTCCAGAACGGTCAGGTACTGCCGACGCCCGGCCGCCGGACGCAGCCGTCGGGCTGCCGGCCCGTACTCCAGCAGGGACACCCGGTCACCACGGTGCAGGTAGTGCTCGGCAATCGCCGCGGTGGCCCGGACGGTGGTGTCCAGCACCGAGGCGGCGCTGTCAACCCCGCCGGAGCGGCCGGCCTCGGCGAGCACGTCGAGCAGCACCACCACCTCCGCGTCACGGTCGGAGAGGGTGGAGGCCACGTGCAACTGCCGGGTGCGCAACGAGACCCGCCAGTCGATACGGCGCAGCCGGTCCCCGGGGCCGAAGATCCGTACGCCGGCCAGCTCGCCGCCCTCGCCGGGCCGACGGGAGTGGTGCGCCCCGACCAGACCGGCGGCGCGGGGCATCGCCTCCACCGCCTCGAACGGCTCGGTACGCGGGTACACCCGCACCCGGACCGGCTCGGTGATCACCGCCCGGGAGACCAGCAGGCCGCCCGCCGTGGCGACCCGGGCACCGGCCGGGCCGATCGGGTGCCGGCCCCAGCGCAGGGCACGGCCGGCCAGTTCCAGGTCCACCGCCGAGCCGGTGGGCACCGACGTCACGAACGGCCGGTCGATGACGGAGCGACCCGTGCCGCTGGCCGGAGCCGCTCCCCCGGTCGGCGTCGTGGCTGCCGGTGGCACGTCGTCGACGACCTCGTCGCGGGCGAAGCCGGCCCGCTCGATCCGCAGCCACGGCGACGCCCGGGAACGCAGCACCACCAGGTCGTAGTCGACCATGTCCGGGTTGCCGACGCTCACCGCCGCCGTCACGTCGCCGCCCTCGACCAGCGGCCCCCCGTCACCCGGGGTGATCCACACCTGTGGCAGCGCCGTGGGCCGTCGACGCAGCGCGTACGCGGTGCCGAGCGCGAACGGGGAGGCCAGCACGATCAGGTCGACCCGCCCCAGCAGTACCCCTGCCACCAGCAGCAGGCCGGCGAGCAGCACCGCCCGGCCGAGCGCCGGGGTGGGCGCCCAGCCGGCAGCCGCTTCGGGCTCGGTGGCTTTCGGCACGGTCGGTCCGGTCATCAGCGCCGAGGCCCGCCGCCGGCGTAGCTGGGCAACGCGCCACTCGCCGGGGCGGGAGTCGCCTCCAGCACCTCGCCGACCACGAACGCCGGATCGACCCGGCGCAACCACATCTCCGGGCGCAGGGTGATCCGGTGGGCCAGGGCGGGTGCCGCCACATCCTTGACGTCCTCCGGCACGACGTAGTCCCGTCCGCCGAACACCGCGCGGACCCGGGCCAGCAGCAGCAGCGCCAGCGAACCGCGAGGTGAGGCACCGACGAGCACCGACGGGTGCTCCCGGGTGGCCGCGGTGAGGGACACGATGTAGCGGCCGATGGAGTCCTCCACCACCACGTCCTCAAGGGCGGCCTGCATGGCCCGCAGCGTGGCCGCGTCGACCACTGCCTTGATCTCCGCCTCCTCGCGGCGACGGCTCATCCGACGGCGCAGCACCTCCCATTCCTCTTCCGGCTGCGGGTAACCGAAGGAGACCCGCAGCAGGAACCGGTCGAGTTGCGCCTCGGGCAGCGGGTAGGTGCCCTCGTACTCGATGGGGTTGGCGGTGGCCAGCACGTGGAAGGGCTCGTCCAGCTTGTAGGTCACCCCCTCCACCGAGACCTGCTTCTCCTGCATTGCCTCCAGCAGCGCGGACTGGGTCTTCGGCGGCGTCCGGTTGATCTCGTCGGCGAGGAGCAGGTTGGTGAAGAGCGGGCCGGCCCGGAAGGTGAAGTCGCCGTTGCGCTGGTCGTAGAGGAACGAGCCGGTGACGTCGGCGGGAAGAAGGTCCGGAGTGAACTGCAACCGGCGGAAATCCAACCCGAGCGCCTGCGCGAACGAGCGTGCGGTGAGCGTCTTGCCGAGCCCCGGCAGGTCCTCCAGAAGCACGTGCCCACCCGCCAGGATGCCGGCAAGAACCAACTCCAACGCGTCCCGCTTGCCGACCACGACGGTGCCGACCGCGTCCAGCACCGCCCGAGCCAGGTGGCCGACCTCGGCGGGGGCGATGCTCCGGTCCACGTCGTTCATCAGATCTTCTCCAGTTCGGCGACGATCGCCGCGAGATCGCGCGGCGACGGGGTGCGGCGAGGCGGGGTCTCCAGGAACGTCCAGAGCCTGTCGCCCAGCAGGACACGGGCTCGGGCCGGATCAGACTCACGGGTGACGCCGTGCTTCAGGCGCATCCGTTCGTCGGCCAGTTCACCGAGCCGGGGCAGGACCACGTCGGTGAAACGTTCGGCTCGGGTCGTGGACCAGTCCAGTGGCCGTTCCCAGCGATTGATCGCGGTACGCAGCGCGTCCCGGGTATCCCAGTTGTAGGTGCCGTCCTCCTCGCCCGTCACGACCCGGCCGCCGGCCGGCTGCGGAGGTGGCGGTGCGAGCAGGGCGGTGATCCGGCGGACCGCCAGCACGGCGAGCACCCCGGCGATCAGTACGGGCAGCGAGATCTGCAGGCCGACCGCGCGGAGGCCGACGAGCAGCACCGCGACCACAGCGGCGGCCCAGGCGAGCGATCGCAGCACGGGCCGGGCGCGAGAGCGGCGCGGCTGCGGGCCTGCCGGCGCCGCCTCCTCCTCGAACGCGAGCAGGTCGTCGATGCTGGTGCTGCTCATGCGCGGCCGCCTTCGGTTCGCGACTGCGGGGCTCGCAAACCCGGCTCACTCCTCGCGCTCACGGGGTCACCACCGCGGTGAGCTCTCCGCGCAGCCGGCGTAGCGCCGCGCGGGCCTGGTCGCGGGTGCGTTCGTCGATCGGGCGGGTGGCGTACCGGGCCTCCCGGTAGACGTACGCGAACTCGGCCAGCACGTCGGTGCTGACGATCGCCGGCACCCCGGCCGCCGGGTCACCGCGCAGCAGCCGGCTGACCAGGTCGGTGGGGGTGTCCCCGGCGAGCCGTGGAACACCGGCAGTGGCGGCGGCCTCTTCCAGGCGCACCCAGCAGGCGATCACCGCCACCCGGGGGTCGGTGTCGCGATCGTCGAGCTCCATCAGGCCGGCGTCGAGGGCGGCGACCACGTCGCGGGCGGTGCCCTCGGCAGAACGGCGGGCCCGCTGCGCCGGCAACGCCCGGGTAGTGCGGCGCAGCGCGCCCCGGATCAGGATCCAGGAGAGGTAGCCGAGCACGGCGAGGATGGCCAGCCCGAGCAGAACCATCGCCACCGTCGCGATCCACTGCGGTATGTCCGCCTGGGTCGCCTCGCCGGCGTCGCGCGGCTCGACGGGGATGGACCGCGCCGGCTCGGCGGTCGGGTATTCGGGCACCCAGGGAACATTGTCGGCGGCTGGCGGGATCCGGCTGGCGCCGATCGACGAGTGGGCGGACGCCAGCGCGGCACCGGCGAGCAGGGCGGCGACCGCGCCGACCGGCCACCATCGGCGAAGCAGGCCGAGCGCCGGGCGCGACACCCCCGGCTCGGCCGCCGGGGACGGCGCGGGCAGGCGTGTTCCGTCTGTCATCGCCACCGCCCCACGCGTTCTCAGTCCACTCCGGCCAGCTGTTTGGCCTGGCCGAAGATGTCGTCCAGCATCTGTGGTGTCAGCCGCCCGGTGAAGGTGTTCTGCTGGCTGACGTGGTAGCAGCCCAGCAACTCCGGGGCGTCCGTGCCGGACCAGTGTGCCCCATGACCGAACGCCGGTCGCGGGCCGGGCGGGCGCTGCCCGTACACCTGCTGTAGCACCGGCCACCAGGCGGCCCAGGCGAACGCGCCCAGCGCGACCACGACGCGCAGCGTGGGGCGGATCAGCGTGACCTCGCGATGCACCCAGGGTGCGCAGGTGTCCCGCTCCTGCGGGGTGGGCTTGTTGTCCGGCGGCGCACATCGGACAGCCGAGAAGATCCGGATGTCCCGCAGGGCGAGCCCATCGTCGGCGGCGACGCTGGTCGGCTGGTTGGCCAGCCCGGCCCGGTGCAGCGCGGCGAACAGCACGTCACCCGACCGATCGCCGGTGAAGATCCGGCCGGTGCGGTTGCCACCGTGCGCGGCGGGCGCCAGCCCGAGGATGGCGATCCGCGCGTCGCCGGTGCCGAAGCCTGGCACCGGCCGGCCCCAGTACTCCTGGTCGCGGAAGGCAGCTCGGCGGGTGCGGGCGACCTCCTCCCGCCACCGGACCAACCGGGGGCAGGCGAAACAGTCGCTCACCGCCGCGTCGAGGTCGGCCAGGTCGGTCGCCCGCGCTGCGCGGGCGACCACCTGCTCGGGGGTACGCGACTCAGCCAAGCTTGGCCCGGAAGAGTTCCAGGGTGCGGGCAAAGGCGCTGGCGGCGGCGCGCTGGTCGAACGCCTCCGGCCGGTCATCGTTGAAGAAGGCGTGCGAGGTGCCCGGGTAGTCGTAGAGGTGGCAGTCGCCGCCAGCTTCCTCGATGGCCCGGCGGGCGGTTTGTACGCCCTCGTCGGCCGAGGTGCCGTCCTCTTCGGAGCAGTGGATGATCGCGGCCTTGCCGGCATAGTCGGCCCAGTCGGGGCGCATCGACTCCCAGGGCAACACGGGATAGAAGCCAGCGGTGGCGACGATCCGCTCGGAGATGGTGGCCGACCAGAGGGCCAGGCTGCCACCGGCGCAGAAGCCCACGGCGCCGACCTTGCCGGTGACCTCGGGCCGCCCCGCGAGATAGTCGGCCGCGCCGGCGATGTCCTTTGCCGCCTCGTCCATCCGCATCGCCAGCAGCAGACGCTGTGCCTCGTCCGGCTCGCTGGTCGTCTCACCGTGGTAGAAGTCCGGGGCGAGGGCGACGAAGCCGGCCTCGGCGAACCGGTCCGCGACCGACCGGATGTGCGGGACCAGGCCCCACCACTCTTGGATGACGATGACGGCGGGGCTGGCCAGGCCGCTGGCGGGTATCGCGAGATACCCCTCGCTCGCGCCCCCGTTGCTGCGGTAGCTCACCATTTCGCCCATGGGCCGTCCTCCTAGCGGTCAGTCATCGTTGGCTGGTCGCCCAGTGGTCCTACGTGCCGGTAGCCTGCCATGCCGCGCCGCCGCCGGGAAGACACCGGAACAGTGGCATTCACCTCCCGTTCGACCGTCGGTGACTTCGGGTACGCCGACGGCGGCGGGGTTCGCTCCCGCCGCCGTCGATGGTGATCTACCGCTCCGGTCAGGCCTTCTTGGTCAGGCAGAGCACATAGCCCGTCTTGCCCGGCTCGATGCTGGAGAAGATGTAGCCCTCCTCGTCTTCCTTGAGGTACTGGTTACAGGCGGTGTCGGCCTTGGCCTGAGCCTCGGTCTGGTCGTCCACCCGACCGACCACGTTGTACGCGGCGTCGGTGGAGGTGCACTCGACGACCTTGGCGCCGTCGACCTCCTCCTGCTCCGTGCCGGTGACCTCGGGCAGCTCGGCGATGCAGTCGCCTGCCTTGGCGGCAGCGGTCTCGTCCTTGTTGAAGTAGTTGCCGATCGCCGAGGCGACGCCGAACTTCAGGCCGGCGACGACGACGATTGCGAGGATCGCGCCAACGATGCCGAGGGCCTTCTTCGCACCGGACTTCTTCGCCTCCGGCTCGACCGGCTGCGGCGCGGTCGGCTGCGGCGCGGTCGCTTGCGGCGTCTCGACGGCCGGCTGGGGTGGTACGGCGTCGGGCGCGGGGGGCGGTGCGACCTGCTCTGACACGGGGGTTCCTTCCGAGGGGTTGATGAGCAGACGACACCATAACGATCATTGATTTCTGGTGCGGTCCCGCTCGCCTCGTCCGTTCAGCTATTTCCCAGCTTCGTACGCATGATCCAGTTCACACCGCAGGTTCAGCTCGTCGGGGTGGGGGTCGGCGTCACGGTCGGGCCTACCGTGGGCTGACCGGTGGCCGTTCCGGTCGGCTCGGGCGTGCTGGTCGGCCCCGGCGTGCTGGTCGGCGTCGTGGTCGGCCCCGGCGTGCTGGTCGGCGCCGCGGGTGGCACAGGCACACCCGGGGCGCGGGGTCCGAAGGGCGCCTGGCCCGGGCAGTACGGGTACGGCCGCAGCAACGGGTTGGCGTACTCGTCGACGGGGCCTTCGCAGTCCGGATAACCGAGCCTGATCGGATTGCCGTTCTGGTCGAAGAGCCGGGCGTTCTCCACCAGCCGGCCCTCACTGTCGTAGACGAAGACGTCCTGGATCTGGCCGTACTGGCTGTCGATCGAGGTCTGGTCGTAGTAGTAGTCACGGCCGAGCCGGTCCTCGGTGTTGACCAGTGCGGCCAACGCGAAGACCACCAGCACCGCGCTGCCGACCTGCACCGCCGAGCGCGGCCAACGGGTCAGCCGGGCGGAACGCCGGCCAATCCAGATGGAGGCGAGCACGAAGCCGACCAGCATGATCAGGCCGGCGAGCAACTCGCCACCGAACCGGGGCATCAGGTTGTAATAGTTGCCACCGCTGGAGATGACCGTGACCAGCATCGCCGCCAGATAGCCGCGCAGCACCCACCAACCGGGGCGCAGCAACCGGAGGAAGTCGCTGGCCGTCGCGTACCCCAGGGGTGGGCCGAGCCGGGTGTCGATCTCGCGCAGCTGGCTGCGGACCCGGACCACCGCGGTGGCGACCCGCTGGTCGAGATTGCGCCCACCGCCCGGGGCGGCGCCGGCCGCGGCGCGCAGCTCGGCGGCGTACGTCTCGGGCTCGCCCAGCCGCTCGACGAGGGTGCCCTCGGACTCGGCGGCGACCTCGGTGAGGTGGTCGGCAAGATCCTCGGTCAGCTCGTCGCGTTGCGTGGGCGGCAGGTCGGCCAGAGCGGCCCGGACCCGCGCCACGTAGTCGGTGATCTCCTGCCCCGTGACGGTCATGCCGCCATCCCCCGATCGTCGAGCAGACTGTCCATGGTCGTGGCGAACGAGCGCCAGAGCTTGCCGGAGCGGGTCAACTGGTCACGCCCCGCGGCGTTGAGTGAGTAGTACTTGCGGTGCGGCCCGGATTCGCTCGGCACGACGTAGGTGGTGAGCAGGCCGGCGGCGAAGAGCCGGCGCAGCGTCCCGTAGACCGAGGCGTCACCGACCTCTTCCAGGCCGGCCTCGCGAAGCCGGCGCAGGATGTCGTAGCCATAGCCGTCCTCCTCCCGGAGCACGGCCAGGACGGCCAGATCGAGCACGCCCTTCAGCAACTGTGTGGTGTCCACGCACTGCACACTACTGTGTAATGCGAAGTACCGTCAACGAAACTCGCCCGCCCGTGCGATGATCAACACGGGATCGCGGATATCGGGGTGTCCTGATGACTCGGATGCCGCGATATCGGCGATGTCGTGTCGATCAACCCACCTAGCTCGAAGCTGACTGGAGGCTCCAGGCGATGCCGTCGAGGATGTCGTGCTCCGAAGCGACCACCGACGGCATCCCGGCCCGCTCCATGATCACGCGGAGCACCAGCGCGCCCGCGCCGATCACGTCGGCCCGGCCCGGGTGCATCACCGGGATCGCCAACCGCTGCTCACGGGTCTGACCCAGCAGGTCCGCGGTCACCTGAGCCACCGCCTCGTACGACACCCGGGCGTGATGGATGCGCTCCGGGTCGTACTCCCGCAGGCCCTGCGCGATGGCGACCACGGTGGTGACCGACCCGGCGAGGCCGACCAGGGTGGCCGCCTCGCGGCCGGGCACCACGGCGAGCGCCCGGTCCACCGCAGCCGCGATGTCGGCCTGCGCGGCGGCGACCTGATCGGGCGTCGGAGGGTCGCCGGGCAGGTGCCGCTCGGTCATCCGGACACAGCCGATGTCCACCGAGATCGCCGCACGTACCCCGTCGGCCCGGTCACCGACCACGAACTCGGTGGAACCGCCGCCGATGTCGACGACGAGGAACGGCTCCTTCGCGTCGGCCGGCAGCCCGCGCACCGCGCCGGTGAACGACAGCCGGGCCTCCTCGTCGCCGGTGACCACCTCGGGCGCGACGCCCAGGGTGCGCTGCACCATGTCGGTGAAGTCGGCGGCGTTGGCCGCGTCCCGCGAGGCCGAGGTGGCGCACATCCGGACCCGGTCCGCACCCAGCTTCTCGATGTCGGCGGCGTACGACGCCAGCGCCACCCGGGTCCGTTCGATCGCCTCCGGTGCCAGCCGGCCGGTGCGGTCCACACCCTGGCCCAGCCGGACGATCTCCATCCGCCGGGTCAGGTCGACCAGCGGCGCCTGCGACCCGGCCGACTCCTCGGGCAGGTCGGCGACCAGCAGTCGGATCGAGTTGGTCCCGCAGTCGATGGCCGCCACACGCGTCGTCACGGCAGCAACCTTACGGCAGGACGATCGGCCACCCGGCGGCTTGGCCGGGCGGCGGCCACGCCTCGGACGAGTCCTCCGCCGGGCCGCTCAACAGCCCCGCTCCGAGCGCTGTCAGGTGATGTCGGACGGCCCCACCCTCCCGCTCGCTGGCCACCAGCCCAGCAGCCCGCAGCGCGGTGGCGTGCTCCGAGGCCGAGGAGAGACTGATCCCGGCGGCCCGGGACAGCACGGTGGTGGTCAACCCACCGTCGGCTGCCAGCCGGCGCAGCACCAGCGCCCGGGTGGCGCCGAGTAGTCGGCCGAGGGAATCCGCCGAAGCAGTGGCGCCGCGCGGAGGCATCACCGCCGGATAGACGAGCAGGATCGGGTGACCCGGCTCGACCAGCACCCGGGGGCGGGGCCCGGCCAACGGGGAGGGCAGCAGGATGAGCCCGTGGCCGGTGCCGGGCTGATCCCCGCTCCACCACGTCCGCACCTCCAGCACCGGCTCCCGCCACCGGATCGCCGGGTGCAGTCCCGCGAAGAGGCCGGCGAGGCCGTGCTGCGCCAGCCGTTGGCTGGCACAGGTCACCTGCTGGCGGTACGCGGACACCAGATCGGACCAGTGCGGCGCGAGGACGGCGTCGAACCAGGTGCGGACAGCCCCGCCGAACAGGTCCAGTACCTCCGGATCGGCGGCTGCGAACCGCCGCCGCAGCGGGGTGGCGGTCGCGTCCGTGTACGCCGCGCTGACCTCGGCGCGGACCCGTCGTGCCGGAGTGGCCCGGATCGCCTCCAGACCGGCGGCGACCGACTCCAGACCATCGAAGGGGGTGACGAAGTCCGGCAGCCGCCCCCGCTCGGGTAACAGGTGCCGAAGGATCGCGGTGGCGGCCTGGGCAGCCCCCGCACTCTCGACCGCCGCAGCCCGCTCGGCCAACGCCGGGGCCATCGCCGCGACCGTCGGATCCCGCAGCCACTGACCAGCCAGCAGGGCGGTGCCGACCGGGTGCAGCCGTTCGGCGAACCGCACCCGGCACAGATCCGCCGGCCCGAGCTGGAGGCGAAGCATGATGGACAGCCTGCTCTCCTTCGCTCAGGACCGAAAGGGTTGATCCGCACGCGAACAAACTCCAGTGTGGATTGCGGGGTCGACGGGGGGTGGCCGGCGTGCGGCGGACGGTGTCAGTGTTGACGGGGCTCTGCCTCATCGTCGCGGCCGCGGCCTGTGGTGAGCGGGGGCAACCCTCGTCGACCCCGCCAGCCACGCCCTCCGCGTCGAGCGAACGCCCGGCGGCGGGCGACCACCAGCTCACCCTGAAGCACAACGGGCTCGACCGCGCCTACCTGCTGCACGCACCACCCGGGTACGACCCGAGCCGGCCATCCGCGCTGGTCATCGCGCTGCACTTCTACCCCGGCGTCGGCGCCTCGATGCGGGAGCTGGCGGGCCTGGACGCCAAGGCTGACAAGGACAACGTGTTGATCGCCTACCCCGACGGGGTGGGCGGCGGCTTCAACGCGCTGGTCTGCTGCGGCAGCCAGGACGACGTCGGCTTCCTCACCGCCCTCACCGACCACCTGGTGCAGACCTGGCGGGCGGACCCCAACCGGGTCTTCCTCACCGGCATCTCGAACGGCGGCGACATGAGCTTCCGGGCGGCGGTCGAGGGCACGGGTAGGTTCGCCGCGATCGGGGTGGTCAGCGGCGGTTACAGCGGAAAACTGGCCACGGCCGAGAGCTACGTGCCGACGAGCCCGGTCTCCGTGATCACCTTCATCGGTGGCCAGGACCGGTACGCCTCGATCTTCCAGACGGGTGTGCGGACCTGGCAGCAGCGGCTCACGTGCCGGCCGAGCCCGAAGGCGTCCGGGGTGCCGGGTGTGACCCGGACGCTGGCGAGCTGCGCGGACGGCAGCGAGGTCAGCGTCTACACCATTCCCGACATGGGCCACAGCTGGCCGGGGGCGCCGTCCGGTCAACTCGCCGCACCCGCCGCGGGTGTGTCGGCCACCGACCTGATGTGGGAGTTCTTCGCCGCGCACCCCCGGCGGTCCTGACTACAGGCGCAGCAGCATCCGGGTGTTGCCCAGCGTGTTCGGCTTCACCCGCTCCAGGTCCAGGAACTCCGCGACACCCTCGTCGTACGAGCGCAGCAGCTGCTCGTACACCGGTTGCGGCACGGGTGCGCCGTCGATCGCCTGGAAGCCGAACGCGCCGAAGAACTGCGTCTCGAAGGTGAGCACGAAGATCCGCGCCACGCCCAACTCCCGGGCAGCGTCGATCAGCTCGCCGACCAGCCGGTGCCCGATCCGTCGGCCCCGGCAGGACGGATCCACCGCGACCGTACGGATCTCGGCCAGGTCCTCCCACATCACGTGCAGCGCACCGCAGCCCACCACGGCGCCGTCCTCGGCCCGGACCGCTACCCGGAACTCCTGCACCTGCTCGTAGAGGGTGACGGTGGCCTTGCTCAGCAGCCGCCGATCGTCGGTGTAGGTGTCGACCAGCCGCCGGATGCCCCGCACATCCCCGGTACGGGCCCGCCGCACCAGAATCTGACTCTCGGGTGCCGAGGACCCGGCCTGCGCGCTCATTCGCCCGCCGGCACGTCCACGCACGGGCCGGCCGTCCACCAGGGCTCGACCAGCTCCAACGTCTCGTCGCCGAACGGGTTCACCCCGGGGCCCGCGCCCAACGCGTGCCCCAGGTGCACGTGTAGGCACTTCACCCGGCCCGGCATCCCGCCGGCCGAGATGCCGGCGATCTCCGGCACCTCGCCGATCGCCTTTCGACGGGCGAGGTAGTCCTCGTGCGCGGCACGATAGTGGGCGGCCAACTCGGGATCCGCCGTCAGCCGGTCCGCCATCTCCTTCATCAGCCCCGCCGACTCCAGCCGGCTGCACGCCGCGGTGGCCCGGGGGCAGGTCAGGTAGTAGAGCGTCGGGAACGGTGTGCCGTCGGCGAGACGGGGGGTCGTCTCCACCACGTCCGGGAGGCCACACGGGCACCGGTGGGCGACCGCCCGGGTGCCACGGGGAGTCCGGCCGAGCTGCGCGGCCACCGCGGCCAGGTCGGCCTCGGTCGCCGGCTCCCGCTGCGGCAGGGGTACGGAATCCGCCGCCGACTCCGACGGTGGTACGACAGTCACGGTGCCCATCTTTCCTGGTGTGCTGGTCGGTGGGTCACTTGCCCGGCTGCTGGCTGTCCGCCGCCTGCACGCTCGACCAGAGCGTGTCGTACCAGGTCACCGGGCCGGCAGGGGCGGCCGATCCGGCCGATTTCCCGGCGTCCCGCGCGGCGCCCTCCGGGTCGTGCAGCACCACCATCATCTTCTCGCCCGGCCGGCCCATGAAGAACCGCTCCCGAGCCTTGGTCTCGATGAACGCCTTGTCTTTCCAGTTGGCGGCCTCCGCGGCGAGCTTGGCGATCTCCGCCTCCTGCACCGCCTGGGCCGCCTCCATCCGCTCGATGTCGGCCTGCTGGTCCAGGTAGACCCGGACCGGGTAGGTGTAGGCCAGGGCGAGCGCGATGAGGACCGCGAACAGCACGGTGGCCCGGCCGGTGAAGCGACGGGGGTTGGGTGCGGCGAGCCGCTTAACGGCACCACCGGCGCCGGTACGCCGAGCGGCGGCCGGACGATTCGCGGAGCGAACGCCCTCGGCGCCCCGGGCCCCGCCCGGTGCCCGACCGGCGGCACCGCGCGGCTCGGCACGTACGCCGGCCTCCCGGACCGATCCCCGCGTGGCGCGCCCACCGCCCGGCCGACCGGACTGACCCGGCCGGCGGGCGGGACGCTGACCACCCGGTGTGCGGCGCTGCTGCATCGTCACACCCCTCCCCCGAGGCTTCTGCGCGTCTCAGGCGGAACGGTAGCGCGGGAACGCGCCCGCACCGGCGTAGCGCGCCGCGTCGGCCAGCTCCTCCTCGATCCGGAGCAACTGGTTGTACTTGGCGACCCGGTCGGAACGGGCCGGCGCGCCGGTCTTGATCTGACCGCAGCCGGTGGCCACCGCCAGGTCGGCGATGGTGGTGTCCTCGGTCTCGCCGGAACGGTGGCTCATCATGCACTTGAAGCCGGCCCGGTGGGCCAGGTCCACGGCGTCCAGAGTCTCGGTCAGCGAACCGATCTGGTTGACCTTGACCAGCACCGCGTTGGCCGACTTCTCGGCGATACCGCGGGCGATGCGCTGCGGGTTGGTCACGAACAGGTCGTCACCGACGATCTGCACCCGGTCGCCGATCGAGGCGGTCAGCGTCTGCCAGCCGCTCCAGTCGTCCTCCGCCAGCGGGTCCTCGATCGACACGATCGGGTACTCGTCGGCCAGCTTCGTGTAGTAGGTGCTCATCTCCTCGGCGGACTTCGCGGCACCCTCGAAGGTGTAGGTGCCGTTGTCGAAGAACTCCGTGGCCGCCACGTCGAGCGCGAACACGATGTCGGTGCCGAGCCGGTAACCGGCCTTCTCGACCGCCTCGGCGATCAGGTCCAGGGCCGCCGCGTTGGTCGGCAGGTTCGGCGCGAAGCCACCCTCGTCGCCGAGCCCCGTCGACAGGCCCTTCTTCTTCAGCACCGACTTCAGTGCGTGGTAGACCTCCGCGCCCGAGCGCAGCGCCTCACGGAAGGTGGGCGCGCCGATCGGCGCGATCATGAATTCCTGGATGTCGACGTTCGAGTCGGCGTGCGCGCCACCGTTGAGGATGTTCATCATCGGCACCGGCAGGAGGTGCGCGTTCGGGCCGCCCAGGTAACGGAAGAGGCTCAGCTCGGCGCTGCCGGCAGCGGCCTTCGCCACCGCGAGGGAGACCCCGAGGATGGCGTTCGCGCCCAGCTCCGACTTGCTGTCGGTGCCGTCGATGTCGAGCATCTTCTGGTCGATCAGCCGCTGCTCGCTGGCCTCGTACCCGATGATCTGGTCGACGATCTTGTCTTCGACGTTGGAGACCGCCTTCTCCACGCCCTTGCCCTGGTAGCGGTCGGCGTCACCGTCGCGCAGCTCGATCGCCTCGAAGGCGCCGGTGGAGGCGCCGGAGGGCACGGCGGCGCGGGCCACCGTGCCGTCGTCCAGACCGACCTCGACCTCGACCGTCGGGTTGCCCCGCGAGTCGAGAATCTCCCGGGCGACGATTCCCTCGATGGTTGCCACTAAGTCGCTCCTCGTTGTTGTGATCCGGTCCGTGGGTGGGCCGCGACGGTGCGGCTGAGGCAGGTGTTGAACGCAGCGTATCGGGCGGCGCGAACGGGCACGGCGTCGCCCGCGCACCCGAGTCGCCCCGCACTGACGGACATTCCCGGATTTCCGGGCGTCAACCGGCAACGGGTTTGCGCTGCGCGGACCGGATCCACCAGGCTGGTCGTCATGCCCGCCGCCTCGACCACCCTCCGCATGCTCGCCGTGTCGGTCATCGCGTCGCTCACCGTCACCGGCTGTCAGACATTCGAGGACGCCGGCGTCGCCATGGGTCGCTCGGAACTCGTCAACGACATCGCCGCCCGACTCGACCGGGCGCTGGAGTTGACCTACTCGGCCGACTACCAGCTCCCCGGCGGCCAGAGCGCCGCCATCGCGCAGGCGCAGGACCCGGCCCGCTCCGCGTACACCTACCCGGGCGGGCGACTCACCGTCACCCCGGAGGCCATCACCCGGTGCACGACGACCGGCGCCCGCCCGGAGTGCACGCTGGTCGCACCGCCCACCCCGGGCAGCAAGCCCACCGTGACGCTCTTCGGCGAGGCCAATCGGCAGGGCCTCGTCACCCCGCCGGTGGTGGTCGGGCTTCTGAGCGCCGCCGCACTCGACCCGCAGGCGGTCATCAAGCAGAGCGACACCACCGTCGCCGGGCGCCACGCGACCTGCGTCGAGGTGCAGAGTTCGTCCGGCGACTTCACCGCCTGCGTGACCACCGAGGGCGTGCTCGGCAGCTTCACCGGGCCGGTCGACGGCAAGCCGATGGAGTTGGCGCTGAGCAGCTACTCCGCGACGGTCGACAACGGCGCGTTCGACCCGCCCGCCGACGCCGGTGTCGTGGACCGCCGCCCCGGCGGCTCGTGACCAGCCCAACGGCCGAGCCGATGGTCGACGGCCAGGAACTGACCAAGGCTCAGTGGTTCGGCGTGGATACGCTGCCGGCGGAACTGCCGCCCGCGTACTCCATCTCGCGCTGGTTGATCGGCGCGACGGTGACCGCCGGACGGCGGTGACCCCCGCGCGGGCGAAGTGGCCCGGAGTTCCAGTCAGACGCCGAGCAGTGTGCGCAGGTGGCGCGGGGGCGGGCAGTCATGGGCGAGCATCGCGTCGTGCCAGTCGCGGACCGACACGCCCTCCGGGCGGGCGGCGGCGATCTCGGCGACCTCGCTGTACCCGACGAAGTAGGTCGAGAGCTGCGTGGAGGTGAGCTGCGCCCGGCGCCACTTGCCGGCCGCTTCGCCCTCCTCCTGGAAGCCGCGCCCGGTCATCAACGCCATCGCCTCAGCCTCGGGCAGGTCCTCGGCGTGCACCAACTGGTCGAGCAACGCGTTGATGGTCATCCGTAGCTGCATCTTGAGCTGCTGCAACCGCACCGGCAGGCCGCCAAAGCCGAGCCCCACCATCAGCTCCTCGGCGTACACCGCCCAGCCTTCGATGAACGGGCCGGACTCGGCCAGCGCCCTGACCCGGGTGCCACCGACGTAGCGGCGGGCATGGGCGAGCTGGAGGAAGTGCCCCGGCATCGCCTCGTGCACCGTCAGATTGCGGATCATGTGGTCGTTGTATTCGCGGTAGAACGACTCGACCCGATGCGCCGGCCAGTCGGAAGGGGTGGGCGCGATGCAGTAGAAGGTGGGCACGGTCGCGGTTTCCAATGGGCCGGGCGCGTCGCAGTACGCCACCGCGACGCCCCGGGCGAACTCCGGCATCTCCTGGACCACGCACCGGTCGTCGACCAGGCTGACCAGGTCGTGCGCGCGGACGAAGTCGGTTGCCTCGTCCAGGGTCACCCCGGCCAGCTCGACAATGGTCCCGTCGTTCGGGTGTTCGGCGGCGAGCACGTCCAGCGCCCGGCGTACGGCCGCGTCGTCGGCCGGGCCGCCGACCAGCTCGACGGCCGCCTCGCGGATCTCCGCGGTGACCCGGTCCAGGTTGGCCCAGGCGCGGCGCTGGATTTCGGCGGCGCCCAGTTCGGTGTCCAGCGTGTGCCAGAGCCGAGCCTCCCAACGGCGCCGGCCCAGTCGCGGGTCACGGCCAGGGCCGGCGTCGGCGGCCAGGCCGACACGCAGCCAGGCGACGAACTCCTCCAGCGCGGCGATCGCCGCGGTCGCCGCCGGCTCGACCCGGTCCAGGGTGCTCGGCGCCTGCGCGAGCAGCGCCGGCAGCTCGTCGCGGATCAGCGCGGCCGTGCCGCTGAACTGCCCGACCGCCGTCTCCGCGTGGATCCGCGGCATGTCCCGCAGCGACGCGCGAGCGGTGGCGAGAGCATCCGGTACGGCGGCGAGCCGGCCGGCGAGCTGGGTCAGCCGCACCTCCGGCGGGGCGTACGAGCGGGCCAGCAGCGGGTGCAGCAGCGGGCCGGGGTTGTGGCGAAGCGGGTCCCACTCGTGCGACCGGATCTCGGTCAGCTCGAAGAACTCCCGATCAACGAAGGAGGTGAGCAGCGCGTGGTCGACCTGCTCGTCAACGTCGAGCGAGTCCGGGTCCAACTCGGACAGCGCGTTGGCCGCGTCGGAGAGCATCGCCCGATCGGAGGCCACACCATCGGCGGACAGGTCCGGTAGCCGGTCGTCGAACCGATGATCCCCCGCAGCGGTAGCAACCCCCGGCCGCGACTCCAGTAGAGCCTCGACAACCCGCTCAGCCAATACCCCAAACGCTTCCACCGGCCCACCCTACCGACCGTCCCCGGCACTGCCGCCCGTTCCCGCTCGGGTTGATCATGAAGTTATTGCCGTCCACCTCGGCGTGTCCTGGCAACAACTTCATGATCAACGAGGGGGTGGGGGTTGCGCTTCGGCGGCGCGGATTGCCTCGGCGTAGGCGAGGGTGGTGCGGCGGAGGGCCGCTTCGGGGTCGATTCCCGCCTGACGGGCTGTCGCGACCGTGCTCAGGAGGCTGGCGCCCAGTCGCGCTTCGGCGTCTACCTGGGTGTCGGCCAGTGGCGGCGGGACCGCCAGACCGATGCGGGCGGCGCGGTTCAGAATCTGCGCGGCCAGAGCCAGTGCGGGCTGGCTCAGTGCCACGCCGTCCAGCACCGAGTCACGTGCCTTCTCCACACGCTTGATCCGCTCCCAGTTCTCGGTGATCTCCTCCAGAGTGCCCGCCTCCGCACCGGCGAAGACGTGCGGGTTACGCCGGATCATCTTGTCGACCAGGCCACCCGCCACGTCGTCGATGGTCCACCGCTCATCCTCGGGCAACTCCTCGGCGAGCCGCGCGTGCAACACCACCTGCAGCAACACGTCGCCCAACTCTTCGCGGAGCGCGTCGGTGTCATCGGCGCTGATCGCGTCGTACGCCTCGTAGCTCTCCTCCAGCAGATAACCGGCGAGACTGCGGTGCGTCTGCGCCCGCTTCCACGGGTCGCCCCCCGGCGAAGCCAGCCGGTCCAGCACGGCCACCGCGTCGAGCAGCCGCGCACCCGGCGGATCCCACGAGCCGTACATCAGCTCCATCTCGGCCAACCATGGTTCCCGGGCCAGCCGCAGACCCAACTCCCGGGCCAGCGCCTCGTCGCCCGCCGGGCCAGCCAGCCAGACCGCCGTGCCGTGCGCCGCGACCGTGTCCAGCAGCGGCTGCGTCGCCGGGCCGTCCACCACGATGACCTCGGCGCCCGCTTGGCGCACGGCCGTGACCAGCTCGCTCTCCGCGCCGGTCAGCACCGGGTGCTGCCGTACGACGTCCCAGGCTGCGGAAGTCAGCAGACCGGCGGGCAGCCGGGGCGAGGTGACCAGGAGGACGATCCGTGCCGTCATGCTCAGCTGGCCGTGCCCTCGTCGTCCTGGGGCGTGCCCTCCGCGTCCGGGGCGTCACTGGACGGCAGCGGCTCCGGAGTGGAGATGTCGGTGACCGGACCGGCCTCGTTGATGTACGGAAGCGAGTAGAAGACCAGCGACTGGCCGGTGCTCACCACCGACGGCACCCCGATCGCCCGGTAACGCGGGTTGATCGAGACGTCGGCCTTGGTCGCTTCCTCCTCCAGCGCGGCGCTGAGCGCCGTGGCGGCGCGGACGAAGCCGCCGTCACCGAACGCGCCACGGACGTCGGCCACCGACATCCCACCCTGGATCGCGCCCGTCTTGGCGAGGGCCTGGTAGACGGCCATCATCGAGTCGTCGCTCAGGTCGGCCGGCGGAAGCTGCTGGTTGAGCACCTGGAGCAGGTCGATCCACTCGCCCCAGAGCTTCGCGTACTCGGTACTGGCCGGCACCCGCAGGTTCTGCTCCAACTGCTGCGGAGTCACCTCGTCGGGCACCTGGAGGTTCTTCGCCGCCGCGACCCGCTTGCCCAGCTCCAGGCTGACCAGCAGGTTCACCACGTCCTGCCGGGTGACGGCGGAGCGCAGCTGCTCCGGCGACGGCGTCGCGCTGGCCTGGCTGGCCTCCTGCCGGACCGCGTCGCCGAACTTCGCCTGCACGTCGGAGTAGATCTCGTCGACCCGCTCCAGCGAGTAGGTGGTGTCACCGACGTACGCGGCGACGTCCGGTGCGGACTTGCCGCAGGCAGCGAGGGAGAGGACACCCAGGGCCGCGACGCTGGCGGCGGCGATCACACGGCGAGCACGCATGCCCGCCACTCTCTCATGCCCTCTCCCGTGCTGTGACGGCCCCCACCTCACCCTGACCCCCACCTCACCCCGCCGCGACGGCGAGCGGGGCGGGGGCGCCCAGCACATCGGAGAGCAGTTGGGCGCACCACTGAAGCAGCGCCTGGTCACGCAGCGGCTCGCCCCCGATCCGACGGGTGCTCGGCCGGGGCACGCTGACCTGGTCGTTGGCCTGCTTGTAGACCGCGTCCGGGTGGTAGCGCTTCAGCCGTAGCTGCTTGGAGTCGGGCAGCGGCAGCGGCCCGAACCGCACGTGCTTGCCCTGCATGGACACGTCGGTCAGCCCGTACCGGCGGGCCAGCAGGCGGAACCGGGCCACCTCCACGAGGTTCTGCACCGGGGCCGGAGGCTCTCCGTACCGGTCGGTCATCTCGGCGATCACCTCGCGCAGCCGCTCCTCGTCGCGCGCCTCGGCGAGCTTGCGGTACATCTCCAGGCGCAGCCGCTCCACGCTCACGTAGTCGTGCGGCAGGTGCGCGTCGATCGGCAGGTCGATCTTGACGTCGGGCTCCTCCTCCGACCGCTCACCCTTGAACGCGGAGACCGCCTCACCGACCATCCGCACGTACAGGTCGAAACCGACGCCCTCGATGTGCCCGGACTGCTCGCCACCGAGCAGGTTGCCGGCGCCCCGGATCTCCAGGTCCTTCATCGCCACGTACATGCCGGCACCCAGCTCGGTGTGCTGCGCGATGGTCGCCAGCCGCTCGTGGGCGTGCTCGGTGAGTGGCTTCTCCGGCGGATAGAGGAAGTAGGCGTACGCCCGCTCGCGGCCTCGGCCGACCCGGCCGCGGATCTGGTGCAGCTGGGCCAGACCGAGCAGGTCGGCCCGCTCCACGATCAGCGTGTTGGCGTTCGGGATGTCGATGCCCGACTCGACGATCGTGGTGCAGACCAGGACGTCGAACTCCTTCTCCCAGAAGCCGACCATGACCTTCTCCAGGGCTTCCTCGCCCATCTGCCCGTGCGCCACCGCGACCCGTGCCTCGGGCACCAACTCCCGCAACCGCCGCGCCGCACGGTCGATCGACTCGACCCGGTTGTGCAGGTAGAAGACCTGCCCGTCGCGGAGCAACTCGCGGTGGATGGACGCGGCCACCTGCCGGTCGTCCTGAGCGCCGACGAAGGTGAGCACCGGGTGCCGCTCCTCCGGCGGGGTGGCGATGGTGGACATCTCCCGGATGCCGGTGATCGCCATCTCCAGGGTCCGTGGGATCGGGGTGGCCGACATGCTCAGCACGTCGACCGACGCGCGCAACGTCTTCAGGTGCTCCTTGTGCTCGACACCGAAGCGCTGCTCCTCGTCGACGACCACGAGACCCAGCTGCTTGAACCGGGTGGCGGTCTGGAGCAGCCGATGGGTGCCGATGACGATGTCGACGGTGCCGTCGGCGACCATCTCCAGCGTCCGCTCGGTCTCCTTCGGCGTCTGGAACCGGGACAGCTGCCGGATCTGGACCGGGAACTGGCTCATCCGCTCGGCGAACGTGTTGTAGTGCTGCTGCACCAGCAACGTGGTCGGCACCAGCACCGCCACCTGCTTGCCGTCCTGCACCGCCTTGAACGCCGCCCGGACCGCGATCTCGGTCTTGCCGTAGCCGACGTCGCCGCAGATCAGCCGGTCCATCGGGACGGTCTGCTCCATGTCCCGCTTGACCTCGTCGATCGCGGCGAGCTGGTCCGGTGTCTCCTGCCAGGGGAAGGCGTCCTCCAGCTCCCGCTGCCACGGGGTGTCCGGGCCGAACGAGTGGCCCTTCGACGCCTTGCGGGCGGCGTACAGCTGGATCAGTTGCGCGGCGATCTCCCGGACCGCCTTACGGGCCCGAGCCTTGGACTTCTGCCAGTCCGAGCCACCCATCTTGTGCAGGGTCGGCTGCTCGCCGCCCACGTACCGGGAAAGCTGGTCCAGTTGGTCGGTCGGGACGAAGAGCCGGTCGCCGGGCTGGCCCCGCTTGCTGGCCGCGTACTCGATGACCAGGTATTCGCGGCTGGCGCCGTTGACCGTGCGCTGCACCAGCTCCACGTACCGGCCGATGCCGTGCTGCTCGTGCACCACGTGGTCGCCGGCTTTCAGCTCCAGCGGGTCGATGGTGTTGCGCCGCCGGCTCGGCATCTTGCGCATGTCCCGGGTCGAGGTGCCCCGACCGCCGGTCACGTCGTTGCCGGTGAGCAGCACGAAGCGGGACGCCTCGTCGACGAACCCGCTGCTCAGCGCGCCACAGGTGACCACCAGCTCGCCCGGTGCGGGCGCGCTCGGCACCTCATCGGTGAGCCGGGCACCCAGGCCGGCGTCGCGCAGCACCTCCACCGCCCGCTGCGCGGGGCCGTGCCCCTCGAAGACCAACGCGATCGACCAGCCCTCGCCGGCCCAGCGCTTGAGGTCGTCGACCACCCGCGTGGTCTCGCCGTGGTAGAGCGGGGCCGGCTGGGCGGACAGGGTCACCGCGATGGCGTCGTCCGGGGTGACGGCGGCCTGCTCCGGTGCGTCCTCCCAGGGCTGCCGCGTCTCGGCCGTCTCCGCCTCGACGAGGCCGAACGGGGACAGCGTCCACCACGGCTGGCCGAGCTTGCCGGCCGTGGAGCGGACCTCGCCCAGGGTGCGGAAGGCGGCGGCGCCCACGTCCACCGGCGCCTGGCCGCCGACCGCGGCGGCGGCCCAGCTGGCCTGGAGAAACTCCTCCGAGGTACGCACCAGGTCGTGCGCCCTCGTGCGGATCCGCTCGGGGTCGCAGAGCAGCACGTGGGTGCCGGCCGGCATGGCGTCCAGCAGCAGCTCCAGCGAGTCGGGGCCGACCAGCACCGGTGCCAGCGACTCCATCCCCTCCACCGGGATGCCCTCGGCCAGCTTGTCCAGGATCTCGGCCAGCTCAGGGTGCTGCTCGGCGAGCGCGGCGGCCCGGTCGCGGACCGGCTGGGTGAGCAACAGCTCACGGCAGGGCGGTGCCCAGAGCAGCGGGACCTGCTCGATGGTCCGCTGGTCGGCGACGGCGAAGGTGCGGATCTCCTCCACCTCGTCGCCCCAGAACTCGACTCGGGACGGGTGCTCGTCCGTGGGCGGGAAGACATCCAGGATGCCGCCGCGCACCGCGAACTCGCCCCGCTTGGTGACCAGGTCGACCCGGGCGTACGCCATGTCGATCAACCGGCGGGCGACCTCCTCCAGGTCGGCCTCCTCGCCCGCGGCGAGCTGCACCGGCTCCAGGTCACCGAGCCCCTTGAGCTGCGGTTGGAGCAGCGAGCGGACCGGGGCCACGACCACCCGCAGCGGACCGGTGCTGCCGTACGCGTCGGCCGAGTCAGGGTGCGCCAGCCGGCGCAGCACGGCCAGCCTGCGGCCCACCGTGTCCGAGCGCGGGGAGAGCCGCTCGTGGGGCAGCGTCTCCCAGGAGGGGAAGACCACCACCTGCTCCGCCGGGAGCAACCCGCCCAGAGCGGCAGCCAGGTCATCAGCCTCACGGGTGGTGGCGGTCACCGCCAGCACCGGCCGCCCGGCCCCGCCTCCGTTCTTGCCGCTGCCGGTGCCGCCGGGGTCGGCCGCGACGGCGGCCACCGCGAACGGGCGCAGCGCGGCCGGGGCGGTGATGTCGAGGCCGTCGACCTGGGCGGCACCGGAGCGCGCCAGGTCACGCGCCCGGGCCAGCCCCGGGTCGGCCAGGGCGGCGGAGAACAGTCCGGTGAGCAAGGGAATCCTTCCAGGGGAGTCGACGCACACGACGGCGGCCCCTCGTCCAGTCGGACGGGGGGTGCACGACGACCAGCCTATCCCCGCCCACCGACACGCACCCCCTTCCGCCCAGGTCCGCGTCGCGTCGCGCCCACCCCGCCCAACTACCCGCCCCCACCCCGGCCGCCCCGCCCCCGGGCCGCCCCGCCCGGCCTGCCTGCCCGCCCACCTGCCGCCCCGCCCGACCTGCCGCCCCGCCCGGCCTGCCTGCCCGCCCACCTGCCGCCCCGCCCGGACTGCTCTGCCGCCGGGCCGCCCCGCCGGCCTGCCCGCCCGCTTCACCTGCCACCCCGCCCGGCCTGCCTGCTCCGCCGCCGAGCCGGCCCGCCCAGCCGGCCCACCCAGCCGGCCCACCCAGCCCACCGGACCAAGATCCGCACAACTTCGCGGAAACTGCTGTATCCGAGACGCGGGAGGCAGCAATTTCCCCGATGTTGTGCGGATCTTGGTCCAGGCCGCCGGAGAACAGCGGCTTCCCTGCCGATGTGCGGATCTTGTCGGCGTGCGGGGGCCGGCGGTCGGTCGGCTTCGACCCCGCCAAGCGCGCACGTAACCGCCCTGAAAGGCCGGTCGCACTGCCGCCAGCGGACACCGTCCGTCAAGATCGCGCTCGATCCAGGATGTAGTGGCCTCGGAGCGGGCGGGAACGCACTCTTTCCTGGATCGAGCGCGATCTCCCCCGGTTAGCGCGATTTGGCGGGCTCGAGGACGCGGACCGCAGGCGACAGCGCGTTCGAGCGAGCACCGACCGGACCCGTGGCGCCGGACCGGTGGCGACCGGACCCGTGGCGCCGGACCCGTGGCGCCGGACCCGTGGCGGTCGAGCGAGCACCGACCAGGCCCGTGACGGCCGGGCCCGTGGCGTGGATCTTGACCGATGGCTGGGCTTCGTGGTCGGGTGTCGGGATGGGTGAGCAGTGGCGGGCACAGTTCGACGCGGAGGTGAGCTTCGCCAACGGCGGCGGGCTGCGCACCGAGGGATTCCGGCTGGACATTCCGGGGCAGCAGATCACCGACGACGACCTGGCGGCGTTGTTCGTCCGGCATCTCGGGCTGCTGATGGTCGCCGACGTCCGGATCAGCGCGAAGACGATCATCGAGGAGCCGCACAAGGGCGGCCGGGGCGTCGCCGTCGGCGGCTCCGGTACTGATCGTCGGCTGGTCGAGTTGAGCCATGTGATCAGCGACGGGATGACCACCCTGCCCGGCTGGCCGGGGCCGCGGATCGACGATTGGCTGACCTTCGCGGCGTCCCGGGCGAACTACGCGCCGGGCACCGAGTTCCACGTTGCCCGGATCGACATGATCGCCAACACCGGCACGTACGTGGACACTCCCGCCCATCGCTGGGCCGGGGGCGACGACCTGACCGGGGTGTCGCTGGACCGGCTCGCCGACCTACCCGGGGTGGTGGTGCGGGTGCCGGCCGGCACCCGAGCCGTGGACCGGTTGATGCTGGCACCGTACGAGGTGGCCGGGCGCGCGGTGCTGCTGCACACCGGGTGGGATGAGCACTTCGGCACCGAGCGGTACGGCGCGCCGGAGGCGCCGCACCTCACCGGGGACGCCGCCCAGGCGTTGGCCGACGCCGGTGCGGCCCTGGTCG
The DNA here is from genome assembly GCF_040607415.1 of Micromonospora sp. NPDC005291. Lineage (NCBI taxonomy): Bacteria > Bacillati > Actinomycetota > Actinomycetes > Micromonosporales > Micromonosporaceae > Micromonospora > Micromonospora sp. NPDC005291. The sequence continues at coordinate 165,284 of NZ_JBEXGR010000004.1, forward strand.
GCATCGACTCGATCAACATCGACGACATGAGCCCGGCGGCCGGAGGCGTACGCCCCGCGCACAGCACACTGCTCGCCGCCGGGATCCCCATCGTGGAGCACCTGACCGGCCTGGACGCGCTGCCGCCGAGCGGGTTCCGGTTCACCGCGGCCCCACCGATGGTGGCCGGCATGGGCACCTTCCCGGTCCGCGCCTTCGCCGTCGTCGACGCCTGAGCACCCCTCAGTAGCGCACCGAGATCCGGCGCTCGACGGCGTCGACCCGGATCTCCCCGCCGTACGGGATGATCAACTGTGGGTCGGTGTGGCCGAGGTCGACGTCGAAGACCAGCACCGTGTCCGGGGCGTACGGCGCGAGCGCGCGCGTGATCGCCTCCCGCTGAGCCTCGCACCAGGCCAGCCGTTCCGGCACCGACAGCGGCTTGTCGAAGTCCCACGCCTTGGGGCGGCCGACGACGATCGCCGGCAAGGCGGCGAGCAGGCCCCGCTCCCCCATGTTCCGCACGATCCGGAACACCTCCTGGGCGCTGGGCATCTCCTGGGAGGTCTCGAAGATCAGCACGGAGCCGGCCAACTCGTCGGCGGTCGGCACCCGGTCGGTGGCCATCAGCCAGTGCAGGATCTCCAGGCAGCCGCCCCAGGTGCGCCCCCGCACCACCCGCGCCGGCCCCTGCCAGCGCCAACCCTCGCCGGGCAGCATCTCCGGCTCATGGGCCAACGTCTCCGGCTCGGTCCAGGGGTTCGGCCGGTCACCCCATTCGGGCGCGGGCGTCAACTCGTACGAGTCGGTGGTGAAGAGGGCGGCGCGCAGCGAGTCGAGGGTCAGCGGGTGCGGCGAGCCGGACCGGCCGAGGTGCACCAGCACCGACCCACCGTGGTAGGCGACGATGCCCAGCCGGTACAGGTGGTTGAGCACGTTGGTGTTGTCGGAGTAGCCGAAGTAGGGCTTGGGGTTGGCGCGCAGCACGTCGTCGTCGAGGTACGGGGTGACCGTGATCAGGTCGTTCCCGCCGACCGTGGCGAGCACCGCGGTGATGCTCGGGTCGGCGAAGGCTGCGGTCAGGTCTCGGGCCCGGTCCCGCGGGTCCGCCCCCATGACCCGGGTGGTCGGATACTCCACCGGCTCCAGGCCGAGCTCCTCGCGCAGCCGGCGCAGCCCCAACTCGTACACGTGGGGAAAGATCGCCGGCAGGCCGGCGGAGGGCGACACGATGGCGACCCGGTCGCCCGGCTTCGGCTTGGTGGGATATCGCGGCACGTCCATGATCAGACGGTAGTGGTCGGTGCCAGCGAATTACCGCCCGGCGAAACGCCGCAAGCAGGGCGAATGCCGCCCTAGGCTGATCTGGTGAACGAGGCGCCGGAGGTCGGGATCCGCGACTCCCTGCCCCGCACCGCCGGCCTGCTGCTCGGCACCCTGGTGCTGGCCGCGGCGTTCATCGCCGCCTACGTCGGCGCGCTGCACCAGCCCAACCCCCGCGACGTGCCGGTCGGTGTGGCGATGGGCGACCAGCCCGCGCGCACCGTCCTGGCCGCCGTCCGCGAGCGCACCAACAAGATCAAACCCATCGAGTACGACGACCCGGGCGCTGCCGACGGCGGCCTGACCAGCCGCGAGGTGTACGCGGTGCTCAGCTCCGCGCCCGACGGCGGGCTCGTCCTGACCACCGCCAGCGCCAGCGCCCCGGCCGCCACCGACCTGGTCATCCAGGTGCTCACCAGCGCCGCCCAGCAGGCCGGTATGCCGCTGCGGGTGACCGATGAGGTGCCGGTGGCCGGCAGCGACCCGCGCGGACTGGTGCCGTTCTACCTGGCCGTCGGGTACGTCCTCGGCGGTTACCTGGCCTCGACCGTGCTCGGCATCTCCGTCGGCACCGCCCCGCGCACCCTGCGCCGCGCCGGCCTGCGGATCGGCGCGCTCGCGGTGTACAGCGTGGTGCTCGGCATCGTCGGCGCGGTGATCGTCGGGCCGGTGCTGGACGTCTGGGACCACGACGTGCCGGCCATCGCCGGCGCCGGCATGCTGGCCGTCTTCGCCGCAGCGATGGTCGCCGCCGCGGTCCAGGGCTGGCTGGGCGTGCTCGGCACCGGGCTGGTCATCCTGCTGCTGGTGGTGCTCGGCAACCCGGGTTCCGGCGGCATCTACGCCCCCGAGTTCCTGCCCACCTGGCTGCGCGGGATGCACCGGTGGAACGTGCCCGGGCTCGCCACCGACCTGATCAAGTCGGCGGTGTACTTCGACCGGCGCTCGATCGGCTGGCCGGTGACCGGGCTCGCGCTCTGGGCGGCGCTCAGCCTGGTGGCGTTGCTCGGCGCGACCCTGGTCCGCGGCCGTCGTGCGCCCGCCCGCCGGGAGACCTGAGCTGATCTCCGAGGTGTTCCGCGTCACGGCGCGCCATCGGGAGAGCCCCTCCTGCCACCCGGCCCCGCGCGGATACGATCCAGGGAGTCGGACAGCGCTGTCCTTCGTACTCACGTAAGGAGCGCATCGTGACCGACCAGCATGACCACGACGGCCCGGACGCCGCGCTGCGCGCCGACATCCGTCGGCTCGGCACCCTGCTCGGGCAGACCCTGGCCCGCCAGGAGGGTCGCCCGCTGCTCGACCTCGTCGAGGAGATCCGCGCCCAGGTCCGCACCGACGCCCCGGCGGCCGCCCAGCGCCTCGGCGGGCTCGACGTGACCACCGGCACCAAGCTGGCCCGCGCCTTCTCCACCTACTTCCACCTGGCCAACATCACCGAGCAGGTACACCGTGCCCGGGACCTGCGCCGCCGCCGCGCCGTGCAGGGCGGCTGGCTGGACCAGGCGGCCAAGATGATCGCCGAGCGCGGGGTGCCGGCCGAGGAGATCGCCAACGCGGCCCGTCGGCTGGCGGTCCGGCCCGTCTTCACCGCGCACCCGACCGAGGCGGCCCGCCGCTCGATCCTGTCCAAGCTGCGGGCGATCGCCGACGAGCTGGACACCGAGACCGCAAACGCGATCCTCTACGGCGCCAGCGACGAGGGCCCGGCCAACCGTCGTCTGGCCGAGCTGCTGGACCTGATGTGGCAGACCGACGAGCTGCGACTGGACCGGCCGGACCCGACCGACGAGGCCCGCAACGCCATCTACTACCTGCGCGACCTGTACGCCGAGGCCGCTCCCCAGGTGCTCGACGACCTGGCCGACACGCTGCGCACGCTCGGCGTGGAGACCTCGCCGACGGCCCGTCCGCTGAGCTTCGGCACCTGGATCGGCGGCGACCGGGACGGCAACCCGTTCGTCACCCCGGCGGTGACCCGCGACGTGCTGGCCATCCAGCACGAGCACGGCATCGCGGCCACCGAGAAGGCGATGGACCACCTGATCAACGAGGTCTCGGTCTCCCGCCGGCTGCGCGGGGTGTCGCTGGACCTCTCCGCCAGCCTCGCCGCCGACCTGGACGCGCTGCCCGAGGTCGCGCTCCGGTTCCGCCGGGTCAACGCGGAGGAGCCGTACCGACTCAAGGCACGCTGCGTGAAGGCGAAGCTCGCCAACACCCGGCAGCGGTTGCGCCAGGGCACCGCGCACGTGCCGGGCCGGGACTACCTGGGCTCCGCCGAGCTGATCGCCGACCTGGATCTGCTGCGCGCCTCGCTGGCCCGCAACGCCGGGCAGCTCACCGCCGTCGGCCGGCTGGCCTCCACCATCCGCACGGTCTCCGCGTTCGGCCTGCACCTGGCCACCATGGACGTTCGGGAGCACGCCGAGGCGCACCACACGGTGCTCGCCCAGCTCTACGAGGCCGTCGGGGAGGTCTCCGACTACCCGGCGCTGAGCCGGCTGGAGCGCACCAAACTGCTCGCCGACGAGCTGACCGGCCGCCGACCCCTCTCTACGGTGGATACTGCGCTGTCCGAGCCGGCCCGCAAGACGTTCGACGTGTTCAGCACCATCCGGGAGGCACAGGACCGGTTCGGCACCGAGGTGATCGAGTCGTACATCATCTCGATGACCCTGGGCGTCGACGACGTGCTGGCCGCGGTGGTGCTGGCTCGCGAGGCCGGCCTGGTGGACGTGCACAGTGGGCGGGCCCGAGTCGGGTTCGTGCCGCTGTTGGAGACTCCGGCCGAGCTGAACGCCGGTGGCGAAATGCTCGACGAGCTGCTGTCGCTGCCCGCGTACCGCGCGCTGGTCACCGCCCGAGGCGACGTGCAGGAGGTCATGCTCGGCTACTCCGACTCGAACAAGGAGGCCGGGATCACCACCAGCCAGTGGTCGATCCACCGGGCGCAGCGCGCCCTGCGCGACGTGGCCGCCCGACACGGCGTACACCTGCGGCTGTTCCACGGCCGAGGCGGCACGGTCGGGCGCGGCGGCGGGCCGACGCACGAGGCGATTCTGGCCCAGCCGTACGGCACGCTGGACGGCGCGATCAAGGTGACCGAGCAGGGTGAGGTGATCTCCGACAAGTACACCCTGCCCTCACTGGCCCGGGAGAACCTGGAGCTCACCCTCGCCGCCGTGCTCCAGGCGACCCTGCTGCACACCGCACCTCGGCAGCCGGCCGAGATGTTGGAACGCTGGGACGCGACGATGGACGTGGTCTCCGAATCGGCGTACCAGTCCTACCGGTCGCTCGTCGAGGACCCGGACCTGCCGGCGTACTTCTGGGCGTCCACCCCCACCGAGCTGCTCGGCGCACTGAACATCGGCTCCCGTCCGGCGAAGCGCCCGAACACCGGCGCGGGCCTGTCCGGTCTGCGGGCCATTCCGTGGGTGTTCGGGTGGACGCAGACCCGGCAGATCGTGCCGGGTTGGTTCGGCGTCGGCTCCGGGCTGGCCGCCGCCCGTGAGGCCGGGCTGGCGGACGTGCTGGCCGAGATGCACCGCAACTGGCACTTCTTCCGCACGTTCCTGTCGAACGTCGAGATGATGGTGACCAAGACCGACCTGAGCATCGCCCGCCGGTACGTCGAGACGCTGGTGCCGGAGAAGCTGCACCCGATCTTCGAGCAGATCGAGCAGGAGTACGAGCTGACCAAGCGGGAGGTGCTGGCGGTGACCGCCTCGCCCGCCCTGCTGGAAAACTCGCCGGTGCTCCAGCGCACCCTGGCCGTGCGGGACACCTACCTGGAGCCGCTGCACCACCTCCAGGTGGCGCTACTGCGGCAGTACCGGGAGTCGGGTGCCGCCGGACGGGCGGTGGCCACCGCGCCGGGCGGCCGACGTGCGCCGAGCGACGGCACGGCCCTGGAGCGGGCACTGCTCACCACGGTGAACGGCATCGCCGCCGGGATGCGCAACACCGGCTGATCAGCGGAACCAAAGACAGGCCCCGGTCGCTACGACCGGGGCCTGTCTTCGCAGATCACTCAGCGACGGTCAGAAGTCGCCGCCACCGAAGTCGCCACCGCCGAAGTCCCCGCCACCAAAGCCACCGCCACCGAAGCCACCTCCACCGAAGTCGCCACCGGCGTAGTCGCCACCGCCGACGTCCCCGCCGCCGTCACCACCCTGGTCGCCGCCGCCGAAGTCCTGGTCGCCGCCGTCCCCGCCCTGATCGACGCCGTCGCCGAAGCCCTCCTGGTAGCCCTCGTCGTAGCCGTACCCGGGGTCGGCGAAGGCGGGCGAGAACAACGCGTCGGCGATCAGGATGCCGCCGAGCACACCGGCGCCGGCGCCCAGCGCCGTCTTCCACCACGGCGTCGAATACCAGCCGGCCGGCACCGGTCGGCCCTGATAACGCCCACCGGGGTAGTAGTAGGGCGTCTCCCGGCCGGGTTGCGGGCCAGCCCGGAAGGTCTGCCCCTGCACGTCGACCGCACGCTCCTTGGTGAGCTGCCCCACGCCGCGCGCGGCGGCCAACTGCGGCACCTCGGGGCCCGGATCGATGCCCAGCGCGGTACGCGCCGCCCGGATGTACGCCAGCCCCTCCAGCGCGGTCTCCCGGGCCAACCCGAACTGGTGCGGCGTGCGCGCCTGCTCCAGCTGCGAGCCCGCCGCGTTGTACCGCTCACCGGCGTCGGCCAGCGCCTGGCGTACCGCCGGCTCGTCACCTTGCAGGTTCATCAACTGGCCGCCGAGGCGCTCGTACCACCGTTGCGCCTCCGCGCGGGCGTCGCCGAGCTCGGTGCGCCGGCGGGCGGTGGCCTGGGCACGGATGAGCGCCGAGGCGCCCAACGCGCCGACCACCACGACGGCGAGGCAGAGCACAAGTTCCATGTCATCGAACGTACCCCCGGCTCGCACGTCGTATCCGTCTGGCAAGCTCCGGTGATGGACGTCTCGACGCTGCTCCTGGTGATCGTGTGCCTCGGCGCCGGCGGGGCGGTGGGCTGGTTCGCGGCCACGTCCCGGTCGGCGGCGGACATCGCCCGCCTCGATGCCACCCTGACCGCGACCCGGGAGGGCGAGGGCCGGCTGGAGCAGTCCATGCGGGCCTTGAGCTACGAGGCCACCGCGCAGTCCCAGGAAGCGGTGGCCCGGGCGGTCGCCCCGCTGCACGACACCCTGCACCGCTACGAGCAGCGGGTGGCCGAGCTGGAGCACGACCGGGTCGACGCGTACGCCGAGCTGCGCGAGCAGGTCCGGTCGATGAGCGCGGTCTCCGGCGAGCTGCGCACCGAGACCAAGCAGTTGGTGGCGGCGCTGCGGGCACCACAGGTGCGGGGCCGCTGGGGTGAGCACCAGCTACGCCGGATCGTCGAGGCGGCCGGGATGCTGGAGCACTGCGACTTCTCCGAGCAGGTCACCGCCGCCACCGACCAGGGGGTCGTCCGCCCGGATCTGGTGGTCCGGCTGCACGGCGGCCGATCGGTGGTGGTGGACGCCAAGGCGCCGTTCGACGCGTACCTGACGGCCATGGAGGCCCGCGACGAGCGCGGCCGGGACACCCACCTCGACGCGCACGCCCGACACCTGCGGGGGCACGTCGACGCCCTGGCCGCCAAGTCGTACTGGTCGGCGTTCGACAACGCACCGGAGTTCGTGGTGCTGTTCGTCCCCGCCGATCCGTTTCTCGACGTCGCGCTCCAGCGTGACCCGACGCTGCTGGAGCACGCGTTCACCCGCAACGTGGTGCTGGCCACGCCGGCCACGCTGGTCGCCCTGCTCCGCACGGTCGCCTACTCCTGGCGGCAGGAAGCTCTGGCCCGCAACGCGCTCGCGGTGCACACCCTGGCCCGAGAGCTGTACGGCCGGCTCTCGACCCTGGGCGACCACGTGGGAAAGCTCGGGTCGTCGCTGGCCGGTGCGGTGACGGCGTACAACCGGGCGGTCGGCTCGTTGGAAGCCCGGGTGCTGGTCAGCGCCCGTAAGCTCGCCGAGCTGGGCGTCTCGGACGAGATGTTGGCCACGCCCCCGCAGGTCGAGTTGACGCCCCGACAGCCGCAGGCACCCGAGCTGGCCGATCCAGCCGACGACGAGGTCTCGGCCCGCTAGACCACCACGCAACCCCCGGCGGGCTGGTCAGGACCGGCTGGCGCTCGATACGACGAACGGGGTGCCCTGCTGGCAGGTGGTCATCATGTCGGGCTCCACCCGACCGGTGACCTCCACCCGCGCACCCGGCGTCAGCACGTCACGCGGGCCGCCGAGAAGCAGGTAACCGTCGAGCAGCACGCAGTTGGGCTCCACGCCGCTCTGCACCGTGCCGGTCAGGGTGGTGTTCCCGACCCCCGGGGGCGTACTCGGACCGCCCGGCTTCCCGGTCTTCGGGCCCGATGGCGGGGTGGGGTCGACGGTCGATGGCGAGGCGGTCGGGTCGGGCGTGGGCTGGCTGGTCGCCGGCTGCGCTCCCGACGGGGTCGGTGTGGGTGTGCCGCCTCCGACGTCCTGACTGCCGCAGGCGCTCAACGCCACGCAGACGGCCAGCACGGGAACGGCGAGCCGAAAGATCCTCATGCCGAATCTGACGTACGCCGGGCCGAGTTCGTTCCCATGCTCAGCCGCGCGCCGCGGCGGCCTTCATGTCCCGCCTCAGCTCCTGCGGAAGCGAGAACGTGAGCCGCTCGTTGGCGGTGGTGATCTCCTCGACGTCGGCGAAGCCCCGTGCGGCGAGGTGGACCAGCACCTCCTGGACCAGGTCGTCCGGGACGCTCGCGCCAGAGGTCAGGCCGACCGTGGTGGCCCCCTCCAGCCAGGCGTCGTCGATCTCGTGGGCGAAGTCGACCAGGTGACCGGCGCGGGCGCCCGCGTCCAGGGCGACCTCGACCAGGCGGACCGAGTTGGAGGAGTTCGTCGAGCCCACGACGATCACCACGTCGCAGTCGGCGGCGATCTCCTTGATCACGTGCTGCCGGTTGGAGGTGGCGTAGCAGATGTCGTCGCTGGGCGGAGACTGCAACAGCGGCAGGCGCTGCTTGAGCCGGGCCACCGTCTCCAGCGTCTCGTCGACCGAGAGCGTGGTCTGGGAGAGCCAGACGACCTTCGCCGGGTCGCGGACGGTGATCTTGTCGGCGTCGTCCGGGCCGTCCACCAGCTGGATGTGCGCGGGGGCCTCACCAGCGGTGCCGACGACCTCTTCGTGCCCCTCGTGGCCGATCAGCAGGATGTCGTAGTCCTCCGCGGCGAACCGCCTCGCCTCGTGGTGCACCTTGGTCACCAGCGGGCAGGTCGCGTCGATCGCCTTCAGCGAGCGCTGCTTCGCCTGCTCGTAGACCTCGGGAGCCACGCCGTGCGCGGAGAAGATGACGGTGGCGCCCTCCGGCACCTCCTCGTTCTCCTCCACGAAGATCGCACCCTGGGCCTCCAGGGTCTGCACGACGTGCTTGTTGTGCACGATCTGCTTGCGCACGTAGATCGGGGCACCGTAGAGCTTCAGCGCCTCCTCGACGGTCTGCACCGCGCGGTCGACACCCGCGCAGTAGCCGCGGGGCTTGGCCAGGAGCACGCGCTTGCCGGTCTGGGGAGTCGCCTGAGCCTCGGTCACCCGTCCATCGTACGTGTCCGATTTCCCCCCGGCAGAGTCCGCGACCCCGCGACAGCTCGACCGCCCACCCCGGTGATCATGAAGTTATTGCCACGACACGCCGCGCCAAAGGGCAACAACTTCATGATCAACGGTCCTGGTGGGGTGGGCCTTAGGGTGGGTGGGTGAGTGATGGGGCGCGGGTGGGGAGCAGCGGGGGTGGCGGGGGCAGCGGGGGTGGCGGGGGCAGCAGCGCTGAGGAGCCCTGGCCGGTACGGGTGGTCAGCCAGAAGGTGGGGGCATGGATCGCCAAGCTGGGCTGGGTGTGGGTGGACGGGCAGGTGGCGCAGATCAGCCGCCGCCCCGGAGCCAGCACCGTCTTCCTCACCCTGCGTGACCCGTCGGCCGACCTGAGCCTGACCGTCACCACCAACCGGGACGTGCTGGACGCCGGCGCACCGGAGCTGCGCGAGGGTGCCCGCGTGGTGCTGCACGCCAAACCGGAGTTCTACGCCGCCCGGGGCACGCTGAGCCTGCGCGCCGACGAGATCCGACAGGTGGGGCTCGGAGAGCTGTTGGCCCGGCTGGAGAAGCTCAAGAAGCTGCTCGCCGCCGAGGGGCTCTTCGACCGCTCCCGCAAACGCCGACTGCCGTTCCTACCTGGCCGGATCGGGCTCATCACCGGTCGCGCGTCGGCGGCGGAGCGGGACGTGCTGACCAATGCCCGGCGGCGCTGGCCCGCAGTGGAGTTCCGCACGGTCAACGTGGCCGTGCAGGGCCCGTCCGCGGTGCCGCAGATCGTCGACGCGCTCAAGGTGCTGGACGCCGACCCCACCATCGACGTGATCATCATCGCCCGGGGCGGCGGTGGCATCGAGGACCTGCTGCCCTTCTCCGACGAGGCGCTCTGCCGCGCGGTGTTCGGCTGCCGTACGCCGGTGGTCAGCGCGATCGGCCACGAGACGGACGCGCCGCTGATCGACTACGTCGCCGACGTCCGTGCCTCCACCCCGACCGACGCGGCCAAGCGGGTCGTCCCCGACCTCACCGAGGAAGTACGCCTCATCGGCCAGGCCCGTTCGCGGCTGCAACGGGCGGTGCGCAACCTGGTGGACCGGGAGACGCATCGGCTCGACGGACTGCGTTCCCGGCCGGTGCTGGCCCGACCTCAGGTGATGGTGGAGCATCGGGCGACCGAGCTGACCGCGCTGCGCCAGCGGGCCGGCCGCTGCCTGGAGCACCGACTCGCCGCCGCCGACGACGACCTGCGGCACACCCTGGCCCGGCTGCGCGCGCTCTCCCCCGCCGCCACCCTCGACCGGGGGTACGCGATCGTGCAGCGCGCGGACGGCCACGTGGTCCGGGCGGCAGCGGAGGTGGGCAAGGGCGACCCGTTGCGGGTACGGCTGGCCGACGGCGAGCTGGCCGCGACGGTGGACGGCTGAGTGGCGACGCGGTGACGTGGGGAGCGATGTGCTGAGATGGACGCGATGACTGACGACACGAAGGCCGGGCCGGACGAGCGGCTCAGTTACGAGCAGGCCCGCGCCGAGCTGGCCTCGGTGGTCGAGCGGCTGGAGGCCGGCGGCACGTCCCTGGAGGAGTCGCTGGCGCTCTGGGAGCGCGGGGAGAAGCTTGCGGTGATCTGTCAACGCTGGCTGGACGGTGCGCGGGCGCGGATCGACGCCGCCCGGCAGGAGCCCGCTTCCTGACCGCGGGCGGGGCGGCCGGAGCCACCCCACCCGCGTACGACGGTCAGTTGAACAGGCTGTACAGCTCGGCCGGCGCCTCGACGACCTGGTCCGCCGGCGGCTTCTGGGCGGCGGTGGCGGCACCGTAGTCGGAGTACGTCATCCGGATCTCCTGGGCGGCGGTCTGCCCGGCGGCCGGCAGCTGCAGCACCAGCTCGCTGAGGCGGCCCTGCGGGTCCACCTTCGCGGTGAACGGGACCGTCTTCGCCTGGGTGCCCAGCGCGGCGATCGTGGCGGCGTTCAGCGAGCCCGCCTCGGCGGCCTTGGTGACGTCGATGGTGCCGGCGTACGTGCCGGTGCCGGTGCTGCGAACCTCGGTGATGCCCTGGGTCAGCACCGCACTGCCGGCCGGGTCGACCTTGTCGAAGTCGAAGCCGAGATTGCGGTTGCCCTTGATCCGGGCCTGGTCCAGGTGCTGGTACTTACCGAGGTTGAGCTGCTTGATGGCGGGCAGGCTGTCGGCGGTGGGGCCGGTCAGCTCCAGCTTCACCCAGCTGTCCGGCTTGAAGTGGATCACGTCGAGCTTCATCGCAAGGTCGGACGAGGGGCCGCCGATGGCGAACTTCATCGCCGCGCTCTGGCTCGGCTGGTGCACCTGCCCCTCCGCCGTCGAGCCGGCGCCGGCCAGGGTGAACCGGAAGTTGCCGTTGCTGATCTCCTTGGTGGAGTCGAGCAGGGCCTGCTTGGCGTCGCCCGCCACCGGTGCGCCGCCGGACGGGCTCGCCGTGCCGGACGCGGTCACCGTCGGGGACGCGGTCGATCCGGCGGTGCCGGTTCCACCGCTGGCGCAGGCGGCCAGGGCTGGCGTGATCAGAGCGGCGGCTACCAGGCCGGCGCTGAGTCGACGAACAGTCATACGTGTCTCCCAAGAGGGTCACCCGACGACCTGGACGGCGCCGGAAACTCCGGCGACGCAGCAGCACCGTCGGCTGCGCCGCGCGATCCGGGCCGAGCAGCGCGCCCGGATCACTCCCTCTTTGTTCCCTGTCGACGCGTCGGACAATCACCCTTCTGTCTGGTTGCCCAATTTCGCCATCGGGGCCGCCGATCGACGGGCCCGTCAGCGCAACGAGCCGGCCAGTTCGCGCAGTTCGTTGTCCCGGGCGTCGCCGACGACGATCACCGTGCGGGTCGGCTCCAGCAGGACCAGCGCCTGCTGGTTCCCCCGCGCCGTGTAGAGCTGCCAGGTGCGTCCGGCCAACTCTGTGGTGCCCTGCGGCTGACCCTGGTCGGTCAGCTCGGCGGGGAGCAGCCGCTCCGCCGGGACGCTGCTCTGCAGGAGTTGGACGCCCCGTCCCTCCGGCGTGAGGTAGCCGAGCCGCAGGTTCGCGCCGTCCTCGACGGTCTGATAGCGGGCGCTGACCGTCAACCAGTCGGAGCCGAGCCCCTGCGGCTGGCTCACCGGAAAGACGTTCGCCGACCGGGCCTGCTCGATCGCGGGGGCCGGATCGACGGTCGCGGCCTGATCGCCGCCGAGAAACCCCCGGTAGAACGCCAGCAGCAGCGCGATCGGGACAAGCAGCACCAGCAGCGAGATCGCCATGTCCTTCGGCGACCGCTCGGATTTGCCGGATTCCGCCCGCGGCGGTGGTGCCGGCCGCTCCCCGGCCTGTGCGGTGCCGTCGGGCTGGTTCCGGGCCGGCTCGTCCACCGGCGGGGCTGTGGCCGGGCCGGACGGGACCAGGGCCGGTTCGCCGGCGGCCGGCGTCGGATCGGTCGCGGCGGACTCACGACGGGGGCCGGTGGGGACGTCGACCGGCGGCTGGCCGTCGGGCGGCGTGCGGTCGGCGGGTACGCGGTCGGCTGGCTGTGCGGGTTCCACCCCTCTATCTTCGCAGCCGCCCGACCGGCGGTATCCGGGCCATCACCGCCCCGCGCCGACGCCCGGTCGGCGATCGTGTGAGGATCAGCGACAAAGCCGGCAGCGGGGACCGCCCTGCGACCGGCCGTCCCCGCACCGTCGCGAGGAGGAGCAGCGGAATGACGAACACCAGGACGCGGATCCCACAGGATCTCGACCGAAACCTCGCCCTCGACCTGGTCCGGGTCACCGAGGCCGCGGCGATGGCCGCAGGTCGGTGGGTTGGCCGGGGCGACAAGGAGGGCGGCGACGGGGCCGCCGTCGACGCGATGCGCAAGCTCATCAACTCGATCCAGATGCGCGGCGTGGTGGTGATCGGCGAGGGCGAGAAGGACAACGCCCCGATGCTCTTCAACGGCGAACAGGTCGGCGACGGGACGGGCCCGGAGGTGGACGTGGCCGTTGACCCGGTCGACGGCACCACGCTGATGAGCAAGGGCATGCCGAACGCCGTGGCGGTGCTCGCCGTCTCCGAGCGGGGTGCGATGTTCGACCCCAGCGCGGTCTTCTACATGGAGAAGCTCGCTGTCGGGCCGGCGTACGCCGATGTGGTGGACATCAACGCCGGGGTGGCCGAAAACCTGCGCCGGATCGCCAAGGTCAAGGGCACCGACGTCTCCGAGGTGACGGTCTGCGTGCTGGATCGGAGCCGCCACGACGACCTGGTCGCGCAGATTCGCCGGACCGGGGCGGGCATCCGCTTCATCTCCGACGGCGACATCGCGGGCTCCATCGCGGCCGCCCGGGGCGAGTCGGATGTCGACGTCCTGATGGGCATCGGCGGCACCCCGGAGGGCATCATCTCCGCCTGCGCGCTGAAGTGCATGGGCGGTGCGATGCAGGCCAAGCTCTGGCCGCGCGACGAGCAGGAGCGGGAGAAGGCGCTCGCCGCCGGGCACGACCTGGATCGGGTGCTGGGCACCGACGACCTGGTCACCGGGGACAACTGCTTCTTCGTGGCGACCGGGGTCACCTCCGGTGATCTGCTGCGCGGGGTGCGTTACCGGGCCGGCGGCGCGTACACCCAGTCGATTGTGATGCGGTCGAAGAGCGGCACCATCCGGGTGATCGACTCGTACCACCGGCTGGAGAAGCTGGCGCTCTACTCGGCGGTCGACTTCGACGGCCGTCCACTGGCCGAACAGGAGTGACCGCCACCGACACGGCAGTCCCGCAGGTCCTGTCGGCCACCCGCCGGATCACCGGTGTCGCGCTGGCATCGGTCTCCGGGGTCGCGGTGGCGGTGCAGTCTCGAATCAACGGCGAGTTGGGCGTACGGCTAGCTGACGGTTTCGCCGCCGCGGTGGTCTCGTTCGGCCTCGGCCTGTTGGTGCTCCTGGTGCTGGTGCCCGCCACCCCCGGTGGGCGGCGTGGCCTGGCCGCGACGCGGCGTGCTCTGGCGGCGGGCGCGCTGCGGCCGTGGCAGTGCCTCGGCGGGATGTGCGGGGCGTTCCTGGTGGCCACCCAGGGGCTCACCATCGGCTCGCTGGGTGTGGCGGTTTTCACGGTGGCGGTGGTCGCCGGCCAGACCGGCAGCAGCCTCGCCGTGGACCGGGCGGGGATCGGGCCGACGGGCCGGCAGCCGGTGACCCTGCAGCGGCTGGCGGGTGCGGTGCTCACCGTGTTCGCGGTCGTCCTGGCGGTTGGTGACCGGCTCGGTGACCCGGGCACCCTGGCGCTGGCCCTGCTGCCCCTGCTCGCCGGGGTGGGCATCGCCTGGCAGCAGGCGGTCAACGGCCGGGTCCGGGCGGCGGCCGACAGCGCGTTGACCGCCACGTTGGTCAATTTCGCCGTGGGCACGGTCACCCTGCTCGTCGCGTTCGCGATCGACATCGCGGTACGCGGCTGGCCCACCGGCCACCTGCCGACCGAGCCGTGGCTCTACCTGGGTGGCCCGATCGGCATCGTGTTCATCGCGATCGCCGCCGCGATCGTGCGCTTCACGGGTGTGCTGCTGCTCGGTCTGGCCACCATCGCCGGCCAGATCGTGGGCGCCGTCCTGCTGGACCTGGTGCTGCCCACCGCGGCCTCGAACCTCGGCCTGAACACCCTGTTCGGGGCCGCGCTGACGATGGTGGCCGTGCTGGTCGCCGCGCTCGCCCCGCCGTCCCGCCGCTGAGCCACCGGCGGCGGGGTGGACGGCGGGCGAGCCGGACGGCGATGGCGATGGCGAGTTGCCGACGGGGTCGGGCGGTTCAGCGGCGCAGGGCTGCGACGGTCTCCGTGAGCGCGTCCTCCAGCGGGGTCGGCTCGACGCCCAGGGCGGCGGTGGCGGCGGCGGAGTCCATCAGGAACGGCCGGTCGAACTGGTAGGCGGTCTCCCGCAGTTCCCGCACGAACGGGTTGGCCAGGCCGCCCAGCCACAGCACCGGGTAGGGCATCCGGGTCAGCCGCGGCACGGGTGCGCCCGCCAGCGCCGCCGCCCGGGTGGCCAGCTCACGCATCGGTGCGGCCGGGGCGCTCGGCACATGCCAGACCCGTCCCCAGGCCCCGGGGTCGGTGGCGGCGGCGACGAGGGTACGGGCGACGTCCGGGATGTACGTCCAGGTGTGCGGGGCGTCCCAGTCGACCGGCAGGAAGACCCGCCGCCCGGCGAGCACCCGGGGCAGCACCATCATCGCCAGTGAGGTGCCGTCGACGCCGACATAGTCGGAGCCGCGTACCTCGGTGACCCGCGCCCGGCCGGCCCGGTGGGCGGCGAGCGCGGTGTCCCACATCTGGTTGCGTACCCGCCCCTTGATGCCGGTCGCCGCCGGCGAGGTCTGCTCGGTCATCGGGCCGTCGACGGGCCCGTACCCGTAGAGGTTGCCGACCGTGGCGAGCACCGCGCCGGACCGTTCGGCGGCGGCGAGCAGCGCACCGGCCAGCGGCGGCCAGTCGATGGGCCAGCGGTGGTACGCCGGGTTCGCGCAGTTGTACAGCGCCTGCGCGCCCTCGGTCAGCGCGCTGAGCCGGTCGACCTCGGCGGCGTCGGCGGCGATCCGTTCGATGGCCGGATGCTCCGGCCCGGCGCCCCGGCGACTGATCACCCGGACCCGCTCACCTCGGTCGGCGAGAAGGCGGGCGGTCGCGGTGCCGACCGGGCCGGTGCCGACGATCACGTGCAGTGCCATGGGAACTCCTTGGGAGCGGAGATACGAAACAAGAGCGGTGCTCTCGAAGTGCTCGCCCAGCATGACCCGTCGCTACGACAGCCGTCAAGAGCAGTGCTCTTTTTTTGGATTGGCGCTCCGAACCGTGGCAGACTGGGCCCCATGCCCGCTTCCTCGATCCGCGCCCGGGTCCGCGCCGAAATGCTCGACGAGATCAAGGCGGTCGCCCGCCAGCACCTCGCCACTGATGGCGCGAACCTCTCGCTGCGCGCGGTCGCCCGGGACATGGGCATGGTCTCGTCGGCCGTCTACCGCTACTTCCCGAGCCGGGACGACCTGCTCACCGCGCTGATCATCGAGGCGTACGACGCACTCGGCGACGCGGTGGAGGCGGCGGCCGTCGCCGCCCCCGATCGGCTCGACCTCCGCGCCCGCTGGCAGGCGGTCTGTCGGGCGGCGCGGGACTGGGCGCTCGCCCATCCCGCCGAATACGCGCTGCTCTACGGCAGCCCGGTCCCCGGGTACGCCGCCCCGGACGACACCGTCGGCCCGGCCCAGCGCCCCCCGCTGACCCTGGTCGGCCTGCTCCGCGAAGGGCTGGAGGACGGCCTGCTCAGCCCGCCGCCCGCCAATGAGCTGCCGCCGCAGCTGCACGACGACCTGACCGAGCTGGCCGACGCGTTCTTTCCCGGGTTGCCCCCCGCCCTGCTGGCCCGGGGCATGGCCGGCTGGACCCAGCTCTTCGGGCTGATCAGCTTCGAGCTGTTCGGCCGGCTCAACCGGACCGTCGCGCACCGGGACGCGTACTTCGACCACCAGGTCGGGCTGCTGGCCGACCTGGTCGGTCTGCCCCCACCGCGCTGACCGCAGCCGACGCCACGGTCGGCGCGGCGGCACCGATACCGGCGCTCAGCCGGCGTCGGAGGAGTGCCCGGGGAACAGGTGGGCGCTCGGGTCGATGGCCACCGCCGCGTTGTTGACCGCCGTCGCGGCCTCACCGAAGCCGGTGGCGATCAGCCGGACCTTGCCCGGGTATTCCGTGATGTCGCCGGCCGCGAAGACCCGGGGCAGGTTCGTCGCCATGGCGCTGTCCACCAGGATGTGCCGGCGATCCAGTCGCAGCCCCCACTCGGCGAGTGGGCCCAGGTCGGCGGTGAAGCCGAGGGCGGCCACCACGGTGCCCACCGGCAGCGTCTCGGCCGCGCCGCCGCGTACGGTCACCTCGGCGCCGGTCACCGTGCCATCCCCGATCAGCCGGGTGACCTCGGCGTTGACCATCACCCGCACCGGCAGCGACAGCACGCGGGCGACCGTCGAGGCGTGCGCCCGGAACTTCTCCCGTCGGTGCACCAGGGTCACCGAACGGGCCAACGGTTGCAGGGCCAGCGCCCAGTCGAAGGCGGAGTCGCCGCCACCGACGATCAGCACATCCCGGTCGGTCAGCTCGGCCGGCGCGGTGACGAAGTAGACGATCCCTGTGCCTGGGGCGCCGTCGGCGCACGGCAGCGGTCGTGGGCTGAAGCTGCCAAGCCCACCGGTGACCACGACCGCGCCGCAACCCAGCTGCTCGCCACCGGCCAGGCCGAGCACCGGCCGGTCATCGGCGTACGAGAGCTTCTCGGCACGGGTGCCGAGGAGGTACTGCGGGCCGAACGGGGCGGCCTGAGCGACCAGGTTGGCCACCAGATCCCGGCCCTTGATGGCCGGGAAGCCGGCCACGTCCAGGATCAGCTTCTCCGGGTACATGGCGGTGACCTGACCGCCCGGCTCCGGCAGCGCGTCGATCACCGCCACCGACAACCCCCGGAACCCTGCGTAGTACGCGGCGAAGAGGCCAGCCGGACCGGCCCCGATCACGGCGATGTCGACCTCGCGCATGGCGTACCGTCGCTTTCCGCTCACGGATCAACGCTTGCTGATCTAGACGGTAGGCGGGTGGCAGCGGTCGGGCAAGCACGTCCCAGAGGCGCGCCGAGGAATCGGTCAGGGCAGGCTGAGGGTGGAACCGGAGTAGTCCGGGCCATCCAGGGCCGGCCGGCGGCGACGGAACAGGATCGCCGCCACCACCCCGCCGAGCAGCCCGAACAGGTGGCCCTGCCAGGAGATCCGCTCGTCGGTGGGGAGGATGCCGACCAGTTGCCAGCCGTAGAGCAGGCCAACCAGCAGGAAGACCGCGAAGTTCCACCAGCTGCGCTCGACGATGCCCCGGGTGAGCAGGATGCCCAGGTAGCCGAAGATCACGCCGCTGGCACCGACCACCACCGAGTTGGGCGAGCCGGTGAACCACACCCCGAGCCCGCTGACCAGGATGATGATGAGGGTCGACCAGAGGAACCGGCGGGCACCGGCGGCCAGGACGAAGGTGCCCAGCAGGATCAGCGGGATGCTGTTGCTGTAGAGGTGGTCGAAGCCGTGGTGCAGGAACGGGGAGAAGAAGACCCCGTCCAGCCCGTCGATGCGTTGCGGGATGATGCCGGCGGTGGCGTCCAGGCCGAACGCGAGCCCCTGATCGACGGCCTCGATGAGGAAGAGGAACGGGACCACCGCGCACATCGCGACGAACGCCCGGCCGAGCGCGGCGTAGAACGCCTCGGTGCCGAACCGGTGGGGGTCGCCGCTTGACGGGTGCAGGGTCACCCCCCAACTGCTATCAGCAAAAGTCGCCGACCGCCACTCGCGTCCCGTCCGAACAGACCGGATGTACGCGCGACGGCGGGGCGGGTGGTCGCCACCCGCCCCGCCGTCGAAGCCGTCAGTAGTGGCCGTTGTTCTGGAAGTAGCCCCAGGCACCGCAGGGCGTCTTGTACCTGCCCTTGATGTAGCCCAGCCCCCACTTGATCTGGGTGGCCGGGTTCGTCCGCCAGTCGCTGGCGACGGAACCCATCTTGCTGCCCGGCAGTGCCTGCGGGATCCCGTACGCACCGGACGAGGAGTTGTTGGCCTTGTGGTTCCAGCCGCTCTCCTTGGTCCAGAGCTTCTCCAGGCAGGGGAACTCGGCGATGCCGAAGCCCGCGTCGATCATCATGGCGCAGCCGGTCTTCCGGTTACCGCTGTACTCGGCGCAGGACGCCGGGATCGGCCCGTCGTACGGCTTGGCCGGCGCGTTGGCCGCCGCACGCTCGCGCTTACGGGACGCCGCGGCGGCTTCGGCCCTGCGGGCCCGCTCGGCGGCTTCCTTGGCGGCCTGTGCCGCGCGCAGCTTGGCCTGGTATTCGGCGGCCCGCTGCTGGGCGAACTTCACCTGGTGGGAGGCCTGCCGATCACGCTGGTAGGCAAGATCGACCCGGTCGACCTCGACGCCGACCTGCGCGGTCAGGCCCTGTTGCTGGGTTTCCCGATCTTCGCCCAGGTAGAAGCCACCGGCAACGCCCACGGAGAGCAGTGCCACAGCGGCCGTACGGGCGCCCAACCGGCTCCACAGCCGACTCACGAAGTGGTCCCTTCGTCGGGGGCAAGGACGCGGCGCGGTGCGGCCACATGCGGGCCGCCAGCCGTGCCACGAGCGCCCCGACCGGTTGCCGGTCGCGCCGACACACCGACCGCCGCCGATGTCGCCCGTCTCGTGACGAACGATCACCAACGATTCCCGTGGTGCGTGGACGCTCGTGGGACACGATTGCGCACAGTGAGGCTGATGGGAAACCAACCAGCCTCTTTGTGATCTGCGCCACACCGAAAATGCGGACAAAAGCCCACATAAGCGTCGTTAAATCGGGATGTCCTCCAGGAGATCCGTGACCATCGCGGCGATCGGCGATCGCTCCGAACGGCTGAGCGTGACGTGAGCGAAGAGCGGATGGCCCTTGAGCGCTTCGATGACAGCGGTCACCCCGTCGTGCCGGCCGACCCGCAGATTGTCCCGCTGGGCCACGTCATGGGTGAGCACCACCCGGGAGCCCTGCCCGATCCGGGACAGCACGGTCAACAGCACCCCGCGCTCCAGCGACTGGGCCTCATCCACGATCACATAGGCATCGTGCAGGCTGCGCCCCCGGATGTGGGTCAGCGGCAGCACCTCGAGGATGCCCCGCGAGGTGACCTCCTCCAGCACGTTCTCGTGGACCACCGCGCCGAGCGTGTCGAAGACCGCCTGGGCCCAGGGCGACATCTTCTCCGACTCCGAGCCCGGCAGGTAGCCCAACTCCTGGCCGCCGACGGCGTACAGCGGGCGGAACACGATCACCTTCTTGTGGCGGCGGCGCTCCATCACCGCCTCCAGCCCGGCGCAGAGCGCCAACGCCGACTTGCCGGTGCCGGCCCGGCCGCCCAGCGAGACGATCCCGATCGCCTCGTCGAGCAGCAGGTCGAGAGCGATACGCTGCTCGGCCGAGCGGCCGTGCAGCCCGAACGCCTCCCGGTCGCCCCGGACCAACCGGACCGACTTGTCCGGCAGCACCCGACCGAGCGCCGAACCACGCGCCGAGTGCAGCACCAGGCCCGTGTGGCAGGGCAGCCCGGCCGCCTCGTCGAGGTCGAGCGACTCGCCGGCGTACAGCCGACCGATCTGCTCCTCGCCCAGATCCAGCTCGGACATGCCGGTCCAGGTGGGGTCGCTGGCCTGGCCGTGGCGGTACTCGTCGGCCCGCAGGCCCACCGAGGCCGCCTTGACCCGCAGCGGCATGTCCTTGCTGACCAGGGTCACCTCCCGCCCCTCGGCGGCGAGGTTCAGCGCGACGGAGAGGATCCGGGCGTCGTTGCTCTCGGTGCGGAACCCGGGCGGCAACACGCCGTCGTCGGTGTGGTTGAGCTCCACCCGCAGTGTGCCGCCGACGTCGTTGGCGGGCACCGGTCGGTCGAGTCGGCCATGCCGGACCCGCAGGTCGTCGAGCATCCGTAGCGACTGCCGGGCGAACCAGCCCAGCTCCGGATGGTGCCGCTTGCCTTCCAGCTCGGTGATGACCACCAGAGGCAGCACCACCTCGTGCTCGGCGAACCGGTGGAACGCCGCCGGATCGGAGAGCAGCACGGAAGTGTCCAGGACAAAGGCCTGGCCGGCTGGTCGCGGCTCCTTGGGGTCGGCCGGCGCGGCGGCCGCCGTGCGGCGGCTCCTGGTGGCGCGGCGGGTCGTGGCAGTCGCGGCCGGGGTCTGGTCGGCACCGGCGGTGGTACGGCGAGTCGTCACAGGCCTGCTCCGACGGATGGGCACCCGCCACCCGTGTTCCGCCTCCTCCGGTGCCCGGGGACACGGGGTCGGATGCGGAACCCCGTGCGCGAGGTCGCAGATCCGGGCGGACCGGCTGGCTCGGGAGAACCCCGTGCCATGCCTAGACGCTAGCCGCGCCGGACCCTCCCGGCTAGAGGACGAACGTGGATCTCCGAAGACGGGCGTGAAAACACCGCTTCACCGGGGCCCGCACCGTCAGGAAGCCCGGCGGCGGGCACGGCGGAGCCGGCCGGGATGCATGCCCCCTGCGCGCATCCCGGCCGGCGGGGCCACCGTCACCGGTCTGACGTGACCCCGACGGTGCGTGTCCGCCGCGGACGACGCACCGCGTTCGTGGCGCCGGTCGGCGGGCCTGCGCCCGCCGACCGACCTCAGCCGGTACGTCGGACGAGCGTGCCGGTCGGGTGCCGCCCGGTGATCGGGGCGGCCGGCGCGGTGAACGACGAGCCGGTGTACGTGGTGCCGGGGCGGGCGACGGTGCCGGCGGAGCGGACGACACCCGCCGGTGAGACCGACAGGGCGGAGGCGATCGCCGCCTGGGCGTCGCGTCGACGCCGGTTCCAGGCGCCCCGATCACCGTCGAAGTAGCCCTGCCGGTAACCGAAGCGGTAGCCGATGCGGTAGCTGAGCTGCCCGTGCAAACGACCGGCCGCGTAGCTGGTGGCACCGAGCACCAGAACGAGGAACACCGCGAGGAATGGGCTCATCGGGCAGCTCCGGCCCAGCTCGGACGCCAGGTCATCGCTCCTCCGGCTCGATCGTGGTGGGATCCGCGACGAGCAGCCGGTCCAGGTCGTCGGTGCTGACCTCCTCGACCAGCTCGACGCTGATCCGGCAGCCGTCCAGCACGATCTCGGCCACCGAGGATCGACGGATCTCGCCGCCGGCGTCGTAGACCCGGACGCTCAGCTCCGGGCAGCCGAGATGGGTACGCCAGGCGTTCCATTCGGCGCGGTCGCCGACGCTCAGCGACAGGTAGCGGCAACCTCGGGCGAGGTAGAGGCGCCAGGGAGCGGTCAGCCCCGCGGCCACCCCCTCGGCGATCAGCCCGAAGGCCTGGGCGCGGGTGGCGAGCTCGGTCACCACACCCCCTTGGCACCGGGGGCGTGACGCATGTGAGCACCAATCGTCTCATGCACGTGACACACCGTAGATTGTCCCATGGGCGTGACAGTATCAGCTTTTCGTCCGCTTACGTTTGCCACTAAGGGCATCTATTCTGCCCGCGTGACACCCCTCAACAGTGGCACTGAATCGTTTACCCGAAATCCGAAGATCCCGTCACGTATGCGTGACAGTGGCGAGCCGGGCCGCGCACTCGCACCCGGCTGGCCGTACCGTCACGGGGTGACCGAGACGGCCAATGCGCGGAAGATCGCCTTCGCCACCTTCGTCCGGCGCGCCCTGGACGAGGCACGGGCGACCCGGGCCTGGAGTGGCACCGAGGTGTCCCGGCGCACCGGCGTCTCCCGGCAGACCATCAACCGGTGGGTCCGGGGCGACTGGGCCAGCGACCCGGAGGCCGAACGGGTGGTCGCCTTCTGCGAGGGCCTGGGCTTGAACCCGGCCGCAGCCTTCGCCGCACTCGGCTGGGACCGCACCGCGGCCAGCCCTCGCGCGGGCCAGCCGGCCCCTCCGATGGACCCCGACGTGGAGGCCCTGCTGCGCCGCCTGGTCGATCCGAACGTGTCGGACGCGGAGAAGTTCCACATCCGCGAAACCATCAGATATCTCGCATACCGCCCAACGCTGCCGGTCGATGTCCGAAAAAGGGGCAATCAAGCAGGGTAGTTCCTCAGATGGCGAAAGAACGCCTGGTCGGGTTCATTCGTTTGCCTCCGGGGCCGGAACGGGCACGCTAGCGTCCCTATTCGTACTGCTTGGGCTCGTCATCGGCGGGGGGACGGGACAAGGCCGAACCCAGCCCTGCGGGACAGAAGGAGGGGTCTGTCCATGACCCTGAAGTGGTTGGCAGTCGTGGTCGCGACGGTGTCGGTGACACTCTGGGCGACCGGTAACGCAGTGACCCTCGCGGTCGATGGCGGGCAGCTTCCGCTGCTCGTCAACCTGTTCGTGCTCATCACCGCCGGCACCGCGGTCATCCTGGCCGTCGTGGCGGAGCTGCACGAGCGTCTGGACAACCGGATCAGCGCCCTCACCGAGTTCCTGGTGGCACGGCTCGCCGAGATCGAGAACCACACCGGCGATCGCAACACCGGGTTCGTGGAGGGCTACCTGTTGAGCCATGGCCAGGAGGCGACGGTGGTGCCGTTCGGTCGCCGCGGACGAGGAGCCGCCGAACGCTGATCGCGTACCGCCGAACGGGTCCACTCGGCCAGGAATGAGCCTCCATCGCCGGGGTACGCTGACGCGCGTGTCGCCGTTGAATTTGGGCAGTCAGCAGCCGAGGACCCCGTTGAATGCCGACCAGGCCTGGCGGACCACCGCCAGCCGGGCGGCCGGGACCGTGCTCTTCTTCGACTTCGACGGCACGCTTGCGCCCGTCGACGACGATCCAACCGCGGTACGCCCGGCGCCCAAGGCGCTGGCCGCGATCGAGGCGCTGGCCCCGATCGTGCAGCGGGTCGCGATCGTCTCCGCCCGACCCGTCGAGTTCCTCCGGGATCAGCTCGGCGGGCTCGTCGGCGTGGACCTCTACGGCCTCTACGGGCTGGAGCACAGCCACTCCGGCGGGGAGACCGTCACCGAGCCGGCGGCGCTGCCCTGGGTGCCGACCATGGTGGAGCTGGCCGACCTGGCCCGGGCGGAGCTGCCGCCCGGCACGCTGGTCGAGTACAAGCGGCTCTCCGTCGCGCTGCACTGGCGTACCGCTCCGCAGCTCGGCTCGACCGTGCAGCAGTGGGGGCAGGCGCAGGCCGATCGGCTGGGGTTGCGGGTGCAGGCCGGGCGCATGGTGCTGGAGCTCAAGCCGCCAGTCGATCGGGACAAGGGCATGGTGATCGGCGAGGCGATCAAGGACGCCACCGGCGCCTGGTACTTCGGCGACGACGTCTCGGACATCAAGGCCTTCGCCGCGCTGCGTGCCCGTGCCGCCGCCGACCCGGACTTCCTCGGCGTCTGCGTGGCCGTGGCCAACTCGGAGACCGGCCAGGAGGTGGCCAACGCCGCCGACCTGACGATCGAGTCCCCGGCCGCCCTGGGCGACTTCCTCACCCGGGCACTGACCCACCTACCCTGACCGCGCCCGGCGGCGACTGACGCGTCGCCGCCGGCTCAGACGCCGTAGCGGCGTTGTCTGGTGGCGTACGAGCGCAGTGCCCGCAGGAAGTCGATGTGCCGGAAATCCGGCCAGTTGAGCTCGCAGAAGTAGAACTCCGAGTGCGCGGACTGCCAGAGCATGAAGCCGGACAGCCGCTGCTCGCCGCTGGTGCGGATGACCAGGTCGGGGTCGGGCTGGCCGCGGGTGTAGAGGTGCTCGCTGATGTGCTCGACGTCCAGCACCTCGGCCAGCTCCTCGATGGTGCCGCCGGCGGCGGCGTGCTCCAGCAGCAGCGAGCGGACCGCGTCGGTGATCTCCCGGCGACCGCCGTAGCCCACCGCGATGTTGACCTCCGCGCCGCCGGTGCGCTCGCGGGTGCGCTCCTCGGCACCCTTGAGAGCAGCGGCAGTCTGCGCCGGCAGCAGATCGAGCGCTCCGACGATGCGCAGCCGCCAGGGGTTGCCCTCCTCCGCCAGCTCCACCACCAGGTCCTCAATGATCTTGAGGAGTGGGTCCAGCTCACTGGCCGGACGGCGCAGGTTGTCGGTGGCCAGCAGATAGAGGGTGACGTGCCCGACGCCGGCCTGGTCACACCAGCCGAGGACATGCTTGATCTTTGCCGCGCCGACCCGGTGCCCGTCGTTCGGGTCGACAAAGCCCATCTCCCGCGCCCACCGGCGGTTGCCGTCGCACATCACCCCGACGTGTCGGGGCACCGGCTTACCCGCCAGCTTCGCCGTGAGCCGGCGCTCGTACACGGAGTAGATAAGGTTCCGCAGCGTCATCACCTAGCAGCGTAGCGACCCTTGCGCCAGTTCACCGCCTCGGAGCCCCATCCCAGCCGGGCAGACCGATGCCGATCATTGCCAGAGTGCGAGCGGTGAGACGCCCGTCACCCAACCCCAGCTCGACCACGTCATGAAACACCCGGTCGTCCCGACGGGCGGCCCGGACCGCCGCGTCGACCACCCGGCGCCGCCGCGCCAACCAGGCGGCGACCGAGCTGTGCCGCAGGTGGGTGCCGAGGCGGCGACGCAACCCGTCGGCATAGTGGCGGGCGGCTCCCTCGGGCGCCTGGGCCGCCGCCGCACCGGCCAGCCCACCGGAGAGCAGCGCGTAGAAGATGCCCTCCCCGGTGAACGGATTGATCAGTGACAGCGCGTCCCCGGCCAGCAGCGTGCGCCCCCGACCTGGTGTCGGCCGATGGGTGGACAGCGGCAGGTGATGGGCGCGCAACGCGGTCACCGTCGCCAGATCGGTGCCGGGCAGCAGCGCGGCCAGCCGGTCCAGCAGGTAGGCCCGACTCAGCGGCTCACCGCGCAGCACCTCCCCGTACCCGACGTTCGCCCGTCCGTCACCGATCGGGAACGACCAGGCGTACGCCGGCCAACGCGCCTCCGAGGTGACGATGAGCTGCTCGGACGGGCCGGGCAGAGCCGGGGCGTACCCCCGGATGGCCAGCGCCAGATGCCGGTCGGGGTTCTGCGGGTGGCCGAGCGCTCGACGCACCACCGACCCGGCGCCGTCCGCGCCCACCACCACCCGGCCGGACAACTCCCCGTCGAGCACCACCCGGTCGGCGCGCGGCTCGACCCGGCGCACGGTGTGCCGCCGCAGCTCAGCGCCGGCCGCCACGGCGGCCGCCACCAGCCGCGCGTCGAAGACCTCCCGGGGCACGGTGTACGCGGGTCGAGGCAGCGCCCGGGCCACCGCGCCGCCACCCGGCGCGATCATCCGTAACGCCGGCAGCGGCGCGTAGCCTGCCACCGCCTCGCTCACCCCCAGCTCGGCGAGCACGTCCACCGAGTGCGCCGCGATTCCGTCGCCACACGCCTTGTCCCGGGGAAAGTCGGCTCGGTCCAGCAGCAGCACGCTGGCGCCCGCCCGGCGCGCCGTCAGCGCGGCGGCCGCTCCGGCCGGCCCCGCTCCCACCACCACCACGTCGAACTCGTCGTCCACCGCGCGCCTCCCTCCGTCCGATGCGGCACGGTCGTTCCCGCCTCGCCGGTCACTGCAATCCGGTGGGACGCGGCCTTCCCGTCCGCCCGACAACCCGCCCCGCCCGACGACCCGCCCGCCCGACGACCCGCCTGCGCCACTCAACGCCGAACCCTTGTGACCAGCGCCACCCGCCATCCTGCACCAGCCCACCCCAACAAAACGATCCCAACCACCCCCGCCCGCCCAGCCGCCCCGCCCCACCAGCCCCGCCCCGCCCCGCCCCGCCCCGCCCTGCCGCGCCCCGCCGCGCCCCGCCGCGCCCCGCCGCGCCCCGCCGCGCCCCGCCGCGCCCGCTCGCTCGCTCGCTCGCGTCGATCATGGAGTTGTGGTGCCCGGTGCACCCATATTTGCCACTTTCATCCACCACCACAACTCCATGATCGACGGTGCCGGGGTGGGGCGCGGGCACGGCGGGACGCGGGTGGGACGCGGGTGGGACGCGGGTGGGACGCGGGTGGGACGCGGGTGGGACGCGGGTGGGGCGTTTTTAGGTTGGGAGGGCGTCTTCGGCGCGGGCGGCGCGGTGCAGGCCGTAGAGGGTCAGGGCTGCTGCGGCGAGCAGTGGGCCGCCATCGCGGATCAGACCGTCCAGCCCCAGCAGCCACCAGCACAACGGCAGGTCCACGGCGAGTACGGCCACCGTGACGACGACCAGCAGGCCACGCGCCCAGTCCTTGCCGCGCATCAGGAACGCGGTGCAGAACAGCACGGCGTAGCTGGCCGCGATCCCCGCGCCGAACCAGAACAGCACGGCTGGCACCGCGGTCAGTCGACCATCCAGGATGGAAGCAGCGGCCACCAAGGCGGGCACCAGCATCAGCGGGCTGTAGGTGAAAGCCGCCACCCTGCTGGTCAACAGCCAGGCGCTGGCCTGTGGTCGGCGCGGAGGGGTCTCACGCCAGGAGAGGCCGGCACGGTCGATGACGAGCCGGGGCCGGTGCCGGACCAGGTGACCGGCCAACGCCGACGAGCGGTAGAGCAGCCAGACCAACGCGGCACAGAGCGCGGTGAGCACGGCGAAGCCGAGCAGGCCGGGCAGCGGCGGCACTCCCTGCCGAGGCACGATGATCCGGCCGACGGCGAAGATCGTGGTGACCGCGAGGATCAGCCCGAACGGACGAGCCACCGTCCGGCCCCGCCGGACGTGCCCGATCAGCAGCAGGAAGCCGAACGAGCGCAGCATCGCCCAGCCGGTCCGTACGGCCAGCCCGAAGCCCTGCTCCGGGGCGTACCACCAGTTGAGTAGCTCGACCACGACGGTGGCCGCCGCCGTCGTCGCAAGCAGGATGATGAGCACCCGGACGGCGGACGGCCGCCGGACCTGGGTCTCGGCGGCCGTCCTCATGGAATCTGATGATGCCCGCAGGGGGCAACCTTCACACCTAGCGCTGCGGTTGTGCGGCGTCCAGGCGCGCGCGCAGCGCGTCCAACTCGGCCCAGAGCACGCCGGGCAGCTTGTCACCGAACTTCTCGAACCACTCGGTGACGAGCGGCAGCTCGTTACGCCACTCGTCCGGGTCGACCTTCAGGGCGATCCGGACGTCCTCCGGGGTCATGTCCAGGCCCTCGACGTCCAGCGCGTCGGGCGCGGGAACCATGCCCACCGGCGTCTCGACCGCGCCGGCCGTGCCCTCGATCCGCTCGACGACCCACTTGAGCACCCGGGAGTTCTCCCCGAAGCCGGGCCAGAGGAACGAGCCGTCCGGGTCCTTGCGGAACCAGTTGACGTAGTAGATCTTGGGCAGCTTCGCCTCGTCGCCGTCGGCGCCCTTGCCCATCTCGATCCAGTGCCGGAAGTAGTCACCGGCGTTGTAGCCGATGAACGGCAGCATCGCCATCGGGTCCCGCCGGACCACGCCAACGGCGCCGGACGCGGCAGCGGTGGTCTCCGAGGAGAGCGTGGCACCCATG
Source organism: Micromonospora sp. NPDC005291 (assembly GCF_040607415.1). Lineage (NCBI taxonomy): Bacteria > Bacillati > Actinomycetota > Actinomycetes > Micromonosporales > Micromonosporaceae > Micromonospora > Micromonospora sp. NPDC005291. The sequence goes on from NZ_JBEXGR010000004.1 coordinate 193,155, forward strand.
TAGACGCCGTGCACCCAGTCGCGGGCCTCGGTCACCAGCGGAATGGTGTCCTTGCGGCGGCCGCCGAAGAGGATCGCGTCGATCGGTACGCCGTTCGGGTCGAAGTACTCGTCGGCGAGGATCGGGCACTGGGTGATCGGGGTGCAGAACCGGCTGTTCGCGTGGGAGGAGAGGCTGTCGCTCTCCGGCGTCCAGTCGTTGCCCTTCCAGTCGATGAGGTGCGCCGGGGGCTCCCCCATGCCCTCCCACCAGACGTCCCCATCGTCGGTGAGGCCCACGTTGGTGAAGACGGAGTTGCCCCGGTCCAGCGTCCGCATCGCGTTCGCGTTGGTCTTCCAGTCGGTGCCGGGCGCGACGCCGAACAGGCCGTACTCCGGGTTCACCGCGTACAGCCGGCCGTCCTCGCCGAACCGCATCCAGGCGATGTCGTCGCCGATGGTCTCGACCTTCCAACCGGGGATGGTCGGCTCCACCATGGCCAGGTTGGTCTTGCCGCAGGCCGACGGGAACGCACCCGCGATGTGGTAGACCTTGCCCTCCGGCGAGGTGATCTTGAGGATCAGCATGTGCTCGGCGAGCCAGCCCTCGTCGCGCCCCATCACGCTGGCGATCCGCAGCGAGTAGCACTTCTTGCCGAGAAGCGAGTTGCCGCCGTAGCCGGAGCCGTACGACCAGATTTCGCGGGTCTCCGGGAAGTGCGAGATGTACTTGGTCTCGTTGCACGGCCAGGCAACGTCCTGCTGGCCGGGGGCGAGCGGGGCGCCGATCGAGTGCAGCGCGTGCACGAAGTCCGCGTCGTCGCCCATCGCCTCGAGAACCCGGGTGCCCATCCGCGTCATGATTCGCATCGAGGCGACCACGTACGGGCTGTCGGTGATCTCGACACCGAACATCGGAGACTCGGCCTCGACCGGGCCCATGACGAACGGGATGACGTACATGGTGCGACCGCGCATGGAGCCGCGGTAGAGCTCGGTCATCGTCCGCTTCATCTCGGGCGGCGCCATCCAGTTGTTGGTGGGGCCAGCGTCCGCCTCGTCGAGGGAACAGATGAAGGTGCGTTCCTCGACCCGGGCGACGTCCGTCGGGTCGGTACGCGCGTAGAAGGAGTTGGGCTTCTTCTCAGGGTTCAGCCGGATCAGCGTGCCGGCCTCGACCAGCTCGTCGGTGAGGCGGCGCCACTCCTCGTCGGACCCGTCCACCCAGACGACACGGTCGGGGGTGGTCAGTGCCGCGACCTCACGGACCCAGGCGAGCAGTTTCGGATGGGACGTCGGGGCCTGATCAATACCCCGCACAACAGCCGGAGCAACCATGACACATCTCCTTGTGGTCGACGCTGACCGATCTATGGGATGCACGAGACTCAGCGGCGCGATGCGTCGCCTTCGTGGAAACCTGGGATTGGCCTCAGCGTAAACCGGGCAGCCTTCGGAGTCAGTGGGACTGGTTGTGAAGAACTGCACAAGGTACGGCCACGCTGCGGTATCACGAGCTGATACCCGCTTTCCCGCGCAGTTTCACGCAAATCTTGTTGTGCACCCCGGCGGACGCTTGTTGCGGTCGGGCCATCGACCTGCCCCGCCGACCGGTGCGTGGATTCCCGTTCCGCGCCGCGTCAGTCCTCCCAATTGGTTACGCTGCGTACAACAGTTCCGCACGGCGCGATGGGCTCCGCAGAGCGACCACGCCCGCTTGCCGTTGCTACCCCTCTGACTGGTCGTCAACCGGTAGGCTCGCCCCGTGGCCGCCACGATGACCGGGGAGCAACCGGGTCCCCGGCAGACCCGACAGGGTCTGGTCGGCAAACTGCTGGACCGCTTCGGTCACCTCGTCCGCGAGATGAGCAAGTTCGCCACCGTGGGTGGGGTCGCCTTCCTCATCGACTTCGCGCTCTTCAACTATTTGACGAGCAGCCGTGGCGTCGAGGAGCTGACGGCAAAGACGATCTCCACGGTGATCGCCGCCTCCGTCGCCTTCGTGGGCAACCGGTTCTGGACCTGGCGCCACCGTCAGCGCAGCAACCCGGCCCGCGAGTACGCACTGTTCTTCATCTTCAACGCGGTCGGCCTCGGCATCGCGGTGGCCTGCCTCGCGATCAGCCGGTACGGGCTCGGCAGCATCTGGCCGGCCGTGTTCCAGACGCGCCTGGCCGACAACGTCGCCAGCTACGTCGTCGGCACGGGCCTCGGCACGCTGTTCCGATTCTGGTCGTACCGGCGGTTCGTCTTCGTCGAAGCGGGAACCCCGACCCTTCCGCAGGTGAAGCCCAGCCGTGATCACGGGGCGTGACCTGCCGCCCACCTCGTTCGGCCGGTGATCGCCGGCCGCACCGACTGCCTTAAGGTGTTGCGCATGCGTCTTGTCCGTCTGCTGCCTGAGCGCTGGCAGAAGTTCATCCACGAGGCGCTCAAGTTCGGCATCGTCGGCGGCATCAACACCATCATCAATTACGCGGTGTTCAATGCCCTTGCACTAACGGTTTTCGTCAATGGTCAGCTGAAGGCGACCGTGATCGCGACCGTCATCGCCACGATCACGTCGTATCTAATGAATCGGCACTGGACGTACCGGGATCGCCCGAAATCGGCGCTTCGCCGAGAGTACGTCCTATTTTTCCTTTTCAACGGGGCTGGCCTGCTCATTGAACTAGGGGCCGTGGCAGCGGCCAAGTACGGTCTCGGCGTCCATGGCCTGCTGGCGCTGAACGTGGCCAAGACCGTGGGCGTCCTGCTGGCCACGCTGTTCCGGTTCTGGTCGTACCGGACCTTCGTCTTCCAGCCCGTCCCACCAGTCGAGGACGAGGCGAAGCCCGAGTCCACCTGGCACAGCATCCCCCGCGACGAGTGGGACACCATGGCCGAGATGGACCCGGTCGCCGAGTTGGCCGAATCGGTCTCCGAGCTGGAAGAGGCGGAGTCCACAGGGCTCGCCGACCCACAGCCGGGCGCGCCCACTCAGGGGCGGCCCACGCGGCTGAGCGTCAGCCCCGCCGCCGACCTGGACGCGGAACTCGCCGCGGAGCTGCACGTCGGCACCCGCCGCGCGCCCCGCCGGTGACGACACCCGTCGACCGCTCCGGCACCGGGCAACCCGCCGAGCTGTTCTTCGAGGACCTCGTCCCGGGGCTCACCGTCGACCTCGGCGTGGTCACCGTGGATGGCGACGAGATGGTGGCCTTCGCCCGCCGCTTCGACCCGCAGTGGTACCACGTCGACCCTGACCTGGCTGGGGCTAGCCGGCACGGTGGCCTGATCGCCAGCGGCTTCTACACCGTGAGCCTGTTCATGCGCGCGTACGTCGACCACCTGCTGTCCCGGGCGGCCGCGGACGCGTCACCCGGCCTGGAGGAGCTGCGCTGGCTCGCCCCCGTGCGCGCCGGCGACCGGCTCGCCGTGCGGGTCGACGTGATGGGCGCGCGACCGTCGACCGCTCGTCCGGGCCTCGGCACCGTGAGCCTCACGGGCACCATGCTCCGCCTCGGCGCGGACGACCGGCCCGAGCAGGAGGTGCTGCGGACCCGCTTCCGTGGCTGGTTCGCCGTGCGACCGGCCGAAGCCGACCCGGCCGAAGCCGACCCAGCCGGACTCGACCCAACCGAAGCCAATCCAACCGGAGACGACCTGCGCGAGAGCGGCTCGTCCGGCAGCGACCCGGCCGAGAGCAGCCCGTCAGGGCCTGAACAGCCCGAGAGCGGCCCGCCCAGGGCCGAACCACACGACTGACCCGCCCCGACGCCTGACGCAGGGGCGGGCCTCAACCCGTTCGGATCAGGTCGTGGTGTCGCGCAGCGGCTTGCCCTCGCGCATGTCGGCGAGGATGTCGCGCATCTCCCCGTCGCCCAGCGAGTGCTTGTCGTGCTGCGCCTCGACCAGCTCGTACAGGGTGGTCTGCACCCGGCCTACGCCCGGCACGTCGGCGAGCACCGACTGGCCGCGCTCACCGGCCGACTCGATGGTGAGCGTGCCGCAGCCCAGCAGCCGCTCGAGGAAACGCTGATTCATCGAGTGGTCGTTGACCCGGGTGAGCGGGAGGTCCCGCCGGTCCCGGGAAAAGACACCCTGCTGGATCAGCACCCGCTCGTTGGTGAACAGGTAGTGCGTGGTGCGCCAGACCAGGAAGGGCCACAGGCCGAGCCAGAGCACCGCGACCAGGGCGATCACCCCGATCACGGCCAGAGCGATTGAACCGCCGCCACTCTCGGGCAGCAGGAGCACACCGACCACCACCGCGGCGATCGCCAGCACCAGCACCACGATCGGCCGGATCAACGCCTTCCAGTGCGGGTGCAGATGCAGCACGACATGCTCGTCCTCTGTGAGCACGTCTTCAGGAAACGCCACGGGAACCTCCAACGCCATTTTCTCGACGCGCAGACGGTAAACCCCCCAAGGCCTCCCACAACATCCGCCACGCGGCCCTACCCCAGTCTTCACGATCTTGCACTTCGAGCGCCGCTCTGCGGCTTTCGCCCGTTCCGCCGCAGGAGCAACTGCAAGATCGCGCTGAGGGTGGATCAGCGCAGGTGAAGCACGTCGCCGGCTGCGAGGGTGCGGGTGGCCGTCGGGGTGGTGACCTGGAGTTGACCGTCTCGATCGACTCCGGTGGCGGTACCGGTCAGGGCCTCTCCATTGGGGAGCAGGACGCGCACCTCGCGGCCGATCGTCGCGCAGGCCGCCAGGTAGGCGTCGCGAAGGCCGCTGGCCACCGCGTCGCCGCCAGTGGAGCGCCAACGGTCGTACCAGTCGGCGACCGCCCGCAGCAGGGCACGCAACAGCGGGTCACGGTCGGTGGCCGCCGCGCCAGCCAGTTGCAGCGAGGTGGCCGGCAACCCGGTCGGATTCACCGGCAGCTCGTCGGCGCGCAGCGTCACGTTGAGCCCGATGCCGAGCACGATGGCTGGCGGTTGGTCCGGTGAGCGCCCCGGCACCGCCTCGGCCAGCACGCCCGCACACTTCGCCTCGTCGATCAGCAGGTCGTTCGGCCACTTCAGAGCGGCCTCCAGCTCGGCCAGCCGGGTCACCGCCTCCACCAGCGCCACGCCGGCCAGCAACGGCAGCCACCCGTACCCCGTGGGTGTCGCTGGCACCCAGCCGCGGTCCGGCACGGCCTCGCCGGGCCGCAGCAGCACGCTGGTGGCGATGCCGGCCCGCGCCGGCGACTGCCAGACCCGGCCGCGTCGGCCCCGCCCGGCGGTCTGCCGCTCAGCAACCACGACCAGGCCCTCAGGCTCGCCGGCCCGGGCCGCCTCGGCCACGTCGGCGTTGGTGGAGCCGGTCTCGGCGCGCAGCTCCAGCCGGGCCCACGGCCCTTGCGGCGCGACCAGCGCGCGGCGCAGCCGGGCCGCCGACAGCGGCGGGCGGTCCAGATCGGTGTACGGGGAGCCCGACATTCCGCCAGCCTACGGCGGTGGTCGCGTCGACACTGAGGCGTACTGCACAGCGGCGCCGACCTGAACCATCGTTATATTCCCTGGGTGACTACCGAGACCGGGACCAACATCCACAGCACTGCGGGCAAGCTGGCGGACCTGGAGCGCCGGGTCGACGAGGCGGTGCACGCCGGGTCGGCCCGCGCGGTCGAGAAGCAGCACGCGCGAGGCAAGAAGACCGCTCGCGAGCGGATCGAGATGCTGCTCGACGAGGGCTCCTTCGTCGAGCTCGACGGGCTGGCCCGCCATCGGTCCACAGCCTTCGGGCTGGAGAAGAACCGTCCGTCCGGCGACGGCGTGGTCACCGGCTACGGCACGGTGGACGGCCGGCAGGTGTGCGTCTTCGCGCAGGACTTCACGGTTTTCGGTGGCTCCCTCGGCGAGGTCTTCGGCGAGAAGATCGTCAAGGTGATGGACCTGGCCATGAAGATCGGCTGCCCGGTGGTCGGAATCAACGACTCCGGCGGCGCGCGCATCCAGGAGGGCGTGGTCTCGCTCGGTCTCTACGGTGAGATCTTCTTCCGCAACGTGCGGGCCTCCGGCGTGATCCCGCAGATCTCGCTGGTGATGGGGCCCTGCGCCGGCGGTGCGGTCTACTCCCCGGCGGTCACCGACTTCACCGTGATGGTCGACCAGACCTCGCACATGTTCATCACCGGCCCCGACGTGATCAAGACGGTGACCGGCGAGGACGTCGGCATGGAGGAGTTGGGCGGGGCACGCACGCACAACTCCCGCAGCGGCAACGCGCACTACCTCGCCAGCGACGAGTCCGACGCGGTCGACTACGTCAAGGCGCTGCTGTCGTACCTGCCGTCGAACAACCTCGACGAGCCGGTGGTCTTCGAGGCTCCCGCAGAGCTGGCGATCAGCGACGAGGACCGCGAACTGGACACGCTGATCCCAGACTCGGCCAACCAGCCGTACGACATGCACACGGTGCTTGAGCACGTCCTCGACGACGGGGAGTTCCTGGAGGTCCAGCCGCTCTACGCGCAGAACATCGTGGTCGGCTACGGCCGGGTCGAGGGGCGTCCCGTCGGCGTGGTGGCCAACCAGCCGATGCACTTCGCCGGCACGTTGGACATCGCCGCGTCGGAGAAGGCCGCCCGGTTCGTCCGCACCTGTGACGCCTTCAACGTCCCGGTGCTGACCTTCGTGGACGTGCCCGGCTTCCTACCCGGCACCGGGCAGGAGTGGGACGGCATCATCCGTCGGGGCGCCAAGCTCATCTACGCGTACGCCGAGGCGACCGTCCCCAAGGTCACCGTGATCACCCGCAAGGCGTACGGCGGTGCGTACGACGTCATGGGTTCCAAGCACCTCGGTGCGGACCTGAACTTCGCGTGGCCGACGGCGCAGATCGCCGTGATGGGCGCGCAGGGCGCGGTGAACATCCTCTACCGCTCGGAGCTGGCCGGCGCCGAGGACCCGGCGGCGGTCCGGGCCGAGAAGATCGCCGAGTACGAGGACACCCTGGCCAACCCGTACGTGGCGGCCGAGCGCGGGTACATCGACTCGGTGATCCCGCCGCACGAGACGCGCACCCAGATCGTCCGGGCGCTGCGAGTCCTTCGCACCAAGCGCGAGACCCTGCCCCCGAAGAAGCACGGCAACATCCCTCTCTGAGCGCTTTCGGTCCGCGCAACTTCGGGGAAAGTGCTGCCTCCGGACGCCTGGAGGCACCTACATCCCTGAAGTTGTGCGGATCAAGAACGGTCAGCAGGCCGGGTTGGCGGCGGCGCACATGCGGCGGGCGGCGACCCCCGCCAGGCGACGCAGTTCCGGCTCGGTGCCGGTCTGTCCCAGACCGAGCACTGTGATCAGGTCGCCCACCCGGACCACGGCCGTGCTGGTCGGCCGGGGCGCCTTGGCGATGGGCTCACCCGTCTTCTGATCAACGGGCTGCGAACCGGTGTGCCGCAGCAGCGCAGCCCCGTCGCCGGCGAAACCCCGCTGGACCACCGTCCAGCGGTGCACCGCCACCCCGGTGCCCGTTGCGCCCTTCACCTCGTACTCTCCGATGCTGTTCCACTCGCCGCACGGGGCGACCAGGTCGTCCAGAGTCGCGAGGAGCTGTGTGGCCGCGTCCGGAGTCAGCCGGAAGAGATCCTGCGTGACCAGACCATCCGCCGCGGTGAGGATTGCCGGGGCGCGCTTCGGCACCAGGGTCTGCGAGCGAGACAAGATTGACATCTGCCAGCCATCCGAGCGCCCCTGGCTTGTCCGGCAGTAGCCGAGCATCTCATCCAGCCGGACCGGCTCACCCAGGCCCGACTGGCTGAGCTGTACATCGACCGGCTGCGCCAGGTCGACCGGCTGCAACAGAGCGTCGATGCTGATCTCGTGCCGGGTCGGCGAGGCCGAGGGCGCGGCGGCCGGCAGGGCCGGTGACGGGGACTTCACCGGAGCGGCGACCGCCACGGCGGACACGCCGACGAGGGCCAGCACGACGGTGGCCACAACGGTCCTGCGCTGATTGCGGCGGCGGGCCCGGGCACGGATCTCCGCCGGGCCGAGCCAGCGCACATCGTGCAGGTCCCGCTGGACTCGTTCGATGAATGTCGGGTCGTCACGCATCGGTGGCCTCCTCCAGATCAGAGACGGCGAGCAGGCCGGCGAGAGCGGCGCGGCCCCGGGAGAGTCGAGCCTTGACCGTGCCGACCGGGGCTGCGGTCTCCCGCGCCACCTCGGCGACCGGCATGCCGACCAGGTAGTAGAGGGCGATGGCCACGCGTTGCTCCTCGGGCAGTCGACGCAGGGCGGCGACCACCTCGATGGTGTCGGTGCCCGGGCCGGGAACGGTCTCGGTGGCCCCGTGCCGCAGGTACGCGCGGGCGCGGCTGCGCAGGCTGCGCCACCGGCTGACCGCGACCCGACTGGCCACCACCCGTACCCACGCCTCCGGGTCGTCGTACCCACTGATCGTCGACCAGCGCTGCCACGCCCGGATGTACGCCTCCTGCACGGCGTCCTGCGCCTCGACCCGGTCGCCGGTCAGGGCGTAGACGAACCCGAGCAGCCGTTGCCGACTCCCCCGGTAGAACTCGTCGAACCCGTCGACGTCCGGCACCCACTACCTCCCCGTGTCGGTCGCAGGGAACACGCACCGGGCAGGGTCATCGGTTGCCCCGGTCAGGCGATCATCTTCTCCAGGTCGGCGAGCGGGAACGCGCCGGCCGCGATCCGTTCCCGGACCGCCCGGCGTACGGCCCGCTGGACGGCAACGTTGGCCGGCGTCGGTACGCCGTGCAGCCGACCGAGCAGCGCGATCTCCCCGTTGAGATGGTCGACCTCGGTCGAGCCGGTGCCCCGGGCCAGGCTCTGCCAGGTGGAGCCGCCCGAGCGGGCCTCGCCGTCGACCGGCCGCTGCCCGACCAGGTCACCGCGTTCGGCCTTCTCCTCCTCCGGCGAGGTGTGCGCGATGCCGGCGGCGGCGAGTGCGGCGACACCTTCGCCGCGTACCCGCTCGACCAGCGCGTCCGGGATGTCCCGGCCGAGCAGGGCCTGCAGGCCGTTGCCGAGGTTGCTGAGCAGCTTGCCGTACTTCCAGCGCAGCACGTCCGTGCGGACCGGCGCGACGAACCCGGCGGCGCTCAGATCGGCGGCGATCGCCCGGTCGGTGTCGTCTGCGCCGCCGGGGTACCGCCCGATGTGGAGCATCCCGGGATGCGGGTACCCGTTGGCCACCACCACGCCCGGGTCCAGGTGGGTGGCCGGCAGCCAGACGCAGACCGGGTGCACGTCGGCGAAGAGCCGCAGCGCGGCCCGCTCGTTGGCCACCCCGTTCTGCGCGGTCACCAGCGGCAGACGCTCGCCCGCCGTGCCGCCGCCGACCACCGGCGCGTCCACCCAGGCTGCCAGCGCCCCGGCGGTGTCCTGCGACTTGACGGTGAGGATCAGCACCGTGTCCGCCGGCAGCGGCTGGTCACCGGGCCCGTCCACAGCGGCGAGCTGGGCGGTGACCTCGCCGTCGGGCTGCCGCAGGGTCAAACCCCGCGCGCGGATCGCATCCAGGTGGGCACCCCGGGCCACCAGGGTCACGTCCCGGCCGACCTGCGCCAGCCGTACGCCAATGGTCCCGCCGACCGCACCCGCCCCGATGATCACGTATCGCATGGCCTCATTCTGCCCGCCCGCGCCCGTCCCTTCTCCGGTCCGGGGATCGGGTCAGACGGTCAGGCCGGCGTCGGTGAGGATCGGGCCGGCGAGGAGCAGTGCACCGGCGACCAGGGCCACCAGGTTGACCAGGGCGAAGATCGTCACCCAGAAGAGCGCCGGGAACGGGGTGAGCCCGGCGAGCTGGTCAGCGTCGGAGGCGGGCATCCGGCCGCGCGAGCGCAGCCGTTGCAGCTCCACCACCGGCCGCAGCCCGCCGAGCAGCAGGAACCACACCCCGGTGTACGCGAACGCGGCCTGGACCTGGGGCGTCGCGTACCACGAGACGGCGAGCACCAGTGCGCCGGTGACCAGCAGCGACACCACGCCGAACGCATTCCGGATCATGATGAGCATGGCCAGCAGCAACACCACCGCGACCCAGAGCAGCAGCGTGATCCGGTTGCCGCCGAGCAGCCAGGCGCCGGCCAACCCGACCAGCGGTGGGGCGACGTAGCCAGCGAGCAGGGTGAGGATCATTCCCGGCCCGGTGGGGCGACCCGCGGAGAGCGTCAGCCCGGACGTGTCCGAGTGCAGCCGGATGCCGCGCAGCTTACGACCGGTGAGCAGGGCGACCAGGGCGTGTCCACCCTCGTGGGCGATGGTGATGGCGTTACGGGCGATCCGCCACGGCAGTCGGGTGGACACCACCACCAGCGCGACGGCAGCGGTGATCAGCACCAACAGCGGGGGCGGGTCCGGTTGTGCGCCGAACAGCGTGTCCCACAGGTCGCTCAGCCCGTCGATCGACATCATGGGGCGCGAGCCTACCGGCGACGTTCCGTGCCGCCTGCCAGTGAAGCTTTTTTTGGTTTGCCTTGCGATCTAGGGCACTTACCTCCAAAGATGGGTATCGATAGAGCAACGTCCTTGGAGGCACTCATGGCCCGTACCTCATCATCGCTGCGCCGCGCGCTCGCGGCCGGCCTCACCGTCCTCGCCACCGCGGCCGCGGCCCTGGTCGCGACCGCCAGCCCCGCGGCGGCGGCCACCACACCCGGCATCGACGTGTCCAACTACCAGGGCTCCATCAACTGGACCAGCGTCCGGAACTCCGGCATCCAGTTCGCCTACATCAAGGCGACCGAGGGCACCAGCTACAAGGACCCGCGCTTCAACGCGAACTACGTCAACTCGTACAACGCCGGAGTGATCCGCGGGGCGTACCACTTCGCCCGGCCGAACATCTCCGCCGGCTCCACCCAGGCCAACTACCTGGCCTCCAACGGCGGCGCCTGGTCGGCGGACAGCCGCACCCTGCCCGCCGCGCTCGACATCGAGGGCAACCCGTACGCCGGCGGCTACTGCTATGGGCTCAGCACCACGGGGATGCGCAACTGGGTGCAGGACTTCCTCAACACGTACCGCTCCCGCACCGGCCGGTACGCGGTCATCTACACCACCACGAGCTGGTGGAACCAGTGCACGGGCAGCTGGACCGGCCCGTGGGCCAACCACCCGCTCTGGCTGGCCCGCTGGTCGAGCACGCCGGGCGCCCTGCCGGCCGGCGCGCCGGTGTGGAGCTTCTGGCAGTACACGAGCACCGGCGCTGTCTCCGGGATCAGCGGCAACGTGGACCGCAACTACTGGAACGGTGACCGGAGTCGGCTGATCGCGATGGCCAACAACACCTGATCGGGCGGTTGGCGGCAGCGGGATCGACGGTCACCTCACGGTCGACAATCGGTCCGGCTGCCGCCACGCCACCCGGTAACAGGGTCAGGCTCGCCGCCGGCTCAACGCCGGCACCACAACTTCCTCGCGCGCCAGAGTGTCCCGCCGGGTCAGCCGCCAGGCAGCCACACCGCAGACGGCAACGATCACGACGCTGAGCAGTGCGATGAGCGCCGGCATCCCCACGGCGACCAGCAGTAGAACCGCGTCGCCGAGCGCGACGAGCATCCACAGTGCCAGCCGAGGCCGAGCATCCCTCCGTCGGTAACCCATGTCGTGCCTCCTTCCGTCGTCGAAGGTCAATTACCCAGGACGACGCAAGGTCATGCGAATGAGTTTCGTACCGACGTTCAGTTCTGGCGGTCGGGCACGAAACCCTTGGCGATCCGGTCGAAGTTCGGCAGGTTGGCCCGCCAGTCCTTCTCCGCGATCTCCCACCGCAGCGCGTAACCCCGGTCGCTGGCCGTCACGAATCCGCGATTACGAACATGGATCCTGGTCCCGTCACGGGTCTCCAGCCACTCCCAGTCCGCGCAGGTCCGCCCGACGTTGCAGCGAACGATGCCGAGGTTCTGATAGTTGTTGACGAAGTTCTTGCGAGACGACTCTTTGCTCTGCCAGTCGGCGTACGCGTCCTTCTCTGGCCTGTTGGTCCACTGCACGAGTAGCTCACCCGGCCCGTTGGACTCGTCGAAAACCACCGTGCTGCCGTCGACCTGCTTGCGCACCCATCCGTCGGGTATCGGCAGGGAGAAGCCGGCCGGGTCCTTGTGCAGCTTCCAACCCGCCGGCAGCGCGTTCGGGTCGACGGAGGGCGTGGCCGAGGGCGTCGGGCTGGGAGCACCGGTGGTGGGTGGGGTCACCGCCGGGGCGGACGTCGGCGCGGACGCAGACGTCGCGGCAGCCCCGGTCGGCGCGGCCTGAGGGCTCTTGTCGTCGCCGTCGGTGAGCATCGGCACGATCACCACGAGGCCGATCAGCAACAGCGCAACCACAGCCCCGATCAGCAGATTGCGTCGGGTGTTGTTCGGCTTCGTGCCATCCGACGGCAGCACCGGCGCGCGACCGGCCGGACTCACCGGCGGCATGAGCGACGTCGGCGTCGACGGCTTGCGCTGTTCCGGCGCCACCGGCGGGCCATCGACGACCGTCGGCTCGTCGTCGGCGTCCGTCGTACCGTCACCGGCTGTGTCGCCCGCGGCCGTGACCTTCGCGGTCGGGTCGGCATCGGACGAGGCCGGGGGGTCAATCGTGGCAGTCGGCTCGGCCGGCACCAGAGCGGTCGGGTCGGCGTCCGCACTGGAGGGAACAACGGCCGTCGGCGTGGCATCGACGGCGGAGGTCGTGGCGGCAGCGGCGACTGGCGGCGGCGACACCGGCCGGTCGGCACTCTCGGCAGGTCGCGGCGCCGGCACGTGCGGCGGGCGCGGCTCGCGCGGACCGTTCGGCCCCGGCCGGCGTACGCCATCAAGCAGTGAAATCCCGCGCGCCCGCTTGCCTCCGGCGCGGCGCAGCAACCGCTCCGCCACCTCGGCGTTGATCCGCTCGTTCGGATCCTTACGCAGCAGCCCGTTGAGCACAGCCTTGAGCGGGCCGGCGTTCTTCGGCGGGGGCATCGGTTCGGTGGCCAACGCGGCCAGCGTGGCGATCGCCGACGGCCGCGCGTACGGCGATTTACCCTCAACCGCCGCGTAGAGCGTCGCGCCCAGCGACCAGAGGTCGGCCTCCGGCCCGGCGGTGCCCTCCCGGGCCCGCTCCGGCGAGATGTACGCCGGTGAACCGAGCACCATGCCGGTGCGGGTCACGTTGGGGTCACCGGGAATCGTGGCGAGACCGAAATCGGTCAACACCACCCGGCCGTCCTCGCCGAGCAACACGTTGCCGGGCTTGACGTCCCGGTGCATGACGCCCGCCTTGTGCGCCGCGTTGAGAGCGCCCAGCACGCCGAGGCCGATCTCGATCGTCTGGGCCACGGACACCGGCCCGTCCTCGGCGAGAGTGTCCTGCAACGACTTGGACGCCACGTACTCCATGACGATCCACGGATCGCCATCGGTGCGCAGCACGTCGAAGATGCGGACGACATTGGCGTGGTTGAGCCGGGCGATGGCCCGGGCCTCCCGCAACGAGCGCTCCCGCATCTCGCGGCGCTCCTCGTCGGTGAGACCGGGCGGCGGCACCAACTCCTTGATGGCGACGTCCCGGTGCAGCACCTCGTCGCGCGCCTTCCACACCCTGCCCATGCCACCCTGGCCGAGCGGCGAAAGAAGCCGGTATCGGTCAGCGACAAGTTGGGGAAGTGCGTTCGACATCGGTGAGACGGTACCCGGACCGGCCGACGCTCACACCGCCGGCACGCCACTGTGCGCTTCCCACAACTTCGCGCCGCGTACCCTGGCGTCATGTCTGCCGAAGAGCCGCTGTTCCGGGTCGTCCGCGGCGTGCCCACCGCCGAGGAGTTGGCTGCCCTGGTGGGGGCGATCATCGTTCGGTCCCGCCCGACCACCCCCGCCCCGGCGACCGCGTCCGCCTGGGCTCGCAGCGGTCGACCGGCCGGCCTCAGCGCAGGCCCGGGTGCGTGGCGCTCGGCGGGCCTGCCCCGCTGACCCAACCTGCCCTGCGGGGGCTGCCAGGGGCACTCCCAGCCGTTACCCTCACTCAGGGAAACGGTGCCGTGACAGGTAGGGAGGATCGATGATCCCCGAAGAGGACCGGCCAGCACCCTGGCTGCGCGGTTACGGCGGCATCGAGGCCGACATCAGCCAGCTCAGAGAGTTCGCCGACCGACTCGCCACCGAAGTCGAGAGCAACTACGCGCCACACCTGTCGTACATCGCCGAAGACATGTCCGCCAAGCTGCCCAACCCGTGCGACGCCTTCATCGAGCTGGTCACCTTCCTGCACGCGCACCACGACACGCAGCAGGCCACCGCCGACATGGTGTACGCCGTCCGAGGCGCCACCGGCCACCTGGCCGCCGTCGCCAACCAGGTCGCCACCCGATACGCCGACAGCGACGCCTTCACCGCCGCCCGGGTGGTGGACGTACGACAGGCCCTCGTCAACCCCGGAACCATGCTGCCCGGCGGCCCCACGCCAATGCTGACCGACCCGACCGGCCCCGACGCCGACAGCCCAGTGGTGCTGCCGTGATCGAACGGGGCACCGGCCGCACCTCCGGCCTCACCGACTGGCAACTGATGGACGTCAACAACATGTGGGCCTGCCTGCAGGACCACGACACCGCCAACCACTGGAAGCAGGTCGCCGGCTGGCGCAAGGTCTGCGACCTGGCGCAGATCCACCTCGGCCGCCTCCACGAATACCGGCGCGGGCTCGCCGAGGCGTGGCCACCCGAAACCAGCGCCGCCTCCAGCACGTACCTGGCCGAACTCGACGAGCTGATCGCCAAGGTAAAACACACCCACGACGCCGCCGCCGCGAACTACACCGCGCTCTCCGCCGCCACCCAGGCCATCAGCACCACCCGCGCCGCACTCCGCAAAATCTACGAGGAGTACGCGCCCAAGCTCCAGCAGAAGCAGGCGTACGAGTCGATGGCCGCCGATCCAAAGGCGGTGATGGGAAACCGGGTCACGGAGTCACCGGTTACTGACACCGAGTTGGAACGGCTGAACGTGCAGGCACGGGCGATGATGTTCAGCCTCAGCGGCGAACTCCAACAAGCCCAAGCAACCCTCCAAAAACCACCGGTGGTGCGGTCCCCGATCCAGTCCGGAGATCCCGATGCATTAGGCGTTACGCCTACGGCGCCAATCATTCCACCGATCGTCCCTATTCCGATGCCGACGAGCGGCAGCTTAGTGACAACCCGACCGGCAGCGCCCGACGTTGCCACTCCCATCCCGCAGCAACAAGGCGTTGGACCAGTGCTAGGCAGTGCTGGAACTGGCTTAGCGAGCAGCTCCACCGCTGCGAACGCGACAGGCTCGTCTCCACCGGTATCAACTGGCTCACATCCAGGACCTGGGCTGCCACCCAGCGCGCCTATTTCGTCTCGCCCGGGAGGACCACCAAGTACGGGTAGCCAACCGTTGAGCGGCAGCCTCAATCGACCTCAGACCTCGCCTCCGACGCCGCCGCTACGCCCAATGACTCCTGGTGGAGTGATTGGCGGCACGCCTGGTCTGGGAATGGGTACGCTGGGGCCAGGTGCGGCTCAACCTCGCAAGGTCAATCCAATTGGTGGAGTCATAGGCGGTGGCGGTGCTGGCACCGGGCCCACCGGGGGCGCCGGGTCCCGCCCGGGCGGCGGCCGAACATCTACCCCCGTGCACGGCGGCCCCACTCCGATCGGTGGTGCGCCTTCGCTGGGCAGCAACGCAGGCATTGGACTTCCCCCTGGACGTCAGGGCCAACATCAGAGAGTCGATGATGATGAGGCGCGTCGGTGGGACCCAGACAATCCGTGGGAAACGAACCAAGGGGTGAACCCTGTCGTTCGCTCTGGAGAAGATCAAGGCCCGATTGATCCTGGTCCGGCCATTGGCTTCAATCGGTGAGCGTGGGACCTAACGGGCTGCTAGCAGCATTCTCCGCGCTCCTCACACTGACAGCACCAATAATGTTCGCCGCCCTTCAAAGCCCAGCGCCAGGTGCTGCTGCTCTAATTCGGGAAGAGCAGTGGCACCTCGATTATCTGAAGACAACCAAAGCTCAGGAAGTAAGTCGTGGCAGCGGAGTTGTCGTCGCCGTACCAGACACCGGCGTGGATCCGCACCCCGATCTCCACAAGAATCTACTCGCCGGAACAGACATCATCCCTGGCGGAAGTGGCGATGGCCGAATAGATCTGGACAGTCATGGCACCTCGATGGCTGGACTTATTGCGGCTCACGGCCAAGGCGGAAATGCTGGAGCGCTAGGCATAGCTCCCGAAGCGAAAGTTCTGCCAATATACGATTCCCCGCCGCACGGTGATGGCGAGCCAGACAATTTGGCACGAGGGATCGAGTATGCCATCGCGAATGGCGCAGACGTGATAAGCATTTCGTCTGTCGGCGGAAGCAGTTCAAGACTGCGTCAAGCGATACATGCCGCCCTCGACGCAGACATTATTGTTGTAGCCGGCGTTGGCAACCTTCCTCGGGACCAGACCATTGGATATCCGGCCAGTGAAGAAGGCGTAATCGCCGTTGGTGGTGTCGATCGCGCTGGACAACATGCTGCCGTCTCGGTGACTGGGCCGAAAATCGACGTGGTCGCGCCTGCGGTCGACATCTACAGCACCAGCTACGGCGGAAAATACTCGAAGGGCACTGGTACATCGAGCGCGACGGCGATCGTGGCGGGGGCGGCGGCGCTGATCAGGTCCAAGTACCCGTACCTGCCTGCGCGAGAGGTGGCACACCGACTCACGGCCACCGCCGTCGACAAGGGCCCACCTGGACGCGACGACGAGTACGGCTATGGCGTTATTGATCTCGTGGCGGCGCTGACGGCAGACGTACCGCCGCTGGGTTTTGAGTCGGTGAGCGCGCCGGCCGGTGCTGGCCCGACGACGACGGCCGGCGCCCAGCCGGGCGATGACGGTAGCGGCGCGACGGCTCGCGGTCTTGCCACGCTTGGTGTGATCTTGGCTGCCGGGATCGGATGGGCGGTGGTGGTACGACGCCGTCGGCGCGGCGATGATCCGCCACCCAGAATCAGTCGCTGACCGCCCGACGAAACGGTGATCGACTCAGGATCGCTGATATGGCGGTGTCCGGGTGGTGGGATACCGCGATATCGCCGATGCGGAGTCGATCACGGTGTGGGGCCGGGTCGGTCGTGGAGTGATCGACTCGACGTCGCCGATATGGGGGTATCCGGGCGGTGGGATAGCCCAATGTCGGCGATGTGGAGTGGATCTAGGGCGGCGCGCGACCCCAGGCCGGCGCACGACCAAGGTCGGCTCGCGACCACGGCCAGCGCCCGCCCAAGGCCAGCGCGTCACCCCAGGCCGACGCACAGCCAGCGCCGGCGCCCGACCAGCGCCAACGCCAGCGCCAGCGCCAGCGCCAACGCCAACGCCAACGCACGACCCCAGACCGGCGCGCGAACCCAGACCGACCCCAAGACCAACACCGGCGCGCGAACCAAGACCGGCCACAAGACCAACACCGGCGCGCGACCCCAGGCCGGTCACAAGACCAACACCCGTGCGGGAACCAAGACCGGCGCGCGACCGAGGCGGAGGTCTTGGCGGCCGGCTAGCCGGTAACGTCGGGCTCGTGTCTGATTCTCTGCCGCTCCGCCTCGTGCTCGCCTCGGCGAGCCCTGCCCGTCGTAAGTCCCTTCAGGCTGCCGGCATCGAGCCGGATGTGCTGGTCAGCGGGGTGGATGAATCTTTGGTGGTGACTGATCGAGCCGAGGAGCTGTGCCTGGAGTTGGCTCGGCTCAAGGCGCAGGCGGTGTTGACCCGGCTGAGCCCCGGCACCGACCAGCGGACGCTGGTGATTGGCTGCGACTCGGTGCTCGCGTTCGACGGAGAGATCCTCGGCAAGCCGGCGGACCCGGCGGACGCGACCCGGCGTTGGCTGCGGATGCGGGGGCGCAGTGGCGTTCTGCACAGCGGGCACTGCCTTATCGACGTTACCGCCGGGCGGCGCGCGGAGGCGGTCGCCTCGACCACCGTCCATTTCGCGGACATCAGTGATGACGAGATCGCCGCGTACGTGGCCAGTGGTGAGCCGCTGGCGGTGGCCGGCGCGTTCACGATCGACGGGCTGGGTGGGCCGTTCGTGGAGCGGATCGAGGGTGACCCGGGGACGGTGGTCGGGCTGTCGATGCCGCTGCTGCGGAGGCTCCTCGCGGAGTTGGACCTGCGGATCACCGACCTGTGGACGAAGGTCGCGCCCGGGGGTCAGTCGGTTGAGTCGCTGGGTAACGTCCGGTCATGACCACCAAGTCGATCCCGCTCACCGACGAGCTGCACTCCTACCTGGTCGCACACGGCTCCCCGCCGGACGAGATCATTCGGGACCTGGCCGAGGAGACCCGGTCGGTGCTGCCGGAGCACGCCACCATGCAGGTGGCCCCCGAGCAGGCCGCGTTTCTGACGTTCCTCACCCGGCTCCTCGACGTACGGCAGGCTGTCGAGGTCGGCACGTTCACCGGGCTTTCTTCGCTGGCGATAGCCCGAGGGTTGCCCGAGGGTGGGCGGCTGACCTGCTTCGACATCTCCGAGGAGTTCACCGGCATCGCCCGGCGTTACTGGGCTCGGGCCGGCGTGCAGGACCAGATCGACCTGCGTATCGGCCCGGCCGGGGACAGGCTGCGGGAGCTGCCGTACGAGCGTCACCTGGACTTCGCGTTCATCGACGCGGACAAGACCGGCTACCCGGTCTACTGGGCGGAGCTGGTGCCGCGGATGCGGCCCGGCGGGGTGATCGCCGTCGACAACGTGCTGCGCGGCGGGCGGGTGATCGCCCCGCAGAACGCCGACGACCGGGCCATCGCCGCGTTCAACGACGAGGTCCTCGCCGACGTGCGGGTCGACCCGGTGATGCTGCCGGTCGCTGACGGCCTGACCCTCGCTCGGGTGCGCTGAGCCGGCAATCACCGAACACGGAAATCGGGGTGCCCTCGTGCAGGAGGCACCCCGATTTCCGAAGAGCGTCAGCGGACGCTGCGGGCGAACTGGCGGGCGGCCCAGTAGACGCCCAACGCGGCGAGGACCGCGGTGATGCTGAGGCCCTGCCAGACCTTGTCGCTGCCCAGGTCACCGGCGAACAGCGCCCGGGTGCCGTCGACCGCCCAGGAGAACGGGTTCCAGTTGGCGACGCCCTGCAACCAGCCGGGCGCGAAGGTCAGTGGCAGCAGGATGCCGGAGAGCAGCAGCACCGGCTGCGCCACCGTGTTCATCAGTGGGGCCAGCGCGTCCTCGCTCTTGACCTTGAGAGCGACGCCGTAGGAGACGGCCGAGGTCATGAGCGCGATCAGGGCGAGCATCAGGTACGCCAGCAGCAGGTCCCCGATGAACACCCGCAGGTCGAACAGGAGCGCCAGCAGGGTGATGATGACCGCCTGCACGATGAGCGAGACCACGTCGCGCAGTGAGCGGCCGAGCAGCAGGGCGAGCCGGCTGATCGGGGTGACCCGGGAGCGTTCGATGACGCCGGCGCGCAGCTCGGCGATCAGGCCGAAGCCCTGGAACAGGCCGCCGAAGATGGCCAGCAGCACCAGCAGTCCGGGTACGAAGATCTTGTAGGCGGCGGCCTGGGTGGGCGCGTTCAGCGCCGGCTTGAGCAGCGGGGCGAAGAGCAGCAGGTACATGACCGGCTGGAACACGCCGACGAAGACCCAGACCGGGTTGCGCAGCAGGAGTTGGGTCTGGCGCTGGAAGATCAGCCACGTGTCACGGGCGAATTTCATGAGTCGTCTCCGGTGGTCAGGACTCGCGCAGCGAGCGGCCGGTCTTGGTGAGGAAGACGTCGTCCAGGCTGGGTCGGTGCAGCTCGATCGAGCGCAGCTCCAGCCCGGCGTGGTCGAGTCGGCGCAGCACCTGTGGGATGGCGGTGGCACCCTCGTCGACGTAGAGGCGCAGGCCGCCCTCGTCGGCGGTTTCCAGCTTGTTGACGTACGGCTCGCCGTCGAGCGCCTGGGCGGCCTGCGGGGTGGCGGCCAGGTCGAGGCCTACCAGCACGACGTCGCCGGAGATCTCCCGCTTGAGCTCGGCCGGGGTGCCCTCGGCTACCACCTCGCCGTTGTCCATGATCGCGATCCGGTCGCAGAGCGCGTCGGCCTCGTCCAGGTAGTGCGTGGTGATGAAGACGGTCATCCCGTCGCCGCGTAGCCGCCTGATCTCGTCCCACATGTGGGCGCGGCTCTGCGGGTCGAGGCCGGTGGTCGGCTCGTCCAGGAAGACGATCTTCGGCTCGTGGATGATGCCGAGCGCGATCTCCACCCGCCGGCGCTGACCGCCGGAGTAGGTCTTGCACTTGCGGTCGGCGTACTCGGTGAGCTGGAAGGCATCCAGGGCGCGGGCGGCGCGCCGCTGCGCGTCGGCCTTGCTGATGCCATACATGCGGGCGTGCAGCACCAGCTCTTCACGGGCGGTGGACTCGTCCCAGGTGCTGCCGCCCTGCGGGACGTAGCCGATCCGTCGGCGCACCTCGGCCGGGTCCTTCCGCAGGTCGGCGCCCGCGATGGTGGCGTCGCCGCCGTCCGGCTCGATCAACGTGGCGAGCATCCGCAGCGTGGTGGTCTTGCCGGCGCCGTTCGGGCCGAGGAAGCCGAAGATCTCGCCCTTGGCGACCTCAAGGTTGACGCCCCGCACCGCGTCCACCGTCTTCGTCTCTCGACCTGCGCGGGAGCGGAACGACTTCCGCAGCCCCCTGGTCTCGATCATCTCTGCTCCTGGTCATTCGGGCCGGCATGCCGACTGTCGAGTCATTCGGGCCGGCCGAGCCGGCCATCGAGAGGACGCCGGACGGCGCACTCCCCCGCTGTGCCGTCAGCAGGCTAACGCGATATAGCTTCTATGGTCAACGTTGATTATTCCGAATCGCGAGTGGGGGTCGAGTTCCCGCCGTCGGGCCACTGCGACCAACCATCGACGTTCTCCAGCCCAGCAGGTAGGTACGACACTCCGGATTCGATCCGTTCCGCGATTCGTTCACACCAGCTCATCTCCGCCTCCGCCCGCGCCGACCACAGCTCGAACATCCAACCGACGTGCACCGGCTTGCTGGTGCGTATCCAGTCCGACTCGATCGAGGCGCGCATCGACTCGATGCCGGCGCGCAGCAGGTTGGCCCGGTTGCGCAGGGCTGCCGCCGCCTCGTGCCGTGGCATCGCGGGCAGGAAGGAGAACGCCACCGAGAACGGGTCCAGCGGTTCGGAGAGGTTCCACCAGAGGTTGCGCAGCAGCGTCTCGAACTCGTCCTCCCCCTTGGGGGTCACTTCGTAGGTCGTACGCGCGGGACGGGCGCCGACCTGCTCGGTGGCGACGGCGCGCAGTAGGCCTTCCTCGGTGAGCTTGCGCAGCGCGTGGTAGATCGAGCCGGGTTGCACGTTCGCCCATTTGTCGGCGTTCCAGCTCAGCAGTTCGCGGCGCACGTCGTAGCCGTGCACGGGCTGCATCCACCGCACGAGACCGAGGATCATCATTCGAGTCGCAGACACCCAACAAGCGTAATAGACAAGTTTGACTAGAGCGTGGCCGCACAGTGCGGCATCCCACACTGAGCGATCGTTAGGGCCACCAGGGTGGCCGATACACTCCCCGTCAGTAACCTGCCCGGGAGGAGCCACGAAGGTGCGCAAGGTACTCATCGCCAACCGCGGCGAGATCGCCGTCCGGGTGATCCGCGCGTGCCGCGACGCCGGCCTGGGCAGCGTCGCCGTGTACGCGGACTCCGACCGCGACGCCCTGCACGCCACCTTCGCCGACGAGGCGTACGCGCTCGGCGGGGACAGCGCGACCGAGACGTACCTGCGGATCGACAAGTTGCTCGATATCGCCACCCGGGCCGGTGCGGATGCCGTGCACCCCGGTTACGGCTTCCTGTCCGAGAACGCCGACTTCGCCCAGGCGGTCATCGACGCCGGGCTGACCTGGATCGGCCCCACCCCGCAGGCGATCCGTGACCTCGGCGACAAGGTCACCGCCCGGCACATCGCCCAGCGCGCCGGCGCTCCGCTGGTCCCCGGCACCCCGGACCCGGTGGCCAACCCGGACGAGGTGATGGCGTTCGCCGTCGACCACGGCCTGCCGGTCGCCATCAAGGCCGCCTTCGGTGGCGGCGGGCGCGGGCTCAAGGTTGCCCGGACCATGGAGGAGATCCCCCAGCTCTTCGAGTCGGCCACCCGGGAGGCGGTCGCGGCGTTCGGTCGGGGCGAGTGCTTCGTCGAGCGCTACCTGGACCAGCCCCGGCACGTCGAGGCGCAGGTCCTCGCCGACCAGCACGGCAACGTGATCGTCGTGGGCACCCGGGACTGCTCCCTGCAACGGCGGCACCAGAAGCTCGTGGAGGAGGCACCCGCGCCGTTCCTCACCGACGCCCAGCGGGCACAGATCCACGACAGCGCCAAGGCGATCTGCCGCGAGGCCGGCTACCACGGCGCCGGCACGGTGGAATACCTGGTCGGTGTGGACGGCACCATCTCCTTCCTGGAGGTCAACACCCGGCTCCAGGTCGAGCACCCGGTCACCGAGGAGACCGCCGGCATCGACCTGGTCCGCGAGCAGTTCCGGATCGCCGACGGTGAGAAGCTGCGGATCACCGAGGACCCGACGCCGCGTGGGCACTCCATCGAGTTCCGGATCAACGGCGAGGACCCGGGCCGCAACTTCCTGCCCGCCCCGGGCACGGTCACGGCGCTACGCCTGCCCACCGGCCCCGGCGTGCGGGTGGACACCGGCATCTCGGCTGGTGACGTGATCGGCGGCAACTTCGACTCGCTGCTGGCCAAGGTGATCATCACCGGTGAGACGCGGACCGAGGCGTTGGAGCGCGCCCGCCGCGCGCTGGACGAGATGGTCATCGACGGGATGGCCACCGCACTGCCGTTCCACCGGCTCGTCGTGCGGGACGAGGCGTTCACCGCCGAGCCGTTCACCGTGCACACCCGGTGGATCGAGACCGAATTCCACAACACCGTGCCGCCGTTCGCCGCCGCCGCCGGCGCCGCCGAGGCGCCGGCCGAACGCGACACCGTCGTGGTCGAGGTGGGCGGCAAGCGCCTTGAGGTCAGCCTCCCCGCCGGCTTCGGCGGGAGTACGACCACCGCGGCACCCGCCACCCGTAAGCCGACCCGGCGCGGTGGCGGAGCCAAGGCCGGTGCCCCGGTCGGCGGCGACGTGCTCGCCTCTCCGATGCAGGGCACCATCGTCAAGATCGCGGTGGCGGACGGCGACACGGTGGCCGAGGGCGACCTGGTGGTGGTGCTGGAGGCGATGAAGATGGAGCAGCCGCTGCACGCCCACAAGGCGGGCACGGTCAGCGGGCTCACCGCCGAGGTCGGCGCCGTGATCACCGCCGGTGCCCCCATCTGCACCATCGCCTGAGTCGCCTGAGAGGAAGAGCACCTTCCGCACGCTGTGTCGGCCTCGTGAGGCGTGTCGCGGGGGTGGTTTGCGGCACCGACGTGGGCGCGGGCGGTCCGGGGCAGGAATGATGGCCGGGTGCGGTTCCTTCACGGCGCGGTCCCCGCGCACGACCTGACCTATACCGACGTCTTCATGGCGCCGGCCCGCTCCGACCTGGGTTCCCGGCTCGACGTCGACCTGTCCACCGGCGACGGCACCGGCACCACCATCCCGCTGGTGGTTTCGAACATGACGGCGGTCGCCGGCCGGCGGATGGCCGAGACGGTGGCCCGCCGGGGTGCGATCACCGTGATCCCGCAGGACATCCCGATCGAGGTGGTGGCGAACGTCGTCGCCTGGGTCAAGCAGCGACACCTGGTCTACGACACGCCGATCACCCTGGGCCCGACCGAGACCGTGGGCGACGCCATCCACCTGCTGCCCAAGCGCTCGCACGGTGCGGTGATCGTGGTCGACGAGGACGGCCGGCCGATGGGCGTGGTCACCGAGGCGGACACCACGGGCGTGGACCGGTTCGCCCAGCTGCGCCACGTGATGTCCACCGAGCTGCACACCGTTCCGGCGGACGCGGACCCGCGTACCGGCTTCGATCTTCTCTCCGCGGGCCGCCGCCGGCTCGCTCCGGTGGTTGACGCCGATGGTCGGCTGATCGGGGTGCTGACCCGCCAGGGCGCGCTGCGGGCAACCCTCTACACGCCGGCCGTGGACGACCGCGGCCGGCTTCGGATCGCGGCGGCCGTCGGGATCAACGGTGACGTGACCGGCAAGGCCGCAGCGCTGCTGGAGGCCGGGGTGGACACGCTGGTCGTGGACACGGCGCACGGCCACCAGGCGCGGATGATCTCCGCGCTTCAGGCGGTCCGCAAGCTGGACCCGGGGGTGCCGGTGGCGGCCGGCAACGTGGTCACCGCCGAGGGGGTTCGCGACCTGGTCGAGGCGGGCGCGGACATCATCAAGGTCGGCGTCGGGCCGGGCGCGATGTGCACCACCCGGATGATGACCGGCGTGGGTCGTCCGCAGTTCTCCGCCGTGCTCGACTGCGCGACCGCTGCCCGGCAACTGGGCCGGCACGTGTGGGCCGACGGCGGGGTGCGGCACCCACGGGACGTGGCTCTCGCACTCGCTGCCGGTGCGTCGAACGTGATGATCGGCTCCTGGTTCGCCGGCACCTACGAGTCCCCAGGTGACCTGTACACCGATGCGGACGGCCGGCGGTACAAGGAGAGCTTCGGGATGGCCTCGGCTCGGGCGGTCAGCGCCCGTACCGCCGACGACAGCCCGTACGACCGGGCCCGCAAGGCGGTGTTCGAGGAGGGCATCTCCTCGGCGCGGATGCACCTGGACCCGACCCGACCCGGCGTCGAGGACCTGATCGACGAGATCATCGCCGGGGTACGCAGCGCCTTCACGTACGCCGGCGCGCGGGACCTGACCCAGTTCCACGAGCGCGCGATCGTGGGCGTGCAGAGCGCAGCCGGCTTCACCGAGGGAATGCCCCTCCCCACCAGCTGGTAACCCCCGCCCCCGCCCCCCGCCCCGCCCCGCCCCCCGCCCCGTCGATCATGGAGTTGTGGTGCCCCACGAAAGGGGCATGGACGGGCGAAACGCCCACCATAACTCCATGATCGACGCGGTAGAGAGGGCTCGGGTTAGTTGACGAGTCTGCGTAGCACGGCCCGGGCGGCCTCTCGCGGCTCGTTGCCGACCCGGTCCGGCAGTACGCCCGCGAGCCAGAGGGTCGCGAAGCCGTGCGCGATCGACCAGGCGGCGAGCGCGTCCCGGTCGACATCGGCGGGCGTGTCGCCGGTGGGCAGGGCGGCCACCCCGGAGCGGAGCGCGGCGCCGGCGCGCTCCCGCGCGGCGATGAGGTCAGCGTCGTCGGCACGGTAGAGCTCGGGCCGGAACATCACTTCGAAGTACGCGCGGTGCGTGACGGCGAAGTCGACGTACGCGACACCGGCTGCCAGCAGGTCGTCACCTGCCTCGGTCAGCCTCTGCGCCAACCGGTCGAAGCCCTGGGCGGCCAACGCGGCGAGCAGACCCGCCTTGTCGCCGAAGTGGTGGGCGGGCGCGGCGTGCGAGACGCCGGCCCGGCGGGCCAGGTCGCGCAGGCTCAGCGCGGCCGGCCCCACCTCCTCGATCGCTTCCAGCGCGGCGACGAGCAGGGCACGGCGCAGATCGCCGTGGTGGTAAGCGCGCGCTCCGGTCATGCCCGAATCCTATCTTGCCATTGACAAGATGACACCCATCGAGGCAATCTTGCCACCGACAAGTTCAAGTTCATGAGGAGGATTTCGATGGCACCCCTGATCGCTCTGCTGGTCGGCACCGCACTGGCCCGGTTCACCGGCTTCGCCGGTGTCGACGCGTTGGACGGCTGGCAACCCGCACTACGGGTCGGACTGGCCCTGATGTTCGCGCTGACCGCCGTGGCCCACTTCGCCGGCCAGCGCCGCGCCGACCTGATCGCGATGGTCCCGCCCGGCCTGCCCCGGCCGGGCCTGCTGGTCACCGTCACCGGCGTGCTGGAGTTGGTCGGCGCGGTCGGCCTACTGGTGCCGGCGACCGCACGTGTGGCCGCAGCCGGGCTCGGCCTGCTCATGCTGGTGATGTTCCCGGCCAACGTCTCGGCCGCGCGTCGGCGACTGACCCTGGCCGGGCAACCGGTCACCCCGCTCGGCCAGCGCATCGTCCTACAGATCGTGTTCGTGGCCACTGCCGCGGCAATTTCGTTTGGCCCCTGACTATCAGGGGGCTAACCTGCCTTCCGTGGAACTCGTCACCCTCAAGGATGTGCCGCTCGCTCGGCTGCTGGTGGTCGCCGGGCACCTCGTCGGGCAGCGGTGGAACCGCTACCTCGCCGAGGAGCACGGCCTCACCCAGGCGGGCATGGTCACCCTGATGACGCTCGCCCGACACGGCGAGCTGCCCCACCGGGAGGTCGCCGAGAAGGGCTTCGTCCGCCCGGCGACCCTGACCGGCATCGTGGACACGCTGGCCCGCGAGGGGCTCGTCGAGCGGCAGCGCGACGACAGCGACCGACGCAGCGTGCGGCTCGCCCTCACCCCCGCAGGGCGGGAACGGGCGGCCGCGCTCGGCGCACTGATGCACTCCGGACGCTCCCTGACCTCGGTCGACGCTGACCCGGCGAAGGCCCAGGTGATCCGGGAGTTCCTGCTCGAGGTCATCGGCAGCGGGGACGACCCGCGGATGACCGGACGCCCTACCGAATCGAAGGATCCGGCGTGCTGATCCGACTGTTGCGCGACCAACTGCGCACCTACCAACGACCGCTGCTGGCGGTGGTGCTGCTCCAGTTCGTGGGCACCATGGCCTCGCTCTACCTGCCCAGCCTCAACGCCGACATCATCGATCAGGGCGTGGCGCGGGGCGACACCGACTACATCGTGCAGACCGGCGGGTGGATGCTGCTGGTCAGCCTGATCCAGATCGTCTGCTCGATCGCCGCCGTCTACCTGGGCGCGCGGATCGCGATGGGCTTCGGCCGGGACGTCCGGGCCACGCTGTTCGGGCACGTCAACCGCTTCTCCGCCCGCGAGGTGGCCCGGTTCGGGGCGCCGTCGCTGATCACCCGCAACACCAACGACGTGCAGCAGGTGCAGATGCTCGTCCTGATGAGCTGCACGATGCTGGTCGCCGCACCGATCATGAGCGTGGGCGGCGTGGTGATGGCGCTCCGCGAGGATGTCGGGCTCTCCTGGCTGATGCTGGTCAGCGTGCCGGTGCTGGCCATCACGCTCGGCGCGATCATTCGCCGGATGGTGCCGGGCTTCCGGCTGATGCAGACCCGGATCGACACGGTCAACCGGGTGCTGCGCGAGCAGATCACCGGCATCCGGGTGGTCCGCGCCTTTGTCCGCGAGCCGTACGAGACCAATCGTTTCGGCGTCGCCAACGCCGACCTGACCGCCACCGCGCTGCGTACCGGCCGGCTGATGGCACTGATCTTCCCGGTCGTCATGCTGGTCCTGAACGTCTCCAGCGTGGCCGTGCTCTGGTTCGGCGCGCAGCGGGTGGACGCCAACGCGATCCAGGTCGGCGCGCTCACCGCCTTCCTGCAGTACCTGATGCAGATCCTGATGGCGGTGATGATGGCCACCTTCATGCTGATGATGGTGCCCCGGGCGGCGGTCTGCGCCGAGCGGATCGTCGAAGTGCTGGACACCGACTCCTCGGTGGTCCCCGCCGCCGAGCCAGTCACCGAACTGCCCACCCGGGCCGAGTTGGAGCTGCGCGGGGTGCGCTTCCAGTACCCGGGCGCGGTCGAGCCGGTGCTGCGGGACATCTCCTTCCGGGCGACCCCCGGCACCACCACGGCGATCATCGGCAGCACCGGGGCCGGCAAGACGACACTGCTGTCACTGATTCCCCGCCTGGTCGACGTCACCGCTGGCGCGGTGCTGGTCGACGGGGTGGACGTGCGGGAGCTGGCGCCGGACGAGTTGTGGCGGCGCATCGGCCTCGTGCCGCAGCGGCCGTACCTGTTCACCGGCACGGTCGCCAGCAACCTGCGCTACGGCAACCCGGACGCCACCGACGAGGAGCTGTGGGCGGCGCTGGAGATCGCCCAGGCCCGGGACTTCGTGGCCCAGATGCCAGGCGGGCTGGACGCGCCGATCGCGCAGGGCGGCACCACCGTCTCCGGTGGGCAGCGGCAGCGCCTGGCCATCGCCCGAGCCCTGGTCCGGCAGCCGGAGATCTACCTCTTCGACGACTCGTTCTCCGCGCTCGACCTGGGCACCGACGCGCGACTGCGGGCGGCTCTGCGGCCGGTCACCGCGCAGTCCGCGCTGGTGATCGTGGCCCAGCGGGTCTCCACGATCATCGACGCCGACCAGATCATCGTTCTTGAGGATGGAGGAGTCGTCGGAGTGGGACGACACGCGGAGTTGTTGGAGACCTGCCCGACGTACGCCGAGATCGTGGCCTCACAGCAGACGGCGGAGGTGCCGGCATGAGCGAGCCCGACGAGCCGCGCACTGCGGCCGTACCCAGTCAGAAGCCGGGAGGCGACGCGCGGACGCCGGGAGGCGACGCGCAGCAGCCCGGCGGCGAGGCGCCGACGCCGAAGCGGCTGCCTCCGGGCCGCCCGGGCGGCGGGCCGCCGTGGGCGGGCGCCGGGATGCCCGCCGAGCGGTCGATGAACTTCGGGCCGTCGGCCCGACGGCTGCTCGGCCGGCTGCGCTCGCACCGACTGCATCTGGCCGCGATCATCACGTTGGCCGTGGTGAGCGTCGGGTTCAGCGTGGCCGGACCGAAGATCCTCGGCCACGCCACCGACCTGATCTTCACTGGGGTGATCGGCCGGCAACTGCCCGCCGGCACCACGGCCGAGCAGTCCGTTGCCGCGGCCCGAGCCAGCGGAAACAACAGCTTCGCCGACATGCTGGCCCGGATGGACGTGGTGCCTGGGGTGGGCATCGACTTCAGCGCCCTGAGCCGGGTGCTGCTGCTGGCGCTCGGGCTCTACCTGGCCGCGAGCGTGCTGTCGTGGTGGCAGGGCTGGCTGCTCAACGGGGTGGTCCAGCGCACCGTGCTGCGGCTGCGCGCCGAGGTGGAGGAGAAGCTCAACCGGCTGCCGCTGCCCTACTTCGACCGGCAGCCCCGCGGTGAGTTGCTCAGCCGGGTCACCAACGACATCGACAACATCTCGACCAGCCTCCAACAGACCCTCAGTCAGCTGCTCACCTCGCTGCTGACCGTCGTCGGTGTGCTGGGCGTGATGTTCTGGATCTCGCCGCTGCTGGCCCTGGTGGCCCTGGTCGCGGTGCCGCTGTCGGTGCTGGTCACCCAGCGCATCGCCAAGCGCTCGCAGAAGCAGTTCATCGCCCAGTGGACGCACACCGGCGAGTTGAACGGCCAGATCGAGGAGGCGTACACCGGTCATGAGCTGGTGAAGGTCTTCGGCCGGCAACGTGAGGTGGAGGCCGCCTTCGCCGCCAAGAACGAGGAGCTGTTCCGGGCCAGTTTCGGGGCGCAGTTCATCTCCGGGATCATCATGCCGTCGATGATGTTCATCGGAAACCTGAGCTACGTGGCCATCGCCGTGGTCGGCGGGCTGCGGGTCGCCTCCGGGACGATGAGCCTCGGCGACGTGCAGGCGTTCATCCAGTACTCGCGGCAGTTCACCCAGCCGCTCACCCAACTCGCCTCGATGGCAAACCTGCTCCAGTCCGGGGTGGCCTCGGCCGAGCGGGTCTTCGCGGTGCTCGACGCCGACGAGCAGAGCCCCGACCCGGTCGAGCCGGCTCGGGTCGTCGACCCGCACGGTCGGGTCGAGTTCGAGCATGTCTCGTTCCGCTACGAGGCGGACAAGCCGCTGATCGACGACCTGTCCCTGGTCGCGGAGCCGGGGCACACGGTGGCCATCGTCGGCCCGACCGGCGCCGGCAAGACCACACTGGTCAACCTGGTCATGCGGTTCTACGAACTGGACGCCGGCCGGATCACCCTGGACGGGGTGGACAT
Source organism: Micromonospora sp. NPDC005291 (assembly GCF_040607415.1). NCBI lineage: Bacteria > Bacillati > Actinomycetota > Actinomycetes > Micromonosporales > Micromonosporaceae > Micromonospora > Micromonospora sp. NPDC005291. The sequence continues at coordinate 222,962 of NZ_JBEXGR010000004.1, forward strand.
CACGACCATGCGCCGTGACGACCTACGCGGCCGGATCGGCATGGTGCTCCAGGACACCTGGCTCTTCGGCGGCACCATTCGGGACAACATCGCCTACGGGCGACCGGACGCGACCGAGGAGGAGATCCTCGCCGCGGCTCGGGCCACCTTCGTGGACCGGTTCGTCCACAGCCTGCCCGACGGCTACGACACGGTCATCGACGAGGAGGGCAGCAACGTCAGCGCCGGCGAGAAGCAGCTCATCACCATCGCCCGGGCGTTCCTCGCCGAGCCGTCGCTGCTGATCCTGGACGAGGCGACCAGTTCGGTGGACACCCGTACCGAGGTGCTGCTCCAACGGGCGATGGCCGCGCTGCGCTCGGACCGGACCAGTTTCGTCATCGCGCACCGGCTCTCCACCATCCGCGACGCCGACCTGATCCTGATGATGGAAAACGGTCGAATCGTAGAGCAAGGCACCCACAACCAGCTCCTAACGGCCCAAGGCGCGTACCACCGGCTCTACCGTTCCCAGTTCACCGGCGCCGTGGTCGACGAGGACCCCGCACCCGCCGCCCCCGCCCCCGCGGACGCGTCCGCGCCCGCGTCCGCGTCCGCGTCGATCTAGGGCAGATCGTCGTGAATGGAGATCCACTCACAGCGATTCGCCCTAGATCGACGGGCGGGTCAGGCCCGGGGGAGCAGGGCGGACGCTCGGGCGGTGACCTGCTCGCTTATCAGGGTGAGCGCGGCGGTCGCGGGCATTTGGGGCAGGGTGCGGCCGTCTCGGAGGCGCAGGGAGATTCCTCCGTCGGCTGCCTCTCGGGCGCCCAGCACCCCGAGGTACGGGACACGGCGGCGGGCCGCGTCCCGTACCCGGGCGCCCAGCGAGCCGGCGACGTCCACCTCGACCCGCAGCCCGGCGTCGACGGCCCGCCGGGCCAGCTCGGCCGCCGCGCCGGCCTGCCCGTCGTCCACCGGCAGCAGCACCAGCTGAACGGGCGCGTACCAGGCCGGGAAGGCGCCCTCGTGCACCTCGATGAGGTACGCGAACAGCCGCTCCATGCTGCCGACCAGGCTGCGGTGCACCATGACCGGCCGACGCCGACTGCCGTCGGAGTCGGTGTACGACAGGTCGAACCGCTCCGGCTTGTCGAAGTCCAGTTGGATGGTGGAGATGGTCGACTCCCGGCCGGCCGCGTCGATGATCTGAATGTCGATCTTCGGGCCGTAGAACGCGGCCTCCCCCGGGGCCTCGACGTATTCCACACCGGCCAGCGCTCCCCGGAGCAACTCCTCGGCGCGGGCCCACTGCGCGTCGTCGCCGACGTACTTCTCGCCCGGCCCGCGCAGCGACAGCCGGAACCCGGCCGGGCGGACGCCGAGCGCGGCGTGCGCGGCGCGGATCAGACCGAGGATCTCCACGACCTCCTCGCCGACCTGCTCCGGAGCGCAGAAGGTGTGCGCGTCGTTGAGCGAGATGGCGCGGACCCGGGACAGCCCGCCGAGCACCCCGGAGCGCTCCGAGCGGTACATTCCGCCCAGCTCAGCGATCCGCAGCGGCAACTCCCGGTAGGAGCGGCCCCGGGCTCGGAAGACCAGCGCGTGATGCGGGCAGAGCGCCGGCCGGAGCACGAACTCGTCGTCGGCGCTCAGCCGCATCGGCGGGAACATGTCGTCGGCGAAGTAGCCGAGGTGCCCGGAGAGTTCGAACAGTTCGCGCTTACCCAGCGGTGGCGAGTAGACGTGCTGGTGGCCGGAGCGACGCTCCAACTCTCGGACGTACTCCTCGACGGCGTGCCGGGCGGCGGCGCCGGCCGGCAGCCAGATGGGCAGGCCGGCGCCGGCCAGCGGATCCGAGACGAAGAGGTCCAGCTCACGGCCGAGTTTGCGGTGGTCGATCATGTCGCGCTCCTGGATCGGGTACGACCCGGAGGCGACCTGGACTCCGAACGCCGCGCGGCCCTCGGGGGCGGATCGCCCCGGGGCCTGGTCGACGGTGGTTACGTCAGAGCGGCGCGCCGGGGACACCCGGCGTCGTGGTCACCACTACCGCGCTGCGCATGCGGCGACGCTACCCGTCGGGCGGTCACGGACGCACCTGGATTTGACGTGCTGGAGGAGGGGGCGGGCCGCCGGCGCGGGACCCGCCGGCGGCCCTGGGCGGCCCGAATCGTCAGGAACGGGGGACCCGACGGGCTGGGCCGCGCCGACAACGGTACGCCGACGAACGCCGTTCCGCCGACCGGCGCGGGGCGTCTGGGACGGCAGCCGAACCGTCACCCGGAAGCCCTTCGGCTCGTTGCACCTGCGTGGCCTGGCCGTGTCGACGGTCACGACGGGCCGGGGCTGTCCACGGTGACGCCGGACACGCCGTCAGGCTCAAGACACCCAATCGGCCGCATCCGGCGAGGTGGCAGGCGTGCCCGAACTACTGACTGACGTCGCATCGCCGACGTGGGCGTACCTGGTGCTGCTCACCCTGCTGATCGCGGACGCGTTCGTCCCGGTGATCCCCACCCAGATCGTCATGATCACCAGCGGTGCGCTCACCGTCTACGGTGGGCTCAGCCTGCCGGTCACCATCGCCGTCGGCGCACTCGGCGTGTTCGCCGGTGACCTGGCCTGCTACCTGCTCGGGCGGAGCGCACCAGACCGCCGGCCACCCCGGCACGCCGAACCGAGCCGGGCCCGCCGGGTGGCCAATCGGGTTACCCGGGGGCTCCGACAACCCGGGCCGCTGGTCATCCTGCTCTGCCGGTTCGTGCCCGGCGGCCGAATGGCGGCCTGCTTCTCGGCCGGCCGCAGCCGCTACCCGTACCGGCTGTTCGTCCTCTACGAGACGATCGCCGCGCTGGGGTGGGCCACCTACGGCGCGCTGGTCGGGCACCTGGGCGGCACCGCGCTGACCGAGTCGGCGTGGCGGCTGGCCATCATCGCCACCGCCGCTGCGGCCGGCTTCGCCGCTGCCGGATGGGCCATGACTCTGGTCAGCGCCCGCCATGCCCGCACCGCCGCCGGAGCAGACATCCCCATCGACTGACGCCGAGCCAGCCGCGATCTTGCACTTGGTGTCCCGGCAAAAGGCGGCAAGGCACGCAGAACGACGACCGCAAGTGCAAGATCGCGGACGGGTTTGGGCCGTTGCCCGGATGCCTCTAGGGGTGGTCCCGGGGGACGAATTGGGTGGCCGTTCCGGATCCGCCTCGGGTCCCTGCGGCGACAGGCTGAGGCATGCCTGGAACCCGGAGCACCGGTCTTTTGGCCCTCGGCGGGATCGCCCTGGCGGCGCTGCTCACCGTGATCGGCCACTTGGAAGTCAACGACGACCTCAACCCGTGGGCGTTGACCATCAGCGACTTCGCGGTCTCCGACCGGGGTGGCGTCATCGACGTCGCCATGGTGGTGCTCGCGCTCGCCACCGTGGCGCTGCTGTACGGGCTGCGCCGCACCGACCCACCCCCACCACGCTCGGGTCGGATGGCTGAGCTGCTGCTCGGCGCGTGGGTGGCCGGGCTGCTGCTGGCCGCGGTGGTGCCGACGAACGAGCCGGGCACCGCCATGACCACCGCCGCCTACCTGCACCGGTACGCCTCAGTGGTCGCCTTCCTGGCGCTCCCGGCTGCCGGTTGGCTGTTGGCCCGCCGGCCCGACCTGGCACCCGCCGCCCGGACGCTGCGCGCCCTCGTCCTGCTCAGCCTGATCCTGGCGGCGGTGATGATCTGGTCCGCCTACCCCGGTGACCGCGTGCTCATCGGCCTGGCCGAGCGCCTGCTCATCCTCACCGAGGTGGCAGTCCTCGCCACGGTCGCGGTGATCCAAAACCGACTTCCCGTCGATCATGGAGTTATGGTGCCCCACAAAAGGGGCGTGACGGCGTAAACCAGCCACCACAACTCCATGATCGACGCGGGCGGGGGTGGGGGCGGGGGCAGGGGCGGGGGGCAGGGGTGGGGGTGGGGGTGGGGTTACTCCAACTCGTGGAGCATGAGCTGGCGGGCCGCCTCCGTGATCGAGCCGGAGAGGCTCGGGTAGATGGTGATGGTCTGCGCCAGCTCGTTGACGGTCAGGTTGTTCTCCACCGCCATCGTGATGGGCAGGATCAGCTCGCTGGCCTTCGGGGCGACCACCACACCGCCGATCACCTGACCACTGGCGGGCCGGCAGAACAGCTTTACGAAACCGTCGGAGAGGTCGTCCATCTTGGCCCGGGCGTTGCCGGACAGCGGCAGCATCACCTGCCGGGCCGGCACCTTGCCGGCGTCCACCTCATCCTGTGAGACACCCACGGTGGCCAACTCCGGGTCGGTGAAGACGTTCGCCGCGACGGTCCGCAGCCGCAGCGGGCGGACCGCCTCGCCGAGGGCGTGCCACATCGCGATCCGGCCCTGCATGGCGGCGACGCTGGCCAGCAGCAGCACCCCGGTGCAGTCACCGGCGGCGTAGATGCCGGGCACGTTGGTCCGGGAGACCCGGTCGACGGTCACGTAGCCGCCCCGGCCCAGCGCCACGCCGTACTCGGTGAGACCCAGGTTGGCCGTGTTCGGGATCGACCCGACCGCGATCAGCGCGTGCGAGCCGGTGACCTTGCGACCGTCGGACAGCTCCACCTCGACGCCGTCGGCGGTACGCAGAACCGTGTCGGCCCGGGAGTTGTTGAGGATCTCCATGCCCCGGTTGCGGAACACCCGCTCGATGGCGGACGCCGCGTCGGCGTCCTCGTGCGGCATCACCCGGTCCCGACTGGAGACCAGGGTGACCTTCACACCCATTGCCAGGTACGCGCTGGCGAACTCCGCGCCGGTCACACCGGAGCCCACCACGATCAGGTGCTCGGGCAGCTCGGGCAGGTCGTACACCTGGCGCCAGGTCAGGATGCGTTCACCGTCCGGCACGGCGGTAGGCAACTGCCGGGGCGTCGAGCCGGTGGCCACCAGCACGCTGGACGCGGCGATCGAGTATTCCTCGCTGCCGTCGGCGGGGGTGACGACGACCCGGTGGGTGTGCCCGAGGGCGTCCTCACCGAGCCGGGCGGTGCCGGCCACGAAGGTGACCCCCGCCTTGAGCAGCTTGGCGTGGATGTCGGCGGACTGCGCCAGTGCCAGCCGCTTGACCCGCTCGTGCACCGCCCGCGCGTCGACGGTGACCGCCTCCAGGCCATCCGAGTGCACCCCGAACTCCTCGGTGTCCCGGTAGCCGGTGACCACCTGCGAGCTGGCGATGAAGGTCTTCGACGGTACGCAGTCGGAGAGCACGCAGGCCCCGCCCGCCCCGTCGGCCTCCACCACGGTGACATCGGCGTCCAGCTGGGCGGCGACCAGGGCCGCCTCGTACCCGGCCGGCCCTCCACCGATGATCACGATCCGGCTCACAGCATTCGCCCTTCATTCATGCTCACAGTGACTTTCTTCTCCTGAGCGCATTCGACACGCACTGTCGTATTCTCCCCCACCCGTTGGTCGGGCTATCGTCATCGCCGTGCGTCATCACGCCGCCTACGGCTCAAATCTCGACCCTGCCCGGATGCGCGCCTACTGTCCGCATTCGCCGATGGTGGGCACCGGCTGGCTGGAGGGCTGGCGGCTGACGTTCGCCGGGGCGGACGTGATCGGCTGGGAGGGCGCGGTGAGCACCCTGGTCGAGTCTCCCGGTGACCGGGTCTTCGTGGCGCTCTACGACATCCACCCGTACGACGCGGACCAGCTCGACGAGCTCGAGGGCGTGACCGCCGGGACGTACCGCAAGCTGCACGTCCGGGTCTCCACCCTCGACGGCGACGTGACCGCGTGGATCTACGTCTTCAACGGGTACGAGGGTGGCCTGCCGACCTCGTGGTACCTCTCGGAGATCGCGACCGCCGCCGAGAAGGCGGGCGCTCCGGACGACTACGTCACCGAGCTGCGGGGCCGCCCCACCGGCACCGCGTCGGCGTAGCAGCGCGTATCGCACGTCTGCAGTCTGCTACCGCCGTCGACCGGACCGGCGGTCGGGCCCGGCCGGGGTCGTCAATCACACACCGGCGGCCGGGACGGAAAGTTCGTACATGTCGGTCCACCGGGTCTCCCGCAGGCCCACGGACCGGTAGAGCGACAGCGGGGCGGTCGGGTTGGTGAGGTCGACGCCCAGGCCGGCCGAGAGCCGCCCCTTCTCGGCGTAGCGGGCGAAGGCGCGGCGCAGCAGTGCCGCACCCACACCCCGTCGGCGGTACGCGGACAGCACCGCCAGGTTCTTCACGAAGCCCTCCTGCTGGTCGAGCGCCTGATCCGAGGACTGCAACGCGCCGGCGGGCACCCCGTCCACCTCGGCGACGAACCACTCGTCCCAGGCGGTCAGGTCGCCGATGCGGGCCCGCCACCGCTCGTACGACAGCGGCTCGTGGTCCGGGGTGTCACCGAAGGCGACCTCGTAGATCCGGTGGAACTCCCGCAGGTCGGCCTCGTCGTCCGGGCGGACCGGCCGCACCGTGACACCGGGCGGCCCAGCGGGCTCGTCGGGCAGGTCGGCCAGCGGGCGGCTCATCCGGACGTACCGCTTGGCCAGGGTGAACCCGACGGCGCGCAGGGCGCGGTCCCAGTCGCGTTCCGGCGCGAAGACCGCGCAGCGGACGGTGAGCGCCGGCAGCCCTCGCTCGGCGGCGCGCTCGGCGACCCGGTCCAGTTGTCGGTCCAACAACGGCGCCCGGACGGCGGCGTGTTCCGGGTCGACGTAGACCTCCACGAACTCCCGGCCCACCCCGGTCGGGTTGTCCACCGTCGCCCAGCCGACCACGGTGCCATCCGGGTCGACCGCCAGCCAGGAGTCCCGGGTCGGGTCGAAGTATGGCGCGGTCAGCGACGTCGCGACGTCCTCGGCGTCGAAGTCGGGATGGCCGATGGCGAAGGTGTCGGCGGCGTGCACCACCGCGAGGATCGCCGGCACGTCGTCGAGGGTGGGCCTGCGCGTTGTCCAACCAGCGGGAAGAGTCACGGCAGAAGATCCTGGCAGCCGGCCGCCGCAGGCGCCGCCCATTTTCGACGGCCGAGACCGCTCAGGCGAGGTCGGCCCGGGTGCGGTGCAGCAACTCCACCAGCTCGGCGCCGTCGGCGGGGCCGAGGGCCGTGAACGCCGGCGCGGCCAGACGGTTGGTCACCGCCTCCGCCCAGAGCCGCCGCCGCACCAACGGCCCGATCGGCGGGTACGGCGGTGGCCAGCCGCAGGCCACCGCCCCGGCCTCCCCCTCCGGCCCGGACAGCACGGCCTCCAACGGGGTCATCCCGGCGGCGCGTACCGCCAACAGGTAGGCGCCGGTGAAGTGTTCGCGGAGCAGCCGCAGCCCGGCGGCGCTCCGGGCCCCCGGGGAGAGCTCCGGCAACGGCATCGCACGCCACGCGGCGAAGAGCGGCATCCCGCTGGCGTCCGCCGCCACCACCGCCCGTTCGACGAGCGCCGCCAGGCGCTCGGTGGTGGGCAGGGCGCCGAGCCGCTGCGATCCCCATCGGCAGCACTCGGCGAGGCTGGCGGCGGCCACCTCGAACGGCGGGACGATCCGGGTTGCGGCGTCCCAACCGTCGGCGACCGCGTCCGGGGCGATGAAGCCGAGGGCGGCGGCGGCCGTCTCGGCCCGCACATCGCCGAGCGCGCCGGCCCGGCCACTGATGTAGAAGGCCCAGCCGGAGATGCCGAGCAGCCGGGCCCGGCGCAACGTGGTCGGGTCCCGACTGAACGCGTCACCCAGGTCGAGCACGACGGGCTTGCTGGCGGCGGCGACCTGCTCCGGCGTCATTCGAGCGCCACCCGCAGGCAACCCGACCCGTCGACCACGACGACGCCCCGGTCCGGGGTCACCCGCCGTGGACGGCCCACACACTCGACGTCGTCCATCGATGGTCAGTCTGCCGCGCCACCGCCCGTGTCCGCATCCCCCTCTTCGGCCGCCAGCGCCTCGACTGCCGCCTCGACCTCACCGGCGCGCCGCCGAGCCACCGTGACCGCACGCTCGGCGGCGCGCCGAGCGAGCTTGGCCCGACTGAGATCCTGCTCGGCGACCGCCCGCCGCCGCTCCAGCTCGGCCAGCTCAGCCTCGATCCCGTCGAGTACGGCCACACCGTCCCGCTCCTGCCCGGTCGCCTCGGTCAGCTCGGCCTCGGCGCGCTCCTGGCCAGCCTGGGCCTTGGTCAGCTCCCGCTCCAACGCACGGCGCCGCCGGGCCCGCTCGGCGCGGGCCGCTCGTTGCGCGGTCCGCTCGGCCTGCTCGGCGCGTTCCGCCGCCCGGTCCGTACGGGGGGCCGCCTCGGGACGTCCTCGCTGGGCGCCGGGTCGGCCGGTCGGACGTTCCTCCTCCGGCTCCTCGTCATTGCCGGTGACCAGCCGCAGCTGTGGCCGGGGCACCTCGCCGAAGCCGGCGTAGCTGGTCGCCCGGAGCAGGCGGCCCGCCCGGACCTGCTCGGCGACCTCGACGTCGGAGAACGCCGCGTTCAGGGTCGCCTCCACCTCGGCCAGTGGCAGCCGACCGGCCGGCGGCGCTTCCGGCTCCGCCGCGGCGAGCTTGCGGACCTCGGCGACCAGGGCCGCGACCACCGCGCGGCGCTGCGCGGACAGCTCCCGCAGCCGGGGCCCGCGCAGCTCCCGCTGGGCGGCCCGCAACGCATCGGCGAGCTGGACCAGGTCGGCGACCAGCTCAGGACGGCGGATGGCGAGCAGGTTCACCAGCCAGGCGGCCACCGTCGGCCGACGCAACCGGGCCAGCTGCCGGGCAGTGGTCGGGTCGCCGCCACGGCGAGCCTCGGCCACGGCGGCGTCCCGGGCGGCCACGAAGCGGTCCGGTGGGGTGCGGTAGAGCTGCTGCACCAGCTCCGTTGAGGGGCCGGGCATGGTGTCAGACGTCCACCCGGCTACCGGGCTCCAGTCGCTGGTATTCGGTGCCGGACAACGCGGCGTACTGCCGGTCGAGCACGCCCAACCCGTTGTCGTTGAGCAGGGCGTCGTGCAGGGCGTACGCGCGCCTCGGTGCGACCGCCCGAATGAAGTCGACGACCTCGGAGAACTTCGACCAGGGTGCGTGGATCGGCGCGAAGAGCGTGTCGACGGGTGTCTCGTCGGGCACCACCAGGGCGTCCCCGGGGTGGTAGACCACGTCGTTGATCAGGTAACCGAGGTTGTCCACCACCGGGATGTCCGGGTGGATCACCGCATGCTGCCCCCCGTACGCGCGGACGGCGACCCCGGCGGCGGTGAACGACTCACCGACGGTGACCGGGCGCAACACCTCGGCCGCGTCACCCAGGGCACCGGCGAGCGAGGCCGGCCCGTGGATCGGGAACGGCTGCCGGTCGAGCTGCAGGCGCACCGCCGCCACGTCCAGGTGGTCGGGGTGTTCGTGGGTGATCAGCACCGCGTCCGCACCGTCCAAGGCCACCGCAGGGTCGCTGAACACCCCGGGGTCGACGACGAGCACTCCCCCGTCGTGTTCCACCCGGAGGCAGGAGTGGCCGTACTTGGTGAGCCGCATCGTGACTCCTCGATTATCGAATCGTGACGTCCTCAGCGCAGTCTGCCGGAACCAGCCGACGCGCGCGCCGCGTCCGAGCTATCGCCACACCGGATGACGACGATGGGAGCGGGGATGGACGAACGGGCGGTACGACGCCGCGGCACACTGCTGGCGGCAACAGCATTGGTGGCCGCGCTGGTCTTGACGGGGTGCGGGGCCGGCGACAGCGGGTCGAGGGACTCGGCGGCCGACGCCCCCGCGGCGAACGGCGGCGGTGCGGACAGGGACAGCGCGGTGGGAGCACCCGAGGCGGCCGGAGCCGGGGCACCGCAGGAGGGCAAGGCCGGGGCACCGCAGGGTGGTGGAGCCGCAGCACCGGACCTGCGGATCGACCAGCGGGCGATCATCTACACCGGATCGATGCGGGTGCAGGTGGACGATGTGGACGCCGCCGCCCGCGAGGTGACCGCCCTGGTCACCCGGTCCGGTGGCTTCATCGGCGGTGACCAGCGGCGCAGTGCCGAGGCCGACGCGGTGGCGGAGTTGCAGCTGCGGGTGCCGGCGGCGAAGTTCACCGGCGTGGTGGACGAGGTCGCGAAGCTCGGCCGGCAGCAGAGCCGGGAGATCAACACCCAGGACGCCACAGAGGAGATCGTCGACCTCGATGCGCGCATCGTCAGTCAGCGGGCCAGGGTGGAGAGTGCCCGGCGGCTCCTGTCCCGTGCCACCTCGATCGCCGACCTCGTGTCGTTGGAGAACGAGCTGGGTCGCCGCGAGGCCGATCTGGCATCGCTGGAGGCCAAGAAGCGGCGGCTGGCCGACCTGACCGCCCTCTCCACGATCACCGTGTCGCTCGCTGGGCCGGCGGCGAAGATCGCCTCCGACGACACGACCGAGACCGGCTTCATGGCCGGGCTGACCGGCAGCTGGAAGGCGTTCGTCGCCTCGTTGACCGTCCTGCTCACGGTGCTGGGGGCGTTGCTGCCCTGGCTGGTGGCGTTCGGCGTACCGGTGGCGGTGCTGCTGCTGGTGCTGCGCCGGCGGCGCAAGACCCCGGCCCTGGTCGCCCCGGTCAGCGCACCGACGCCAGTGCCCGCAGCGCGGTCTGCACCATGACGCGTACGCCGGCCGGGATGGCCCGCTCGTCCACGTCGAAGCTTGCGCGGTGCAGGTCGACGTTGGGGCCGGAGCGACCCACGCCGAGCCGGGCGAGGGCGCCGGGGACGTACTCCAGGTACCAGGAGAAGTCCTCGCCGCCCATGCTCTGCGGTGTCTCAGCGATTCCTTCCGGGCCGAGCGCGGCAGCGGTGGCGGCGGTCAGCACCTGGATGGCTCGGGAGTCGTTGCACACCGGCGGCCGGCCGCGCAGATATTCCAGGTCGACGGTGGCGCCGGTCGGGGCGATCACATCCCGGACGACCTGAGCGACGATCTTGGGAGCTTTCTCCCAGGTGTCGCGGTCCATCACCCGCAGGGTGCCCGAGGCGGTCGCCTCGGAGGGGATGACGTTGTAGCGGGTGCCGGCCGAGGCGTGGCCGAAGACCAGCAGCAGGCCGCTGTTGGCCGGCACCCGGCGGCTGACCAGGGAGGGCACCTCGGTGATCAGCCGGCCGAGCGCGTCGACCAGGTCGACGGTCAGGTGCGGACGGGCGGTGTGCCCGCCCGGGCCGGAGAGCCGGACGGTGACGTTGTCGGCGGCCGCCGTGATCGGGCCGACCCGCAGGCCGACCTGGCCGACCGGCAGGTTCGGGTCGCAGTGCAGCGCGAAGATCTGCACCACGTCGTCCAGGCCGCCTGCCTCGATGACCTCGAGCGAGCCGCAGGGCAGGATCTCCTCGGCCGGCTGGAAGATGAGCCGGACCCGACCATCCAGCTCGCCGAGGTCGGCGAGCTGGGCCAGCAGCATGCCGACGCCGAGCAGGATCGAGGTGTGTACGTCGTGCCCGCAAGCGTGGCAGACGCCCTCCACGGTTGACCGGTAGGGCACGTCCTTGGAGTCGGCGAGCGGCAGGGCGTCGATGTCGGCGCGCAGCGCGACCACGGGGCCGTCCGGCCTGCCGTTGACGTCACAGATCACGCCGTTGCCCTTGGGCAGTAGGCGCGGGTTCAGCCCGGCCAACGAGAGTTCCCGGGCGATCAGTGCGGCCGTCTCGAACTCGTTGCCCGAGAGCTCAGGGTGCGAGTGGAGGTGACGGCGCGTGGCGATCAGCCCCGGTACCCGGAGCGCGAGGAGGTGGTCCAGATCGCGGGGCAGGGGCTGGGACCCGGGTGGCGTCTCCAGCCAGGACGACGCCAGCTGGCCATCTGTGGGCAGCGTCAACGCACTCGTCACGTCGAATTCTCGATTACTAGAGATGGATGGATCATCGGGGACAGCAGACAGCCTAGACCTCCGGCGGTGACGCTGCGCAACCTCGTTACGGTAATGATCAGACCGCGAAGCGTCACGTATGCCCTGCTGGGGGCGCTCGGAGATGTGTGGGACAGCAGGTAGATCGCGGTCGAAGGCCGTCATCCGCCCCTCACCTCCTACAACGCGTAACCGATTGCGGCGGTCACGAATCCCGGCGCCACTAGCGGGCCCTTGTTGCGAATTGTCGCATTAGTCGGGGTGATGAACTGACACTCCGACAATTAGCCGACCGCACTCCGCAACGAGCCGGATAACGACGCTCACATGCACCCGCCCACCACGGGCGCACACCGTGTGCGTCCGCATACAACGCCGGGTTACCCGCCATGCCCCAGGGACACACCGCGCGCCCGCGCTCGCCTGCCCCCAGGAGAAGCGCGGCCCGGTGCCGGCCGGTGACTCAGAAGCGATCGGTGGGCCGGTACAGCCCCCACACCTCGCGCAGCGTCCCGCAGACCTCACCCACGGTGGCCCGGGCCCGCAGCGCCTCCTTCATCGGGTACAGCACGTTGTCCGTGCCGTCGGCAGCCGCCCGCAGGTCGGCGAGTGCCCGCGCCACCGCGTCGGCGTCCCGCTCGGAGCGCAGCCGCGCCAGCCGGTCGGCCTGGGCCGCCTCGATCGTCGGGTCGACGCGCAGCGGCTCGTACGGCTCCTCCTCGTCCACGGTGAACCGGTTGAGCCCGACCACCACCCGCTCACCCGAGTCGATCTCCTGGGCGATCCGGTACGCGGACTGCTCGATCTCCCGCTTCTGGAACCCGGCCTCGATGGCGTCCACCGCCGAGCCGTGGTCGGCCACCCGCTCCATCAACTCGACGGCGGCGGCCTCGATCTCGGCGGTCATCGCCTCCACCACGTAGGAGCCGGCGAACGGGTCGACCGTGGCGGTGAGGTCCGTCTCGTACGCCAGCACCTGCTGCGTCCGCAGCGCGAGCCGGGCCGCCTTCTCGGTGGGCAGCGCGATCGCCTCGTCGAAGCTGTTGGTGTGCAGCGACTGCGTGCCGCCGAGCACCGCGCCCAACCCCTGCACGGCCACCCGGACCAGGTTCACCTCCGGCTGCTGGGCGGTGAGCTGCACGCCTGCGGTCTGGGTGTGGAAACGCAGCATCATCGACTTCGGATCCTTGGCGCCGAATTCGTCGCGCATGAGCCGGGCCCAGATCCGCCGGGCGGCGCGGAACTTCGCCACCTCCTCCAGCAGCGTGGTGCGGGCCACGAAGAAGAACGACAGCCGGGGCGCGAAGTCGTCCACGGCGAGCCCGGCGGCCAGCGCCGCCCGCACGTACTCCACGCCGTTCGCCAGGGTGAACGCGATCTCCTGCGTGGGCGTCGCGCCGGCCTCCGCCATGTGGTAGCCGGAGATGGAGATCGTGTTCCACTTCGGCACCTCCTTGCGGCAGTACGCGAACGTGTCGGCCACCAGGCGCAGCGACGGCTTCGGGGGGAAGATGTACGTCCCCCGGGCGATGTACTCCTTGAGGATGTCGTTCTGGATCGTGCCGTTGAGCGCCGCGCCGGGCACCCCGTTCTCCTCGGCGACGAGCTGGTAGAGCAGCAGCAGCACCGAGCCGGGAGCGTTGATGGTCATCGAGGTGGAGACCTTGTCCAGCGGAATGTCGGCGAAGAGCAGCCGCATGTCCTCGATGGAGTCGATGGCGACGCCCACCTTGCCGACCTCACCGTGCGCGATCGGCTCGTCGGAGTCGTAGCCCATCTGGGTCGGCAGGTCGAAGGCGACCGAGAGGCCCATCGTGCCGGCCCGCAACAACTGGTGGTACCGCGCGTTGGACTCGGTGGCGGTGCCGAAGCCGGCGTACTGGCGCATGGTCCACGGGCGGGAGGTGTACATCGTGGGGTAGACCCCACGGGCGTACGGGAACTCCCCTGGGCCGCCCAGCCGGGAGTCCAGGTCCTCCGGAAGGTCGTCCGCCGTGTAGACGCCGTTGATCGGGAAACCGGACTCGCTTGACCGCCGTTCGTTCATCCCCGGATGGTAAGTCGCCTGGCCACGTCGTCGGGTGAGGGATACCGCACAGTGCGTCCCGACCGGTCGACAAGAGGTGAACGACAGGGCACGTTCCGTCGACTTCGATAAACGTCCGTCGCGTCGGCTTTCGCATCGGGCGTCGGAACCAGCAAGATAGGGGGGTTGTGTCCCAGCCCCCCTCGATTTCCCCCGGTGGCTTTTCTGTGACTCAGATCCCGACGTGGAGCGGCGGACCAGTTAGTCCCGCCAACGGACGAGCGGCGCCCGGCACCACCATTGGTGGCCGGTACTCGCTGCGGTCCTCGGTGGGCAACGGCGGCATGGGCACGGTGTGGCGCGCCACAGACACCCTGCTGCGCCGCGATGTGGCGGTGAAGGAGGTCGTCCTGCCTCCGGGGCTGGCCCCCAGCGACCGTGACGCGATGTACGAACGCACCCTGCGCGAGGCCCGCGCCGCCGCCGCCATCCAGCACCCCGCCGTGGTGCAGGTGTACGACGTGGTCACCGAGGCTGGCCGGCCGTGGATCGTGATGGAGCTGCTGGACGCCCGCAGCCTCGCCGACATGGTGATCGAGGACGGGCCGGTCGCGCCCCGCGCCGTCGCCAAGATCGGCATCGCGCTGCTCGGCGCGTTGGAGGTCGCGCACGCGATCGGCGTGCTGCACCGCGACGTCAAGCCCGCCAACGTGCTGATCTGCACCGACGGGCGCTGCGTGCTGACCGACTTCGGGGTCGCCCGGATGCCCACCGACGTGCAGCTCACCACCCCCGGCATGGTGCTCGGCTCGCCGCACTTCATCTCGCCCGAGCGGGCCATGGGCCAGGAGTTCGGCCCGCCGAGCGACCTCTTCTCGCTGGGCGTGACGCTCTACACCGCGGTCGAGGGCCGCCCCCCGTTCGACAAGGGCGACCCGATCGAGACCATGCACGCCGTGGTCGAGGACCCGCCCGCCCCGCCGCAGCGCAGCGGCCCGCTGACCCGCGTGCTGATGGGTCTGCTGGAGAAGGACCCGGCGCGCCGGCTGGACGTGCACACCTCCCGGGCCATGCTGCGCGAGCTGCTCGCCGGCCCGCTCGGCAGCACCGCGACGGCTGTGCACTCGATCACCGACCCGTACGCCGTGGTGCCTGTGCAGCAACGCCCGGTGCCCGTCCTCCCGCCGGCCCAGCCCGAGCCGAAGCCGGACAGCCAGATCGGTGGCCCGGCGATGATCGGCCCGGGTGAGTCCCTGACCGACCGGCTGGCCGCGCTACGCCGAGGCGAACGCCCGCAACCAGCTGGCACGGCCGGCGCCACCGGGCTCGACGAGACCAGCGCCGACGCGTTGGCCGGCCCTCTGCACACACCCACCGGCGCGATGCCCGCACCCGGCCGACCGGCCGCCGGGCGCACCTACGGCGGCAACGCGGACGCCACCCAGCGGGTGGACGCCGGCGGGCACCCGGACGCCACCCAGCGGGTCAGCTACGGCAGTCCGGCCGATGCCACCCAGCAGGTCGGCTACGGTGGCGCACCGGATGCCACCCAGCGGATCGGCGGCACCTACGGCGGGGGCAACCAGTGGTCGGTGCCGGGCACCGGTCAGCCCTGGGCCGCCTCGCCCGCTGCTCCGGGAGGCGGCGCTCTGGGCAAGGTCCGCGCCACCGGGGGTCAGCTCGTCAGCACGGTCAAGGGCTGGCCACGCAAGGTGCAGCTCGCCGCAGCCGGCGGGCTGGTCGTGGTGCTGCTCCTCACCGTGGTGGCGCTGTCCGGCGGCGACGACCCCGGGCCGAGCACCCCGCAGGCGCAGCCCACCCCGTCCGCCCCGGCAGCTCCCACGGTCGAGATGCAGGAGCACGTGGCCCGAGGGATCCAGGTCATGGTGCCGAAGGGCTGGAAGAAGGCCACCGGCGGCTCGTACACCGACTACATCGACCCGGAGGACAGCGGCCGCAAGGTCCGCATCATCACCGAGAAGTGGTCCAGCAGCTCCACCCGGTGGGCGGAGACGGCCGAGAACGGTCTCAAGACCAGGAGCACCTCCTGCGTCAAGCCGTACAGCCAGATCTCCTCCACCGAGACCGAGCTGGCCAGCAAGCCGGCCGCCGAATTCGAGTACACCTGCGGCGAGGGTGACGCCATGCGGCACGGCGTCTGGCGTGGCGTGGCGCAGGACGGCAAGGCGTACTCGTTCTACCTCACCGCCACGGACACCAAGTTCGCCGAGAGCAAGTCGATCTTCGACGAGATGGTGCGGACGTTCCAGCTCACCGGAGACGGCTGAGCCGGAGGGAACCGACAGCGGTGATCCGTCGCCGTGCTATCAAGAGGCATGGCGGCGGACACCACTGACATCGACGACATTCGCGAGCAAGCCCGGCGCTGGCTGGCCGACGACCCCGACCCGGCCAGCCGGGACGAGCTGACGGCAGTGCTCGACGGGCTGCCGGGGAGCGCACCGGAGCTGGCGGACCGGTTCGCGGGCCCGCTGACCTTCGGCACCGCGGGCCTGCGCGGCCCGCTACGCGCCGGCCCGAACGGAATGAACCTCGCCGTGGTCACCCAGGCCGCTGCCGGCCTGGTCGGCTGGCTAGCGGCCCAGGGCGGCACCGGCCCCCTGGTGATCGGGTACGACGCTCGGCACGGCTCCCGACAGTTCGCCGAACGCACCGCCCAGGTGGCCACCGGGGCCGGTCGGCCGGCGCTACTGCTGCCCCGCCCGCTGCCCACCCCGGTGCTGGCGTACGCGGTGCGCCACCTCGGCGCGGTCGCCGGGGTGATGGTCACGGCCAGCCACAACCCGCCACAGGACAACGGCTACAAGGTCTACCTCGGCGCGGAGCTGGGCGGTGAGCTGGGCGTCGGCGCGCAGATCGTGCCGCCCGCCGACGCCGGTATCGAGGCGGCCATCCGGTCGGTCGGCCCGCTGACCCAGGTGCCGCTGGGCCAACCCGGGCAGGTGCTCGGCGACGACCTGGCCGCCTCGTACGTCGAACGGGCCACCGCGGTGATCGACCCGGACGGGCCACGGGACCTGACGGTGGCGTACACCCCGCTGCACGGGGTGGGCGCGGCGGTGCTCACCGCCGCCTTCGCCCGCGCTGGTTTCCCGGTCCCCGGTGTGGTGCCCGACCAGGCCGAGCCGGACCCGGAGTTTCCCACCGTGTCGTTTCCCAACCCGGAGGAGCCCGGCGCGGTGAACCGGCTGATCGCCCTGGCCGACTCCACCGGCGCGGACCTCGCCATCGCCAACGACCCGGACGCCGACCGTTGCGCGGTGGTCGTCCGGGACAGCGTGGGCGACGGCGGGCAGAGCTGGCGGATGCTGCGCGGAGACGAGGTGGGCGTGCTGCTCGCCGACCACCTGATGCGCCGCGGGGTGACCGGGCTCTACGCCACCACCATCGTGTCGTCGTCGCTGCTGCGGGCGATGTGCGCGGCCCGGGGCCTGCCGTACGACGAGACGCTGACCGGCTTCAAGTGGATCGTGCGGGCCGGCGGCGGGAGCACCCCGCTGGTCTTCGGCTACGAGGAGGCGCTCGGCTACTGCGTCGCCCCGGAGCACGTCCGGGACAAGGACGGCATCACCGCCGCGCTGACCGTGGCCGAATTGGCGGCCGGGCTCAAGACGCAGGGCCGCACGTTGACCGATCGGCTGGACGAGTTGGCCTCCGAGTTCGGCGTGCACCACACCGACCAGCTCTCCGTCCGGGTGGACGACCTACGGGTGATCGCCGACGGGATGGCCCGGATCCGGGCGGTCACCCCGACCACCCTGCTCGGGCACCCGGTCGACAGCGTCCGGGACCTGCTGCCGGAGGCGGACGTGGTGATCCTGCGTACCGGGGTGGCCCGGGTGGTGATCCGCCCATCCGGGACCGAGCCGAAGCTCAAGGCGTACCTGGAAGTGGTGGAGCCGGTGCCCGACGGCGATGTCGCCGCCGCCCGCGCCCGTGCCAGCGCGGCGATCGCGCAGCTCCGCACGGAGATCGCCGCCGCCCTCGGGTTGTAGCCCGAGGGGCGGCGGCGCCGGGGATCAGCGGCGGGGGCCGAGCGCCTGGTCGACGGCCCGGCCCAGGGCGGCGACGACCAGGCCGACGGAGGGACGGACCACCGAGTCGTCCGCGCTCACCTCGCCGGAGAAACCGGCGCCGGTGGCGATCGCCTCCAGCCGGCGGCGAGCGTCGGCAGCGGTCTCGCCGCTCACCCCGAGCGCGGACTCCATCCGCAGCACCACGACCAGGGTGGCAAGCGCGGCGGTCCGCTCGTCGGGCGCGGCCGCGCCGGTCAGGGCCTCGGCCAGCCGCTGCCGGGTCTCCGCCTCGACGGAGGTGTCCACCACCGGGTAACGGTGTACGTGGATGAAGCCCAGCTCGGTCTCGTCGACGTCGCGGACCACGCCCTGGCTGCACAGGTCACCGAGGATCCGGTCGCGCAGGCCGTGCCGCAGGCGCTGCACCCAGGAGGCCGGGGTGTGCGGAGTGTCGGCCGCGATCCGGCCGAGCACCTCATCGGCGACCGGCTCGCCGGTAGGCGTCGGGTCGACCACCGTCAGGGACCCGTCGGCGTACGCGATCCGGCCGGCCAGGGCCAGCTCGACCAGCACCGCGGCAGCCATGCCGAGGTCCAGGCTGATCCGCGGCATGGTCGCCTTGCCGGTCGTGTCGTCGTAGGCGAGGAGCAACAACTCCTCGGCGAGCGCAACACCAGTCATGGCCGGAAACGGTAGCGGGTCCGCGCACCACCGCGCGCGGACCCGCCGGACCCGGCACCGACCGGGTAACGCCTCAGAAGCGGGGCATGCCACCGAACTGACGGTCACCGGCGTCGCCGAGCCCGGGGACGATGAACATGTGCTCGTTGAGCCCCTCGTCGATCGAGGCCGTGACCAGGCGCAACGGCAGGCCGGAGCGCTCCAGCCGCTCGATGCCGACCGGCGCGGCGAGGACGCAGAGCACGGTGATGTCGGTGCAGCCGCGGTCGGCCAGCAGCCGGCAGCAGTGCTCCAGCGAGCCACCGGTGGCCAGCATCGGGTCGAGCACCAGCACCGGCAGCCCGGCCAGGTCGCGGGGCAGCGACTCCATGTACGCGCGCGGCTCGTAGCTCGCCTCGTCGCGGGCCAGGCCCACGAAACCCATCGACGACTCGGGCAGCAGGCCGAGGGCGGCGTCCGCCATGCCGAGGCCGGCGCGAAGCACCGGCACCAGCAGCGGCGGGTTGGCCAGCCGGGTGCCCTCCGTGCCGGTGACCGGCGTCTGCACCGGGTACCGCTCGACGGGGAAGGTGCGCGCCGCCTCGTACACCAGCATGGTGGTCAGTTCGTGCAGCGCGGCCCGGAACGTCGAGGAATCGGTGCGCGCGTCCCGCATGGCAGTCAACCTGGACTGGGCCAGCGGATGGTCAATGACGTGTACGTCCACGATCGCTCAACCTACCGGTCCGTTCGGCACGGTGGTGCGGGTGCGGTCGGACCAGCGACGCCGCTCACGTCAGCGTGACCCACCGACCGGTCGTGAGCAAGATCACTCGACGCTCTGGTGCGTAGACTTCGGGGCATGACGGCGACAACGACGTCGGCCCGGTCGGAGCTCTCCGAGCTGGGACGATCCGAAACCGCTCTGCGGACCTTCCTGCACGGCCTGCCCGGTGTGGACCAGGTCGGCGCGGAGCAGCGGGCGGCACAGCTCGGCACCCGCTCCATCAAGACCACCGCCAAGGCCCAGGCGATCGACCTGGCGATCCGGATGGTCGACCTGACCACCCTGGAAGGGGCGGACACCCCGGGCAAGGTGCGCGCGCTCGCCGCGAAGGCGCTGCGCCCGGACCCGGCCGACCCGTCCTGTCCGCACGTCGGCGCGGTCTGCGTCTACCCGGCCATGGTCCCGTACGTCGCCGAGGTGCTGCGCGGATCCGGTGTCCACCTGGCCAGCGTGGCGACGGCGTTCCCGTCGGGTCAGGCCCCCTTGGAGATCAAGCTCGCCGACACCCGGGCCGCCGTCGCGGCCGGCGCCGACGAGATCGACATGGTGATCAACCGGGGTGCGTTCCTGGCCGGGCGGTACCAGGAGGTCTACGACGAGATCGTGGCCACCAAGGAAGCCTCCGGGGACGCCCACCTCAAGGTGATCCTGGAGACCGGCGAGCTGGCCACCTACGACAACGTGCGGCGGGCCTCCTGGCTGGCCATGCTGGCCGGCGGCGACTTCATCAAGACCTCCACCGGTAAGGTCCCGGTCGCGGCGACGCTGCCGGTGACCCTGGTGATGCTGGAGGCGGTCCGCGACTTCCGCGAGGCCACCGGGCGGCAGGTCGGCGTGAAGCCGGCCGGCGGCATCAAGAACACCAAGGACGCGATCAAGTACCTGGTGATGGTCAACGAGACCGTCGGCCCGGACTGGCTCGACCCGGACTGGTTCCGCTTCGGCGCGTCCAGCCTGCTCAACGACCTGCTGATGCAGCGCACCAAGCTGACGACCGGCACCTACTCCGGTCCCGACTACTTCACCCTGGACTGATAGCCGATGTTCGAATACGCCCCCGCCCCCGAGTCCCGCTCGGTGGTGGACCTGAAGCCCTCGTACGGGCTGTTCATCGACGGTAAGTTCGTCGATCCGACCGACGGTGGCAGCTTCAAGTCGATCAATCCCGCCTCCGAGGAGGTGCTGGCCGATATCGCCGAGGCCGGCGCGCCGGACGTCGAGCGTGCGGTGCGCGCCGCCCGGAAGGCGTACGACAAGGTCTGGGGTCCGATGCCGGGCCGGGACCGAGCGAAGTACCTGTTCCGGATCGCCCGGCTCATCCAGGAGCGCTCCCGCGAGCTGGCCGTCCTGGAATCGCTCGACAACGGCAAGCCGATCAAGGAATCCCGCGACGTCGACCTGCCGCTGGTCGCCGCCTACTTCTTCTACTACGCCGGGTGGGCCGACAAGCTGGGTCACGCCGGCTTCGGATCGAACCCGCAGCCGATCGGTGTGGCCGCGCAGGTCATCCCGTGGAACTTCCCGCTGCTCATGCTGGCCTGGAAGATCGCCCCTGCCCTCGCGGCCGGCAACACCGTGGTGCTGAAGCCCGCCGAGACCACCTCGCTGACCGCGCTGCTCTTCGCCGAGATCTGCCAGCAGGCCGACCTGCCGGCCGGCGTCGTCAACATCGTCACCGGCGCCGGCGACACCGGCCGGACGCTGGTCGAGCACCCCGGCGTGGACAAGGTCGCCTTCACCGGCTCCACCGACGTCGGCCGGGCCATCGCCCGATCCGTCGCCGGGACCCGCAAGAAGCTCACCCTGGAGCTGGGCGGCAAGGCCGCCAACATCGTCTTCGACGACGCACCCATCGACCAGGCCGTCGAGGGCATCGTCAACGGCATCTTCTTCAACCAGGGGCACGTCTGCTGCGCCGGCTCCCGACTGCTGGTCCAGGAGAACGTCGCCGACCGGGTCCTGGAGTCGCTGAAGCGGCGGATGGCCCAACTCCGGGTCGGCGACCCACTGGACAAGAACACCGACGTCGGCGCGATCAACTCCGCCGCCCAGCTGGAGCGGATCCGCGAACTGTCCGACGCCGGCTCGGCCGAGGGCGCCGAGCGCTGGTCGCCCCCCTGCGAGCTGCCCGACCGCGGCTTCTGGTTCGCGCCCACCATCTTCACCGGGGTCACCCAGGCACACCGGATCGCCCGCGAGGAGATCTTCGGCCCGGTGCTGTCGGTGCTCACCTTCCGCACCCCGGCCGAGGCCGTCGAGAAGGCCAACAACACGCCGTACGGGCTGTCGGCGGGGATCTGGACCGACAAGGGTTCCCGGATCCTGTGGATGGCCGACCGGCTGCGCGCCGGCGTCGTCTGGGCCAACACGTTCAACAAGTTCGACCCCACCTCACCGTTCGGTGGCTACAAGGAGTCGGGCTACGGTCGCGAGGGCGGCCGGCACGGGCTGGAGGGCTACCTCAATGTCTGAGCGGGTCGCGGTACGCAAGACGTACAAGCTCTTCATCGGCGGGAAGTTCCCGCGCAGCGAGTCGGGACGGTCGTATCTCGTGCAGTCCTCGAATGTGTCACTGGCCTCCCGCAAGGACGCCCGGGACGCGGTGGTCGCCGCCCGCGCCGCCGTGAAGGGCTGGGCCGGCGCGACCGCGTACAACCGGGGTCAGATCCTCTACCGGGCCGCCGAGATGCTGGAGGGCCGCCGCGAGCAGTTCGTCGCCCTGGGCGTACCCGGCGACGAGGTGGACGCCGCGGTGGACCGCTGGGTCTGGTACGCCGGCTGGGCCGACAAGCTCTCCCAGGTGTACGGCGGCGCCAACCCGGTCGCCGGCCCGTACTTCAACATCTCCGCTCCCGAACCGACCGGCGTGGTCGCGGTGGTCGCCCCCGAGCGTCCGGCGCTGCTGGGCCTGGTCAGCGTCATCGCGCCGGCGATCGTCACCGGTAACACGGTGGTGGTGGCGGCATCCCCGACCGATCCGCTGGCGGCGGTGACGCTGGCCGAGGTGCTGGCCACCTCCGACCTGCCCGGCGGGGTGGTCAACATCCTCACCGGCGCGATCACCGAGACCGCGCCGACGTTGGCCGCGCACATGGACGTCAACGCGATCGACCTGACCGGGGTCACCGACGCCTCGCTCGCCACCGACCTGGAGGTCAAGGCGGCGGAGAACCTCAAGCGGGTGCTCCGGCCGGCGCTGGCCGAGCAGGACTGGGCCGCCGACCCGGGGCTCGCCCGGATGACCGCCCTGCTGGAGACGAAGACTGTGTGGCATCCCAAGGGGGTGTGAGCTGTCGGTCCCGGCCTTGGGGTTTTCCGGGGGAGCCCGCCCACTCCGGGCGGTCAGGCTTGATCCCTGCGTGGGCGGGCTCCCCCGGAAAACCTGACGTGGGCCGGGCCCGTCGGGAAGGTCAGCTCACGGGTGCTGCCTCGGGGTGGTTGCCGGCCAGCGGTGTCTGGGTGGGGAACGGCCTTCCGGATGGGCTGCTGCACCCCGCTCCGCTTCAAGATCGCACTACTTCCTTGATGTAGTGGCCTCCCGGGCGCTTCGAGGCCACTACATCACTGTTCTTGTGCGGATCTTGGTCGTGCGGGCCGAATGGGGTGGGAGCGCGGGAGTGAGGGGGTCTACTACCGGGGGTAGGATTGGTCCGTGACTCGGTTGGGCGATCTTGAGCGTGCGGTGATGGACGTGTTGTGGGACGTGGTCCCCGGCACGTCGGACGGTGTGACCGTGCGCGAGGTGGCCGACGCGCTCGACGGCCGCGAACTGGCGTACACCACGGTGATGACCGTGCTGGACCGGCTCGCCGGCAAGGGCATGGTCCAGCGGGAACGGGAGGGCCGGGCCTGGCGGTACCGGCCAGCGGCCAGCCGCGAGGCGCACATCGCCCAACTCATGCTCGACGCCCTCGACCTGGGTGGCAGCCGGGACGCCGCACTGGTGCGGTTCGCCCGCTCGGTGACCGGCACCGAAGCCGAGGTGCTGCGCGCGGCACTGGGGAGCGAGGCCGGGCTGGCCGGGCCGGGTTCCACCGGCGGCGACACGGGCGGGGCCGAGCTGACCGACCGGGTGGACGGGCCGGCGGGCCGCCGAGCGGCCGACGAGACAGCGGAGCGGTAGGACGCGCCATGGCGTACGCCGTGCACTTCGCCGCCACCATGGCGGCCTGCTATCTGACCGCTCAGGTGCTGGCCCGTTCCACCTGGACGTGGCGCAGCCCCCGGGTGGCGATCATCTGCTGGCAGGCCGTCGGGTTGGCGCTGGGCCTCTCCGCGATGGGCCTGCCGATGGCGCTCGGGTTGAGCGCGTACGACCTGCCCACCGGGAGCGCCCTGCTCGCCCTGACCACCGACCTCGCCCACGGCACCCTTCCGGTCGGGGAGACCGCCTTCCACCTGGCCGGTGTGGGAGTGGGGTTCGGCATCGGCGCGGTGCTGGTCACCACGACGGTGCGCAGCATCCACGGCACCGTACGCGCCCAGCGCCGGCACCGGGACCTGCTCACGCTGGTCGCCCGGGACGACCCGGCCGCGCCCGGCGCGCTGGTGCTGGATCATCCGAGCGCCGCCGCGTACTGCCTGCCGGGGGTTCGGCCGCAGGTGGTGGTCAGCGCCGGCACGCTCAGTCTGCTGGATCGGGCCGAGCTGGCCGCGGTGCTCAGCCACGAGCGGGCGCACGCCCACGAGCGGCACGACCTGGTGCTGCTGCCGTTCACGGCCCTCTGCCGCGCGTTGCCATGGTTCGGCTGGGTCCGCGACGCCCACGAGCGGGTCGCCCTGCTGGTCGAGATGCGCGCCGACGACAAGGCTCGCGAGTTGCACGCCGATGCCCCGCTGGCGGGAGCGCTTCGTCGATTCGCCGCCGCCGGTCACCGGATCACCCCGGCGGGCGCGCTGGGCATGGGCGATCGGGACCTTGACGTACGCGTGCAGCGCCTGCTGGTCAGCGACCGGCCGCCCCGGGTGCTCGGTGCCACCGCCCTCGCGGTCGCCACCACGCTGGTCGCCCTCCCGGTCACCCTCTTCCTGAGCTGACCCACACCCCCACGCACTCCCTCACACCTCGCGAGTCCGCGCCGCCCCACACCACCGCGCACCACGCGGCCCTGGGTCCGATCGCGCACCCCAAGATCGCGCTCGATCCAGGATCGAGTGGCATCTCGTGGCCCACGAGGCCACTACATCCAGGATCGAGCGCGATCTCCAGGAAACGGAGCTGCTACGCGTCGTCGTGGTCGGACATGTAGGCAAGCTACGTGTAGGGTGGCTACGACAAGGGAGCCAACGCTACGGAGAGCCGGCCATGGACACGCTGCTCCTCGCCCGCCTGCAGTTCGCCACCACCACCTCGATCCACTTTCTGTTCGTGGTCGTCACGCTCGGGCTGGTGACCCTGCTGGTCGGGATGCAGACCGCCTGGGTGCTCACCGGCAACCCGAGGTGGGAGCGGCTCACCCGATACTGGGGCCAGCTCTACGTGATCAACTACGTGCTCGGCATCGCCACCGGCATCGTGATGGAGTTCCAGTTCGGGCTGAACTGGAGTGGCCTGTCGCGCTACGTCGGCAACGTCTTCGGCGCGCCCCTGGCCATCGAGACGCTTGTGGCGTTCTTCCTGGAGTCCACGTTCCTCGGGATGTGGATCTTCGGCTGGCACCGGCTCCGCAAGGGTGTCCACCTCGCGTTGCTCTGGGGTGTGGCGCTCACCGCGTAC
This sequence comes from Micromonospora sp. NPDC005291, assembly GCF_040607415.1. Taxonomy (NCBI): domain Bacteria; kingdom Bacillati; phylum Actinomycetota; class Actinomycetes; order Micromonosporales; family Micromonosporaceae; genus Micromonospora; species Micromonospora sp. NPDC005291. The sequence goes on from NZ_JBEXGR010000004.1 coordinate 247,986, forward strand.
GCCTCGGCGTTCTGGATCATGGTGGCCAACTCCTGGCTGCAGCACCCGGTCGGGTACGAGGTACGCGACGGGATCGCCCACCTCACCGACTTCGGCGCGCTGCTCACCAATCCCAGCCTCGGCATGGCGTTCGGGCATGTGGTCTCGGCCTCGTTGCTGGTCGGCGGGATGCTGATGGCGGCCGTCAGCGCCTGGCACCTGATCCGGCGTACCCCCGACTTCGCGCTCTTCCGCACGTCGCTGCGGATCGGCGTGGTCACCTCGGCGCTGGCGATCACATTGGTGCAGAGCTTCGGTTTCGCCCAGTTCGGTCCGGTCGGCGAGGTGCAGCCGACCAAGTTCGGCCAGGGTCCCGAGGCGCAGGCGTTGATCGCCGAGTGGACCGCCCGGTTCGGCCCCGGTGACTACACGCCACCGGTGCTGGCCAGCGTCGGGCTGGGCTTCATGATCCTGATCGGCTTCACCCTCGGCTGCGTCTGGTTCCTGCTCCCCCTGCTCTTCCGGGACTGGATCATCCGACTGCGTTTCCCGCTCTGGCTGGTCCTGCTCGCCCTACCGCTGCCGTTCGTCGCGGTGATCCTCGGCTGGATCTCCCGGGAGGTCGGCCGCCAGCCCTGGGTGGCGTACGGGCTGCTCCCCACCGAGCAGGCGGTCTCCCCGGTCGGCGCGCCCATGATGCTCGCCTCGTTGATCGGCTTCAGCCTGCTGCTGGGCACCCTCGCCGTCACCAACTGGGTGCTGCTCGCCCGGCACGCGGCACGTGGCGCGACCGACCCGGCGCTCGGCCGCCCACCGACGCCACCCAACGAGCCGGCCCACCCCGAACCCGCCCTCGTCTGAGGAGAGACCCGTGGTCCTCGCCTGGTACGGCCTGCTCGGCCTCTTCTTCGCCAGCTACCTGGTGCTCGCCGGCTACGACTACGGCGTCGGGCTGTTGCTCGCCCGGGGCGGCGGCGCGGCCGGGCGGCGGGAGACGCTCACCGCGCTCGGCCCGTTCTTCCTCGGCAACGAGGTCTGGCTGGTGGCCGCCATGGGCATCCTCTTCGGCGCGTTCCCGGTGCTGGAGGGCGAGCTGCTCTCCGGCTGCTATCCGGCTGTCGCCGGCGCCCTGGTCGGGGTCATCCTGGTCACCGTCGGGGTGCAACTGCGCAGTCGACCCACCGACGAGCGGATCCGCGCGCGCTGGGACCGCGTCGTGGTCATCGGCAGCGCCCTCGCCGCACTGGGCTGGGGTGTGCTGCTCGCCGCGCTGCTGCAGGGCGTGCCCCGCCAGGCCGACGGGCACGTCGCCGGGGTGTCGCACCTGGCCACCCCGTTCGCCGCCGCCGCCGGGCTGGCCATGGTCGCCCTGGTCGCCGTGCACGGTGCGACCTTCCTCACCCTGCGACTGTCGGCCGACGCCGCCGCCGTGGTCGGCCGTACAGCCCGCCGACTGGTGCCGGTGGCGCTCACCGCGGTCGCCCTGGCCAGCGTCGTGGGTCTGCTCTCCGCCCGGGTACGCGACGCTGTCCAGCGGCCGGCGGTGGCCGTACTCCTGCCGGTGGTGCTGGTGGTGGCGCTGCTGGCGGCCCGCGCGGCGCTGGCACGGCGTCGGCCGGGGTGGGCTCTGGTCGCCACCGGCGCGGCCCTGGCGCTGCCGGTGGTGCTGGTCGGCACGGCCCTCTGGCCCTACGTGCTGGTGTCCACGACCGACCCGGGCGCCTCGCTGACGGTGGCCGACGCCGCCGCGAGCACACCGACGCTGCGGCTGCTCGGCTGGGTGGCGCTGCCCCTGCTGCCGGCCCTACTAGGCTTCCAGGCGATGAGCTGGTGGGTTTTCCGGGGACGGACCGACGGCAGGGCACCGGTGTACTGGTGAACCGCCGTCCGTTCGACCCGCGTCTGCTGCGCCGGGTCCCCGAGGCCCGGCGCGATCTTGCCGTGCTCGCGCTTCTGGGTGTGCTCGCCGCCGGGTTGATCGTCGCGCAGGCCACCGCGTTGGCGACGGTGTTGGCCACCGCCTTCGACGGGCGGCTGAACCGGCCGGCCCTGGCGGGTTTCATTGTCGCCGTCGCCGCCCGTTCGGCGTTGGTGTGGGCGCAGGGCACGGTCTCCGCGCGGGTCGCCGCCACCGTCAAGGCCAGACTGCGGGCCGACCTGTTCGCCGCGGTGGGCCGACACGGGCCGGGCTGGGTTGCCGGGCAGCGGGCCGGCCAGCTCGCCACCCTGAGCGGACGCGGGCTGGACGCGCTGGACGCCTACTTCACCGGGTATCTGCCACAGCTGGTGCTCAGCGTGACGGTTCCCGTGGCGGTGCTGGCCCGGGTCGTCTTCGCCGACTGGAGTTCGGCGCTGATCATCGCGCTGACCCTGCCGCTGATCCCGGTCTTCGGCGCGCTGCTCGGGTGGCAGGCGCAGGCCGCCACCGAACGGCAGTGGCGGCGGCTCTCCCTGCTCGGCGGGCACTTCCTGGACATGGTCGCCGGGCTGCCCACGCTGCGCGTGTTCGGGCGAGCCCGGGCACAGACCGACGTGGTCCGCCGGATGGCCGACGGACACCGCGTCGCCACCATGAAGACGCTGCGGATCGCGTTCCTCTCCGCGCTGGTGCTGGAACTGGTCGCCACCCTCTCGGTGGCGCTGGTCGCGGTGCCGGTCGGCATCCGGTTGCTCGGCGGCGGGCTGGCCCTGCAGACCGCGCTGCTGGTGCTGCTGCTCACCCCCGAGGCGTACCTGCCGTTGCGGGCCGCCGGCAGCCGCTTCCACGCCAGCATGGAAGGGCTCGCCGCGCTGGACGAGGCACTGACCATCTCGGCCGCGCCCGCCGCACCCCAGGCCGCCGAGGGTGCCGCCACCCCGGACGCGCGGCGCGAGATCCGGTTCGAGTCGGTGACCGTGGCGTACGAGCGGACCACCGCGCTGCGCGACGTGACCCTGACCATCCGGCCCGGCGAACGGATCGCCATCATCGGGCCCAGCGGGGCCGGCAAGAGCACCCTGCTCGGCCTGCTGCTCGGCTTCGTGACCCCGACCAGCGGCCGGGTCACCGTGGACGGGGTCGACCTCGCCACCGTCGACCCGGACGCCTGGCGCCGGCAGCTCGCCTGGGTGCCACAGCGGGCGCACCTCTTCGCCGCCTCGCTGACCGACAACATTCAGCTCGGCGCACCGGACACCCCGCCCGACGCGCTCGCCGCCGCAGTGCACGACGCCGCCCTGGACGACGTGGTGGCCGGCCTGCCGGACGGTCTGGACACCCTGCTCGGCGAACGCGGGCACGGGCTGTCCAGCGGGCAGCGGCAGCGGGTCGCGCTGGCCCGGGCATTTCTGCGGGCCGCACCGGTGGTGCTGCTCGACGAACCCACCGCCCGGCTGGACACTGCGGCCGAGGCGGTGGTGCTCGACGCCACCCGCCGTCTGGTCGCCGGGCGGACCGCGCTGCTGGTCGCGCACCGACCCGCGCTGCTCGCCGATGCCGACCGGATCCTGCGGATCGAGGACGGTCGGGTCACCGAGCTGACGCCCGAGCCGACCGGAAAGGCGGCCCGATGAGCGCGGCACACGGGCCCGGCCTGGTAGACGCGGAACCGGTCGTCGACGCGGCACCGGCCGGGCGGGCCGCCGCCGAGCGGGCCGTGCTGCGGCTGGCCCGGCCGTACCTGAGTCGTCTGGTCGGTGCCGGGCTGCTCGCCGCCACCACCGAGTTCGCCGGGCTCGCCCTGATGGCCACCGCCACCTGGCTGTTGATGAGCGCCGCCGGCCAGCCTCCACTGGACCGGCTCACCGTGGCGATCGTCGCGGTCCGGGCGCTGGCGATCAGCCGGGGCGTGTTCCGCTACACCGAACGGCTCGCCGGGCACGACGCGGTGCTCCGCATGATCACCGACGTCCGGGCTCGGGTGTTCGCCACCCTCGCGGCCCGCCGCAGCGTCGTGCACCGCTCGGGGGACGTGCTGAGCCGGTTGGTCTCCGACGTCGAGGCGGTCCAGGACCTGCTGCTGCGGGTGCTGGTCCCGGGCTCGGCGGCAGCCCTCGTCGGTGTGCTGGCGGTCGCCGTGGCGGCGCTGATCTCACTGCCGGCCGCCGGTGCGCTCGCCGTCGGGCTGCTGGTCGCCGGGGTGGCGCTGCCCGCGCTGGCCACCGCGGTCACGCGCCGCAGCGCGGCCGAGGTGGCCCCACTGCGCGGCGCACTGGCCACCGACGCGATCGACCTCACCCACGGTGCCGCCGACCTGGCCGCGTTCGGGGCGACCGACGTGGCGCTACGCGCCGCCGAGCAGCGAGCCCGCCGGCTGGCCCGACTGGAACGTCGGCTGGCCGCCACCGGCTTCGCGGTGGACGCGGCCGGGGTTCTGACCGCCGGGTTGACCGCCGCCGCCGTGGTGCTGGCCGCGCTGGCCGCCGACGTGCCGGGGGTGCTGGTGGGCGTCCTCGCCGTCGGCGCACTGGCCGCCGTCGAGGTCACACTGACGCTGGTCACGGCAGCCCGGCAGTGGACGCAACTGCGGCCCGGCCTGGCCCGGGTGGCCGCCCTGCTCGATGCCGACACGCCGACTCCCGCGCCCATGGGTGGTCTGACGGATCTGACCGGCCCGCACGAGCTGCGCTTCGTCGACGTGACCGTGCGGTACCGGGCCGGCGCGGCGCCCGCCCTGGACGGCGTCAGCCTGGACCTGCCGCCCGGACGGAGGATCGCGGTGGTCGGCCCGAGCGGCGCCGGCAAGAGCACCCTGGCCGCCGTGCTGACCGGCACCGTCCGGCCGGCGTCCGGCCAGGTCACCCTGGACGGTCAAGACCTGTCGGCGTACGCCGAGGAGGCGCTGCCCCGCGCGGTCGGCGGGCTGCTGGCCGAGGCGTACGTCTTCCATGCCACGGTGCGGGAGAACCTGCTGCTCGGGCGGGCCGATGCGGGCGAGGATGAGCTGACCGCGGCGACCGCCGCCGCTGGCCTGCTGGAGTGGGTACGCGCCCAGCCGGCAGGCTGGGACACGCTGGTCGGCGAGGAGGGCGGGCAGCTCTCCGGCGGCCAGCGGCAACGGCTCGCGCTCGCCCGGGCCCTGCTCGCCGCGCCGGCGGTGCTGGTGCTCGACGAGCCCACCGAAGGGCTGGACCCGGCCGCCGCGGACGCGGTCCTCGCGTCCGCGCTCGCCGCCACCCCCGCCGGGCACTCGGTGCTGCTGATCAGCCATCGACTCAGCGGGTTGGCCGAGCTGGACGAGATCGTCGTTCTCGACGGCGGCCGGGTGATCCAGCGCGGTCGACACGCAGAGCTGGTCGCCGCCGACGGCTGGTACCGGGACCAGTGGTTGCTCCAGGCTGCGGCCGAACGCGGTTACCTGGCGCTCGCCCCCTGACCGGACTCCGGGGCGGACCAGGGTTCTCCCGGACGTCGGCGCCCTCGGCTCCGTGGCAGGGTGGTCCCATGCCGCGCTGTGAGGACGTGTTGATCGACGAGCACCTGCGGGAGTTGGCCGCCCGCTTGCAGGGGCCGGCGCGGCTCAAGTCCGACCTGCTGACCGAGGCCCGGCACGGGCTGCTGGACGCCGTCGAGGCGTACCGCGAGCACGGTGTGCCACCCACCGAGGCCCAGCGCCGGGCGGTGGTCGAGTTCGGCTCGCCGGCGCAGTTGCTCCCCTCCTGGCAGGCCGAGCTGGCGGTGGGCGCCCTGCGCGGCCTCTCCCTGCGGATGCTGGCGATCGCCGGCGTGGGGGTGGTCGCCGGCGACCTGACCTGGCAGGGGTCGAGCTGGAGCGGCGGTCCCCGCCCGCCGGCCGTCTACCTGCTGCTCTCCACGTCGGTCGAGTGGATCTGGATGGGTTCGCTGCTGCTCGCGGTGGCCGGTCTGCTGGTCGTCGCGGCGAGCGCCCGTTCGCCACGGCCGAGCCTGGCCGTGGCGCAACGCGCGGTGGGCACCGGCCTGACCGGCATGCTGGGCCTCGGCATGCTGACCGGCTGCGCCCTCTTCACCTGGTCACTCAACCTCTGGGACGCGGCGTTGCGCTGGCCGCCAATGATCATCGGCGCGGTGCTGGTGGGCGGCGCCTACTTTTCGCTGACCCGCGCGGCGCGCGGCTGGCTGCTGGCCGCCCATCGCCCCCTGACCCGCGTCGCCCGCTGACCCTGGCTCAGGCTGGCGTCGGCGGTGGGTTGCCCGGGTCGAGGAACCGGCCGACGGTCAGTTGGAACTCGTGCCAACCGGCGCGCTCCCCGGCCAGTGCCCGCCGGCCGGAGTCGGTGAGTTCGTACGTCCGCCGTTCCCGGCCGTTGACGGTGCTCCAGGTGCTCGCCACGTGCTCGGCGCGTTCCAGGCGACGGAGCGCCGGATAGATGGTGCCGGTGGGCAGATCGAGACTGCCGCCGCTGCGCGCACGCAACGCCTCGATGATGGCGTAGCCGTGCAGCGCGCCCTGTTCGAGCACGGCGAGCAGTAGAGCGTCGAGATGGCCGTGCAGCGCCTGGGCCTTCATGCGTAGCTACGCTACTTGTCGAAGGGCCGGCCCGCCACCGACGGCCACCAGCAGGTCGTACCCGCGCGCCAACCGACCACCGGGGTGCGGGCATCGGTCACCCAGGGCCGCCGACTAGGGTATGTGCCCAGAGTCACTCGCCGGTCAGAGACCCCGGCGGGTGGGCAACCCGAAGCACACGGAGGTCAGCGTGGCCCGCCAGTCGCCCCAACGGCCCGACGCCGACGAGCCCGAGCTCGACGACACCACCGGCGCGGCCGAGCCAGATGAGGCCGAGGAGACCGATCACGCGTCGGCTTCGGTCGACCGTTCGCTCTGGGACGAGCTGCGCATCGACCCGGTGGAGATCGCCCTGCCCTCCGGCACCGGCTTCACGCTGCGGGCGTACCGGCCGGCCAGCTCGTTGACTCCGACCGACGTGACCGAGCGCGACCTGGACGACCCGTTCCTCGCCCGCCGTCAGGTGATCGAAGAGGAGGACGACGAGGCCGTCGTCATCCTCGACGAGGAGCTGGCCGAGGAGTTCACCGACGGCGACGAGGATGAGTCGACGCGCCGCCGCCGCGACGGCGCCGCCGACAGCGAGGCGGATGACGACGAGGCGGACGAGGACGCCACGGACGAGGCGGACGACGAGGAGGTGCCGGTCTTCCTCACCAACCGGGGCAAGCTCCTGCTGTTCAAGAGCCCCGAGTCGTTGGTCAGTTTCATCCGATCTGGTGCGCCCAACGACCTGTCCCAACTGGACAGCTGGAATGAATTGTCCGAACGGGTGGAGCCGGCAGATATCGCGCCCCTCGACGAGGACACCTACGAGCTGGACCTGGTCGTGGAGAACCTGCGCGGCGGGCACGACGCCTGGGATTCGACCCTGCTGATCGAGGCCGGCGAGATCGCTCGTGACCTCTCGTACGCATTGCGGCTGCCTGCGGTACTCGACATGCTCTCCGCCGGCTCCAGCCTCGACGACCTGGACGAGGCGCTGCGTTCCACCGCCAACGGCGGGATCGGCGCCTTCATGGGTCGGCGGCGGTTGAAGAAGATCGGGGCACAGACCGCGAGTTTGGGTTGGCGCACCATTGTCGGCAAGATCTCTGCGGTGGTGGACTGGCGCGACTGACCCGTACCGGGGAGCATCAGTTGCTGGCAGAGGAAGACCTGTCCCGGGAGGAGGACGACGCCGTGGCGCTCGTGCGCGTTTACTGCGGTCTGGCCTCGGCGGATCCAGCTGACCGACCGGCCTCCGCCGGTTCGACGCTGACGTCCGCTGTGGTCGACGACGCAGGCCGTCTGCTGCATGTCTGCGAGATCAGCGATGACGCCGCTGGCTACGCCCAGCTCGTCGTGCTGCTCGTGGAGCGGTCGGGCGGGCCGAGCGGTGCGGCCATCGCCGCCGACAGCGACGACCACACGGTCACGTCGCTGTTGAGCGCGGCGGGTCGGCCTCTGGCGATCGCCGACGACGACTTGGTGGACGACTTCGCCGAGCGGTTCGCCGATGACGACTCGCTGGAGGAGATGCAGTCCCCTCCGGCCGAACGACGGGCCGTCGGCCTGGCCCGCGCGTTGCAGGCGGGCGCACTCTCCGCGGTCACTCTGCCGGCACCCCGGGACCTCGCCGGCTACAAGCAGGTGCTCGCCGCGCACGCCGCTCTGGCGAGTGGTCGACACTCCGCCGCCGTGGCGCTGCGCGAGGTCCTGCGTGAGCTCTACCCGGCGGCGCTGCGCGCGTACCCGGATCCGGCCGAGCCGGTCTCTCTGGCGGTGCTGGACGCGCTGCCGGAGCCGGGCATGCTCGGCGGCACCGTCGCCCGGGGCCGCGAGGTGTCGGTCGCGGCGGATGCCATCGCCGCGCACCTCGCCGCCGACGGCGTCGCCGACGCCGAAGAGATCAACGAAGCGGTCACCGCCCTGCGGGTCGCCATCTCCGAGACGCCGCGCCGCGCTGCGGTGAACCGGGCGCTCACGTCCGCGGTGGCCGAGACGGTCCGCCAGGCCGTCGCCTCCGTGCGGGCCTGCGACGCGGGGTGTGAGGCGCTGGTCAGCGCGCTCAGCTCACGGGTCAGCACGCCTGCCCAGGCGCCCGGCCGCCGTGCCGCTGCCCGCCGCGGCGAGTCGGTCGGCGAGCTGAGCGGTCTGGCCGGCAACGGGTTGCGGTCGGTCCGGCCCACCCCGCCCGCCGTCGACCCCGTACCCGCCCTCGGGCGGCGCAGCCGACCCGAGCCGATCCCGGGTAACGCACCGCTGGCGTCGCCCCGCCCACTCGGGCCGCCACCGGTCGCCCCGGCTCCTGTCACGCCGCCCCCGGTCGCACCCGCGCCGATGGCCCCGGCAGCAATGGCTGGTCTGCCGGCGTCCACGCTGCCAGGGCGCACCGAGCCGCTCCCCAGCCGGATCGACGGTCCGACCAACCGACCGGTCTCCTCACCGCCGCCCCCGCCGCCCGGGATCACCCCGATCGCACCGACACAGCGCGGCATGGTGCCCCCAGCCGAGGCCGGTGAGCCGTTCCGGCCGACGCTGACCACCGCCGCGATCAACAACGCACGGGCCGAGCGGCAGCGTACGGTCATCCCGCCCCGCCCCAAGACCAACGGCGAGCCCCGGCCGAGCCACCTGCAACGCCCGGTCGACGAGCCACCCACCGGCGGGTTCAGCGCCACCGATCTCAGCATTCCGGTGCCGACCCCCCGGCCTGGTCAGGAGTCCGCACCTCCCGGCTCCCGTGCCAACTGGCCGTTGGTCAACAACCCGGACGACCCGGCCGACAGCTCGCCGAACAACCCGGTCGCCTACTCGTACGGCGGCAGCCGTGGCATCGATGCCCCGACCGACCCGGGCCGGGCCGACGGTCGGGTCACCCCGCCCTGGTTGGCGGACGACCTGCCGCAGGAACCACCCATGCTGCGGCTGGTGGAGCCACCGCCACTGGCTGACCGGGCGCTGCGCGAGGGGCTCAACCCGCCCGTCGACCCGCACCTGGAGACGCCGCCGCTGCGGTTGGTCGACCGGGAGCAGGCCGCTCGCGGCGGCCGGCTGCCCTCCCGTTCCGACCGCCCCGCCGAGCACCGGCCTGCGCCCCCGGTGGAGCACCGGCCGCCTCCGGTCGCCGACGAGGGCGACGGTGATCTGCTGATCTTCGCGCAGGCCAAGTCGGCGTGGTTCGTCGGGCAGGCCGAGGAGACCGACCTGGAATGGTCGACCACGGCCGACACCGGCTGGCAGGCCGCCGAGCAGGCCGCCCGCCCCGCGGTGGGCGCCGAGACCAACGCCGGGCTGCCGAAGCGGGTGCCCCAGGCCAACCTGGTCCCCGGTTCTCCGCTTCGCGAGGAGCGTCCATTGCGGATAGTGCGTGATGCGGCGAGTCTCGCGGAGAACACCACCGGCTACTTCCGCGGCTGGCGTCGCGGACAGGAGATCGGCGGTTTCGCGGTGGGTGGTCGGCCCGGTCGCGAGGCAGCCGGTGGCTGGGACTTCAGCCGCGACCACGGCGACCGCGACGACGACCGGGAATACGAGTACCGCTCCGCCGGCTACCAGTCCTGACCGTCACCTCTCTTCCATACGCGATTGCGCCCTCAGTCAGCTGACTGAGGGCGCAATCGCGTATGCAGGAAAGACCCCCCGACACGAAAAAGCCGCCTTCCACAGGTCGTGGAAGGCTGCGGGGCTGCGGGGCTGCGGGGCTGCGGGGCTGCGGGGCTGCGGGGCTGCGGGGCTGCGGGGCTGCGGGGCTGCGGGCAGGCTCGTCGGACAGACGAGTCCGCGCGGTGGCACCGCGGGACAGCATGCAGCGCCCGGTGGCGGCCGGAGCCACCACCGGGCGTGAAGCGTCCCGATCAGGCCGGGGCGACGGCGCGCGTACGGCGCATGGTGAGCACGTACTCGACCAGCGAGATCAGCACGTGCTTCGTCGACTCCCGGTTACGGGCGTCACAGGCCACCACCGGCACGTCGCTCGAGATCGCCAAGGCGTCCCGAACGTCCTGCGGGTCGTGGTACTGCATCCCGTCGAAGCAGTTGATCGCCACCAGGTACGGCAGGCGTCGGTGCTCGAAGAAGTCGATCGCCGCGAAGCAGTCGGCCAGCCGGCGAGTGTCCACCAGCACGACCGCACCGATGGCACCCCGCACCAGTTCGTCCCACATGAACCAGAAACGGGTCTGACCCGGCGTACCGAACAGGTACAGAATCAGGTCACGGTCGATCGAGATCCGGCCGAAGTCCATGGCCACCGTGGTCGTCGTCTTGCCCGGCACCTGCCGGGTGTCGTCGACGCCCACGCCGGCGGAGGTCATGATGGCCTCGGTGGTCAGCGGCGTGATCTCCGAGACCGAGCCGACCAGCGTCGTCTTACCGACGCCGAATCCACCGGCGATAACGATCTTCGCCGACGTCACGCGCCCACTCGGGTTCGGCGGGCGGTGCGACATGTCAGAGCCTGCGAAGTCCACTCAGCACCCTCTCCAGCAGTTCAGTGCCCACCGCGTCGTCGGAGTCGTCCAGGATGGTCGGCTCATGGACCGCGACCAGGCCGTCCGTCGCCATGTCGGCGATGAGCACCCGGGCCACACCGAGCGGGAGCTGCAGCCGCGCCGCGATCTCTGCGAGCGATTGCACGCGTCCGTCACACAGCGCGGCGATGTACTGGTGTTCGCGGCCCTGGCCGCCGTTGCCATTGGCAGCGGCCCGACCGCGCACCGTCGTCTCGACGAGCGCTTCCAGCGCGATGTCGAGCCGGGGACGGGTACGACCACGGGTCACGGCGTATGGACGGACCAACGCTCCGGTCGGTTCGTCACGATCGGCCATCTCGCCGCTCACCTCCTTCGTACCCGCTACCGGCTCCCACCGGTGAAGCCCGTCGTTGTCGTCGTTGCAGTAGTGCCGACCTCACGATCGGCGCGGCGTCAGCCCAGCATGCCCGCAGCCGCACGCGGCTGCGGGGTCAGCGCGTCGCCCACCCGGTCGACCAGCAGCGCCATCTCGTAGCCGACCTGGCCGACATCGGAGCTGCGGGCTGCCAGCACGGCGAAGGACGAGCCGTCCGAGATGGACATCAGGAACAGGAAGCCATTGTCCATCTCCACGACGGTCTGCAACACCGCGCCTCCCTCGAAGCAGCGGGCTGCCCCCTGGGTCAGGCTGACCAGACCCGATGAGATCGCGGCGAGCTGGTCGGCTCGGTCCCGCGGCAGGTCCCGTGACGACGCGAGGAGTAGGCCGTCCGCCGAGACGGCGACCGCATGCGCGACACCGGGCACCCGGTCGGCGAAGTTGGCCAGCAGCCAACCAAGATCCTGCGTAGTTGTCATCCTTCTTGCTCCTTCTGCCCGCTCCCGGCCACCGGGCCTGAGCCAGACTGCGAGGATTTCCCTCCCGGAGTTGCCTCCGGGCTGGTCGGGTTGTCCGAGGTGCTACGCCCTCGCTGCACGCCCCGGTGGTAGGCGGAGAGCAGGCCACGGACCGCCTCCGGGGAACGCCGCTGGACCGAAGTGGTGGGCTTTTCTACCGCACCCGGCACCAGCTGCGCCATCGGCTTGCGCTTCGGCAGACCGGTCGTGGTGGTCTCGCTCACCGGCGCCGCGCCAGCCGCTGCCGAAGCAGCACGCCAGCCGTCGTCGGCAGCGGTCTGCCAGCCGTTGGTCTGCGATTGGGGCCGGCGGTTCGGCAGGCTCTCGGCGAGTTTGGGGCGAGCGCCCTCGTTCGCTGTGGAGCCGTTGTCCCGCGGCGCTCCTCCGACCGTCGGAGTGTCTGCCATCGGTGTGTTACCTGTCGTCCCGGGTGGTGTCTTGTGGACTGTCCGACCGGTGGCCTCGACCGTGGCGAACTGCTGGGTCGCGGTGTCGCCGTTCGTCGCCGGTGGGGCACCGGCCGCGGCCTCCTCCGAACCCGGGCGGCGGGTACGGAACCAGGCTGACTCGAGCTCCCGGAAGATCGGCAGCTCCATCGTCTCGTCCGCGTACCGCTGACGGTTCTGCGCCTGTGGCTGCTGCGGCGCGGGCCGGCTCTGCGGAGCCGGAGCCGAGGGCTGGGGCTGGGCTGCGGCGGCCGGCTGCTCGCCGGGTCGCGGTACCCGCGGCAGCTCCGTCGTCATGTCCAGAGCGGCGGCGAGCCGCTCAGGCACCGGCGGAGTCGCCGCATCCCGGTCGCCACCCGGCACCGGCGGCCAGGCCGGTGGTGCGGGGGCGCTGGGCGCCTGCGCGGGCGGGGCGGATCGGGGCGCGAACCCGCTGAACGACTGGCTGGAGGCGGGCGGCGCCGAGTAGGGCTGCCCCGAATACGGCAGACCGGACGCCGGCGAGGCCGACACCGGGGCCGCGGACACCGGCGGACCGGCGTACGGCTGCCCGGAGGCCGGGGCGGCGGAAACCGGCGGACCGCCGTACGGCGCACCCGAGTACGGCTGCCCGGAGTACGGCTGACCCGAGTACGGCTGCCCGGAGGCTGGCGACGCGGAGACCGGCGCGCCGGAGTAGGGCTGCGCGGAGACCGGCGGCGCAGAGTACGGATGCGCCTCCGGGCTGCTCGGCAACTGCCGAGGAATGGACGGCTGCTGGCCGGCGCTCGTGGTGTCGTCCCCGGCGCGGCGCTGCGGCAGCGGGTCGATCGGCTGGCCGTTGGCCGGCCGCGGGGTGAACCCGTCGCCGCCGTTGACGCCGTTCGTCCCTGCCGCGCCGGTCAGATCGGACCAGGCCGGCATCGAGCGGTACATCCCGGTGTTGGCGGGGGTGCCGGCACCGTTGCGCGACGCGGGGTCGAATGGGCGACCGCCGAGGGTCACCTGGTTGCCGGACTCGCTCGGACGAGGGCCGTTGCCCAGCGCGGGCAGCGCGCCGAAGGCCGGCGCGGGCCCACCGTGCTGAGGGCCGCCGACCGCGGGCAGGGCCGGGGGCTGCTGCACCCGACCGGAGAGCGCCCGGGGCACCAGCACCGAGGTGGGCAGGGTCACGTCGGCGACCGTGCCACGGTCGACGCCGGGGCGCAGCTCCACCCGGACACCGTGCCGGGACGCCAGCCGGGCGACCACGACCAGGCCCATCATCCGGGACACGGCCACGTCCACCTGCGGCGGCGTCGCGAGCCGCTCGTTGAGGTCGTGCAACTGCTCGGCACTGATGCCGATACCGCGGTCCTCGACGTAGAGCGAGGAGCGGTCGCCGACCCGGCGGGCCTCGACCATCACCTGCGAGTCGGGCGGGGAGAACGCGGTGGCGTTGTCGAACAGCTCGGCGATGAGGTGCACCAGGTCGTTGACCGCGTGCGCGGACACCTCGATGTCGCGGTCGATGACCCCGAACTCGATCCGGGTGTAGTGCTCGACTTCGGACTGTGCGGCGCGCAGCACGTCGATGAGCGCGGCCGGCTCACGCTGCACGCGGGTGGAGTCGGCACCGGCGAGCACCAGCAGGTTTTCGTCGTTGCGGCGCATCCGGGTGGCCAGGTGGTCGAGCTGGAACAGCTCGGCCAGCCGGTCCGGGTCCTCTTCGCCGCGTTCCAGCCGGTCGAGGTGCCCGATGAGGCGGTCGACCAGGATCTGCGAACGGCGGGCCAGGTTGACGAACATGGTCGCGACGGAGGCGCGCAGTGCCGCCTGCTCGGCGGCCGTGCGGACGGCCTCCAGGTGAACGGCGTTGAACGCCTCGGTCACCTGGCCGAACTCGTCCTTACTGCGGACCGGCAGAGGCTCGGCGATCTGGTTGGCCAGCTGCACCGGGGAGAGCTGCCCGACGACCTGCGGGTCACGCAGCCGTGCCACCGCCTGGGGTAGGCCGTACTGGGCGACGGAGAGGGCACCCTGCCGCAGCTCACGGAGTGAGCGGGCCATCGAGCGGGCGACCAGGTACGCGAAGAGGATGGCCAGCAGCAGCATGCTGAGCAGCAGGCCGGTCTCCAGGAACACCTGGCGCTGAACGTCCGAGCGGACGTTGTCGGCCTCGGCGACCACATCAGCGTCGAGCTTCGTCTCAACGGTGCGGATCAGCTTGGCGTTGGCCGTCATGGCGGCCTCCCACTGGTCCGGTTTGAACGGCGCATCGCGCATGTCGCCGGTGGTGTTGCCGTCGATCCAGCCCGTGTAGTTCGCTGCCTCCCGCCGGTCGCCGCCCGCAACCGTCTGGTCGTGGAACTTCGCGTCATCGGGGGTGGCGACTGCCTTGAAGCTCTGCAGCGCCTGGTCCTGGCCGGTGCCACTGGCGATGTAGTCGGTGCGCAGCGCCGGAGTCAGGCGCTTTCCACCCTTCACGCCCAGCGCGCGGTGCACGACGACCCGGCGTGCGGCGAGGAACTCCTTCTCCCGGGCGACCGCCGCGGCGGCGCGCATCCGGTCGCTCAGGTCGTTGTCGCCGGCGAGCTGGGTGGCCGAGTCACGGATGGCGAGCAGGTCACTGATCAGACCCTCGTACTGCTGGATGGTCTCGGTGAGCGCGAGCTTGCCGTTGAACACCTGGCTGCGGATGCCCGGCAGGTCCTTGAGGTTCTGGTCGATGCCGTCGAGCAGACCGTTGAGGCTGCTCGGCAGATCTTCGATTTCGGCTCGCTGCTGCCGGTAGGGGCCCGTGTCCTGGTCTACCCGGGAGTTCACCCGGTTGTAGGCCTCCTGGTACTGCGCCGTCGGCTGCGTCCCGTCCGCACCCAGCAGCAGCACGGCGGCGGTCCGCTCGTCCTGCAGGCTGTCGACCAGGTCACCTGAGTAGCTCGACAGGTTGGCCAGGTCGCCGGCTCGGTTGGCATTGTTGAGCGTCTCCACGTGGTCGACAAGACCACTGGTGCCCACCACGACCGTGGCGATGGTCGGCACGATCATGATGAGACCGAGCTTGGACCAGATCGGCATGTCCCGGAGCCGGCTGGCCGGCCGGCGCAGCCGCGACAGGAAGGAGCCCGCCGTCTTTGGCCGTTTGCTCACGTCACCGCCCTCGCGATTACAGCTTCAGCGCGTTGCCCCGGGCAACGCCCAGCGTCCGACCCGGGCGGGTCGGACCCCCGAGATTCCATCACGCCGGTCGGCAAGAAGAAAGCCCAGGTTGTCACCTACCGAAGGTGTGATGAGATGTTGATGCGATTTGATAGCAGTCCGTCTGGCCGGAGTAACTGAAGGTAATGAAACATCCGCACCGCGTTGTCCTGCTCGCGGGCCCTTCTGGGTCCGGAAAGTCATACATAGCGCAGCAAACCGGGTTACCGGTGCTCTGCTTGGACGACTTCTACAAAAACGGCGATGACCCTACGTTGCCCCGACGAAACGGCCAGGTGGATTGGGAATCGCCGCAGTCCTGGGATGCCCCGACCGCGGTGGAAACCATTGCCCGCGTAGCTCGTGAGGGGCGGGCCGATGTGCCGGTTTATGCGATCGGCGCAGATCGACGTGTGGCCACCCGGCCATTCGATGTCGCCGGATCGCCACTTTTCGTGGCCGAAGGGATTTTCGCCGCCGAGATCGTCGAGGAGTGCCGTCGTCGAGGACTGCTCGCCGGGGCGTACGCGCTGCGTCGACCGCGTGGCGCGACCTTCCTGCGCCGGCTGGCCCGCGACCTGGCTGAGCAGCGCAAGGCGCCCCGGGTGCTGGTCCAGCGCGGCGTGGCGCTACTCCGGGCCGAGCCCGCGGTGCTGCGTCGGCAGACCGGTCTGGGCGCGGAGGCGGCGCGCGCCCGGGAGGTGCTGCGCCGGGTGGCCGGCCTGCTCGCCGGCCACCCACACGGCTGAGGAGGTCAGGCCAGCAGCTTGGCGTACGCCGGCTTGATCACCTCATCGATGATGCGCAGCCGCTCGTCGAACGGGATGAAGGCGCTCTTCATCGCGTTGATGGTGAACCACTGCAACTCCTTCCAGCCGTAGCCGAACGTCTCGACCAGCAGCGACATCTCCCGCGACATGGAGGTGCCGCTCATCAGCCGGTTGTCGGTGTTGACGGTGACCCGGAACCGCAGGTCCCGCAGCAGGCCGATCGGGTGGTCCACGATCGAGGCGACCGCACCGGTCTGCACGTTCGACGAGGGGCACAGCTCCAGGGGGATCCGCTTGTCCCGCACGTACGCGGCGAGCCGGCCGAGCGCGCCGTCGGGGGCGATGTCGTCGACGATCCGCACCCCGTGGCCGAGGCGGTCCGCCCCGCACCACTGGATCGCCTGCCAGATCGACGGCAGACCGAACGCCTCGCCGGCGTGGATGGTGAAGTGGAAGTTCTCCCGTTGCAGGTACTCGAAGGCGTCCAGGTGCCGCGTGGGCGGGAAGCCCGCCTCGGCACCGGCGATGTCGAAGCCGACCACGCCGGAGTCCCGGTGCCGCACGGCCAGCTCGGCGATCTCCTGGGAGCGGGCGGCGTGCCGCATCGCGGTGAGCAGCGTGCCCACCCGGATGCTCAGGCCCGCCTCGACAGCCTGGGCGGTGCCCTCGGCGAACCCGGCCAGCACCGCCTCGACCACCTCGTCGAGGCTCAGGTCCCGCTCCAGGTGCTGCTCCGGGGCAAAGCGCACCTCGGCGTAGACCACCCCGTCGGCGGCCAGGTCCAGTGCGCACTCGCGGGCCACCCGGCGCAGCGCCGGCCCGGTCTGCATGACCGCCACGGTGTGCGCGAACGTCTCAAGGTAACGCTCCAGGGAGCCGGAGTCGGCGGCGTCCGCGAACCAGCGCCCGAGTGCCTCCGGATCGGTGGTGGGCAGCTCGTGGCCCACCTCCGCGGCCAGCTCGACGATCGTCGCCGGCCGCAGCCCGCCGTCGAGGTGGTCGTGCAGCAACGCCTTCGGAACCTTGACGATGTCCTCGTACCGGATAGTTGCGACCATGCTCAGACCCTAGTCAGCCTGCCCCGGCTGGCCGAGCCAGCCCGCTCATCCGGGCCAGCCGCGCCGAGGGGCAGATCGATGACGTGTCAACCAAACGGCTAGACTCGGGGCGTGGGCGCACAGTGGCTGGATGAGCGGGAGGACCGCGCCTGGCGGGGTTACCGCCGGATGCGTCGGCTGCTCGACCTGGAGTTGGCCCGGGAGCTGACCCAGGACGCCGGCCTGTCCGAGGCCGACTACGACGTGCTCTCCGACCTTTCCGAGACACCGCAGGGGCGGCTGCGCCTGCGGGAGCTGGCAGACCGGATGCTCTGGTCACGCAGCAGGCTCTCCCACCACCTGACCCGCATGCAGCAGCGCGGCCTGGTGACCCGGGAGGAGTGCGCCGACGACGCCCGTGGCTCGATCATCGCGCTCACCCCGGCCGGTCGACAGGCCATCGAGTCCGCCGCCCCCGGCCACGTGGCCGCCGTCCGCCGGCATCTCATCGATCTACTCACCCCGGCCGAGGTCGAGGCGCTCGGCGCGCTCACCCACCGGGTGGTCGACCACCTCGGCGACCGGGCGCCCCGCCCGCGGCACGACCCGGCGGCCTGACGTGGACCCACGCATCCTGGAACGGCTGCGCTGCCCGGCCTGTGGTGAGCCGCTGAGCGAGGCGACCGCCGGCACCACCCGCGCGCTGCGCTGCCCCCGCCGGCACAGCTTCGACATCGCCCGCCAGGGTTACGTCAACCTGCTCGCCGGTCGCGCCCCGCACGTCGGGGACACCGCCGAGATGGTCGCCGCCCGGGCGGACTTCCAGGCCGCCGGGCACTACGACCTCGTCTCGAATGCCCTCGCCGACGCCGCGACGCAGGCCGCGGCGAACTTCGGGGCGTACCCCCTCGTGGTGGATGCCGGTGCCGGCACCGGCCGGTACCTCGGCGCGGTGCTGGCGGCGTTGCCGGACGCGGTGGGTCTGGCCCTGGACGTGTCCAAGCCGGCGCTGCGCCGCGCGGCCCGCGTGCATCCCCGGGCCGCCGCGGCGCTCGCCGACACCTGGCAGCGGCTACCGCTCGCGGACGCGTCGACCGCCGTACTGCTGAACGTCTTCGCCCCGCGCAACGGCCCGGAGTTCCACCGGGTGCTCGACCCGGCCGGCACGCTGCTGGTGGTCACACCCGACACCGACCACCTCGCCGAGTTGGTGGATGCCCTCGATCTGCTGCGGGTCGACCCGGACAAGGCCGACCGGGTGACCGGCAGCCTGGGCGGGCACTTCACGCCGGTCAGCTCGGCGGTGCACCGGGCGGAGCTGGCCCTGACCAGGGCGGAGGCCGCCACCCTGGTCGGGATGGGCCCGAGCGCCTGGCACACCGACCCGGGCGCCCTAGCCGCCCGGCTGGCCGCGCTGCCCGAGCCCGTCCGGGTGACCGTGGCGGTCCGGCTGGACGCGTACCGACCCCGCTGAGCTCAGGCCCCGCTGAGCTCAGGCTCCGCTGAGCTCAGGTGGAGAGGTCGACCTCTTCCCAGCCGGGCGGCTCGTCGTGGTACGGCCCGCGCAGGATCACCGCCCACTCCAGAGCCCAGCGCCGCTGCCCGATCGCGTTCGCGTCGACCAGACCCGGCGCCCGCCGGCCGCTGCGCTCGGTCTCCAGATACGCCCAGTCCAGGCAGTAGTGCAGGTCGAGCAGGGCGGCCGCGTCGGCCGGGTGCTGCGGCGCCGTGAGGATCCGGGACCGCCAGCGCGGAAACGTCTCCCCCTCGGCGATGTGCGGCAGCCGCTCGACCAGCCGCTCGTCGACGGCCAGGGTGGGGTCGAGCTGCTTGGTCAAGCCGAGCACCCAGGCCAGCGCGAAGAGAGCGTCGTGGTGCAGCACGAAGGAGCGGTGGTCGCCCTTGCCGCCCATGACGAACTGCCACTCCGGCGGGGTGACCATCTCGACCAGGTGCGAGCCGAGCAACCAGCTCATCGCCGCCTGTGGGGGCATCCCGAAGCAGCGGGCCAGGATCAGGTGCAGCACGGCGATCCGCGCCTCGATCTCCGCCGTGGGGCGCAGCTCGATCTTGTCGCCCGGCTCCCAGACGAGCGGAAACTGGGCCGGCGGCAGCGGCAGGCCGAGCCGGGACAGCTCGTCCAGGCTCGCCTCACGCACCTGACGTGGGTCGGGGGCAGCAACGGTCACAGGGCAACTTCCTGTCTGTTCGCGCCGACTCAAGGCCGGTTGTCCCCCCTTGGCCTGCGACAATAGCGCTCCCAGGTGACCGGCACCACGCCCACCCCGACCGCCGTTCGATCAGCCGATGCGCTCGATGACCAACGGCGTCGTCGCCGAAGCGGTCGGCGCGATCCGTACCGCGTTGGCGGCCTCGGCCAGCGCCGCCGGAATCCGCGTCGCGTCCTCGGCACGCAGCTCGTAGAGGGGGTCACCGGCCCGCACCGCGTCGCCCGGCCGCCTGTGCAACACCACACCGGCCGGCACGCTGACCGGGTCCTCCTTGCGCGCCCGACCCGCGCCGAGCCGCCACGCCGCAACCCCCATGGCGTACGCGTCGATGGCCGCGACGTGCCCGTCCTGCTCGGCACGGACCACCTCGATTTCGGCGGCCTCCGGCATCGGCGCGTCCGGGTCGCCACCCTGCGCCCGGATCATCGCCCGCCAGGAGTCCATCGCCCGGCCGTCGCGCAGCGCCGCCGCCGGATCGGCGTCCGGCAGACCGGCGGCGTCGAGCATCTCCCGGGCCAGGGCCAGCGTCAGCTCCACCACGTCGGCCGGCCCACCACCGGCCAGCACCTCGACCGACTCGGTCACCTCGACCGCGTTGCCGATCGCCAGGCCGAGCGGGGTGGACATGTCGGTGAGCAGGGCGACCGTCCGAACACCGTGCGCGCCGCCCAGCTCGACCATGGTGCGAGCCAGCTCGCGCGCCTGGTCGACGGACTTCATGAAGGCACCCGAGCCGACCTTGACGTCGAGGACGAGCGCGCCGGTGCCCTCGGCGATCTTCTTGCTCATGATCGAGCTGGCGATCAACGGGATCGCCTCCACGGTGCCGGTCACGTCGCGCAGCGCGTACAGCTTGCGGTCGGCGGGGGCGAGCCCGGCGCCGGCCGCGCAGATCACCGCGCCGACCTCGTCCAACTGGGCGATGAACTCGTCGTTGCCCACCGCGGCCCGCCAGCCCGGGATGGACTCCAACTTGTCCAGCGTGCCGCCGGTGTGCCCGAGACCACGGCCGCTCAGCTGCGGTACGGCTGCGCCGCACGCCGCCACCAGCGGGGTGAGCGGCAGAGTGATCTTGTCGCCGACGCCGCCGGTGGAGTGCTTGTCGACCGTCGGCCGGCGTACCGCCGAGAGGTCCAGCCGCTCACCACTGGCGATCATCGCGGCGGTCCACCGGGCGATCTCCGGCCCGGTCATGCCGTTGAGCAGAATCGCCATCGCCAGGGCGGACATCTGCTCGTCGGCGACAACCCCCCGGGTGTACGCGTCGACCACCCAGTCGATCTGCGCGTCCGACAGCACACCCCCGTCCCGCTTGACCCGAATGACGTCAACAGCCGCAAAACCACTCATCAGAAGATCTTTTCTAGTCGTATGACAGATGCCGGACCACAACCGTGACTGACGTACGGCCGGGCCCACGACGGGGCCGGGGCGCAACCACAATCAGGACCAGCGAACAGGGATCTCCATCGGCGGCTCACCCTCGCCGGCCCAGAAGATCGTGCCGGTCGCGTCCACCACGACCACCCGGGGCGATCGGGCCAGGCCCCAGGTGATCGCCTCGGCCGGATCGTCCCAGCTCGGGGCCTCCTCCAGCACCCCGGTCTCGGCGCCGGCGTCGTCTCCGGCCGACCGTTCCCAGTACGCGGTCCAGACCTGCTGACCGGCGGACATGTCCGGGTGCACGAAGACCGTGCCGCGCCCCCGCCAGGCGGCCAGCCGCTCCGGAACAACCGGCACCGGCGTCTCGCCGGTCACGGCTTCCAGGTCCTCCACGCCGAAGGCGTGCGGCAGCAGCTCGGCCATCCGCAGCGGACGGGTCCTGCTCTCGATCAGGCACTCCGGCCCGCCGTGCTCCCAGAGCAACTGCCGGCAGCGGCCACACGGCATCAACGGCTCACCGGTGGCGTCGACGCAGGAGAGCGCGACGAGCCGACCGCCGCCGGTGGCGTGCAGGCTGGAGATCACGCCGCACTCGGCGCAGAGCGTCACGCCGTACGCCGCGTTCTCCACGTTGCAGCCAACCACCACGCGGCCGTCGTCGACCAGCGCGGCCGCGCCGACCGGGAACGTCGAGTACGGCGCGTACGCGTGCCGCATCGCGTCGGTGGCGGCAGCGCGCAACCGCGCCCAGTCAATGTCGGTCATGCCATCATTCTGCCGAAGTAGGCCAGGTCAGAAGCGGGCAGGGCCGGGTCCACGGGCAGGCGCAGCCGCGCCGGGCTTGAGCCCGACTCATCGGCCACGCCACCGCAGCGGTAGGCGGCGGTCAGTCACCACCACAGTCGGAGGCAACGCCGAGGATGACTGCTCGGGGTGAAAGGGACGTTCGACCCTGCATCTCCCGCTCGGGATGGCCAACCCTGAAGCCGAGGAGGACACCTGCCACCGAGGGGAAGATGTGATGGCGAAGTTGGGGAGTTGGCCGTTATCCGCGAACACTCTTCGTCGGATGTACGCGGGGGGCCGCGGTAATGCGGCGGCCCGCAGGTTCGCCCGGCTGTGGGCGGCCGTGTACAGCGCTGGCCTGCACCCGAGGCGCTGGGTGACACTCGAGGTCGTGGGACGCCGCACCGGTCGGATCACCCGGTTCCCGCTGGGTATGGCCGACTGGCAGGGCGACTGGTATCTGGTGCCGATGCTGGGCGAGAGCTGCAACTGGGTCCGAAACGTGCGCGCGGCCGACGGCCTGGTGACCATTCGGCACGGGCGTGCCCGGGTCTGCCGCCTGGTCGAGGTGCCGGTCGACGAGCGTGCACCGATCCTCAAGCGGTATCTGGCGACGGTCCCCGGAGCCCGACCGCACCTCCCCGTCGACCGGCACGCGCCCCTGTCCGAGTTCGCGGCAATCGCGGCACAGTACCCCGCGTTCCGTGTCGAGACGGCACCCGTGAGCAGTCCGAACAGCGGTGGCGAAAGGCCAGCGTGATCATGATGGCTGGCGCGGACCTCGCTGTGCCCGACGGGAGCCCCGCCGGGCACAGCTCGGGCGTCAGCCCTTGATGTACGGCTTGCCGTCGGCGGCCGGTGCCCGGACCCTGCCGACCAGCCCGGCGACCGCCAGGATCGTCGCCAGGTAGGGCAGCATGGCCAGGAACTGGCTGGGGATCGCGCTGTTGATCGCCCCGAGATAGGTGGCGAGCTGGTCGGCGAAGCCGAAGAACAGCGCGGCGAGCAGCGCGCCGGTCGGGTTCCACCGGCCGAAGATCAGCGCGGCCAGTGCGATGAAGCCCTTACCGCCGATCATGTTCTTGGTGAACGAGTAGAGCGCCAGCGTGTAGGACGCGCCGCCGATACCGGCGACCACCCCGGCCAGCAGCACGTTGCGGTAGCGCACCCGCAGCACCTTGACCCCGAGCGTGTCGGCGGCGATCGGGTGCTCACCGACCGAGCGGGTACGCAGCCCCCACCGCGTGCGGAACAGCGCGATGTGGATCACCAGCACCAGGAGCAGGCCGAGGTAGAGGAAGATGTTGCCGCGGAACAGCGCCGGGCCGAGCACCGGGATGTCCTTGAGCAGTGGGATCTCCCAGTTACCGAAGCGGGGCGCGCTGTTGTACCTCGCCGCGTCGGTCTGCATCAGCCGCTCGTAGAGGAAGCCGGTGACACCGACCGCGAGCAGGTTCAGCACGATGCCGATGACCACCTGGTCAACCAGGTAGCGGATGGCGAAGACGGCCAGCAGCAGCGAGATGAACGCGCCGCCGAGGGCGGCGGCGACCAGGCCCACCCAGACGCTGCCGGAGATGCTGCCGAAGAGCGCGCCGCTGAACGCGCCCATCAGCAGCTGCCCCTCGATGGCCACGTTGACCACACCGGAACGCTCACAGAGCACACCGGCCAGCGCGCCGAAGATCAGCGGCAGAGCCAGGATGAAGGTGCCCCGGATGATGTTGACCAGGGGCATGAAGTTCTGCCCGGTCGGCGCGGCGGAAACCTGCCAGCAGAGGAAGGAGAGCACGAAGCCGACCAGCCCGACGCCGAGCACGGGAAGGAACCACCGCTTCGGCACCCCGGCGAGCAGGGCCGCACCGGCGGCGATCGCGATGATCCCGAACAGGATCGAGCCGATCGTGCCGTTGATCTCCAGCGCGGCGCCGGCCGCGTCATCGCTGAGCGTGAATCGGGCCTGCTGTTCGGTGGCGAGTGCGCCGAAGAGCACCGCCGACAGCAGGCCGAGCGCGAGCAGCACGAGGCCGACCTTGCGGTTCCGGGTCCAGAAGCCCTGGTCGACCGCGGCGACCGCCACGTCGGGGACAGCCATGGTGGACATGAGTTACCAGCCCTTCGCCAGGCTCGTCTGCAACCGGGCTGCCCGTGCAGCCCGGAGCTGGAAGATCGCCTTCACCAGGGCGGGCGCGGCGATGAAGATGACGATCAGCGCCTGGAGCACCGTGACCAGCTCCAGCGAGATCCCCGAGTACGACTGCATCCGGTTGCCGCCAGCCTGGAGCGCCCCGAACAGCAGCGCGGCCAGCAACACCCCCCACGGCCTCACCCGTCCGAGGAGTGCCACCAGGATGCCGTCGAAGCCGATCTGCGCGACCACCAGCGGGGTCAACGCGCTGGCGGTGGAGCCGAGCACCATGTTCGAGCCGCCGAGACCGGCCAGGATCCCGGCGAAGACCATGATCAGGATGTACGTCCGGGTGACGCTGATGCCGGCGGTGCGGGCGGCGTCCGGGTTGGCGCCGACCGCGCGCAGCTCGAAGCCGAGCGTGGAACGGTTGAGCAGCCAGGCGACCGCCCAGGTGGCCAGCACGGCGAGCAGGATGCCCGCGTGCACCCGCAGGTTGTCGCCGAGCAGTCGGGGCAGCTGCGCGGAGGTGTCGACCGCCTTGCTGATCGCGTCGGTGCGGGTGGGGTCCTGCACGCCGTTCTGCACGATGAGCCAGGTCAGGAAGTACGTGGCCACGTAGTTGAGCATGATTGTGTTGATCACCTCGTGGGCCCCGGCGCGAGCCTTGAGGATGCCGGGGATGAAGCCCCACATCGCGCCGCCCAGAGCGCCGGCCAGCACTGCCACCAGCAGGTGCAGGCCGGGCGGCAGCGGCAGCAGGAAGCCGGCCAGCGCGGCGAAGATAACGCCCATGGTGGCCTGGCCCTGAGCGCCGATGTTGAACAGGCCGCCGCGGAAGGCCAGCGCCACCGACAGGCCGGTGAAGACCAGCGGCGCGGTGTAGGTGAGCGTCTCGGAGATCGGCGCGAGCACGGCCTCCCACCCGTTGGTGCCGTTCAGCCAGCCGGAGAACGCCTCCGGGTCGAAGACCGAACCCTTGAACAGGTTCGCGTACGCCTCGCTGACCAGCGTCCAACTGGAATTGAGCGCGTCGGACGGGCGGGAGGTGATGTACGAGAAGGTAGAGAGCACGTCCGGATCAGAAATGATCATCAGAACCGCGCCGACCACGATCGCCAGCACCAGCGACAGCAGGGTCACCGTGAAGGTGTTGGCCGCCCAGAGGTTGTCCAGGAACATCCGGCCCAGGTTGGGCTCCGGCTCCGACTTTGGCTCCGGCGTCGAGCGGCCCGGCTCGGTTGCCAACTCGGCCCGTTCGGTGTTGCCGAGCGCGTTCTGCGCGGCCTGCGCCTCGCTCGCCGGTTCCTTGTCCGGCGAGCCGGACGGCGGGTTGGGGTCGCTCATGCCGTCACTCCGCTTCGCTGCGTGACGCCACGAGGCACCAACGCTCTGCAACGATGATTCGCTCGCTGACGCTTGCTCATGCCGTCACTCCGCTTCGCTGCGTGACGCCACGAGGCACCAACGCTCTGCAACGATGATTCGCTCGCTGACGCTCGCTCATGTCTCATCCTCGTTCGCGGAGCCTGCGTCGCTCGCCGGGCTCCCGTCGGTAGCCGTGCCGTCGGTCGACGCGGCGTCCGCACCGCGCTCGGGGACCGAGTCCGGGCTGATGCCGGCCATCAGCAGGCCGATCTCCTCGCGCGGGGTGTCCGGCCCGACGATGCCGATGATGCGGCCCCGGTACATCACCGCGATCCGGTCGGCCAGCCCGATCACCTCGTCGAGCTCGCTGGAGACCACCATGACGGCGGTGCCGACGTCCCGCTCGTGGATGATCCGGCTGTGGATGAACTCGATCGACCCGACGTCGACGCCGCGGGTCGGCTGGGCGGCGATGAAGAGCTTCAGCGGCCGGGACAGCTCACGGGCCACGATCACCTTCTGCTGGTTGCCGCCGGAGAGGGTGCCCACTGGCGCGTCGGCCGATGAGGTGCGGACGTCGAACTGCTCGATCCGCTCCTTCGCCGACGTCGCGATCGCGTCCGGCTTGAGCGCGAGCCCGGCGCCGAACGGCGGCCGGTCGTAGATGTCCAGCACGAGATTCTCCGCGACGCTGAACTCCTTGACCAGGCCGTCCACGCTGCGGTCCTCGGGCACGTAGCCGACGCCAGCGCGGAGCACCTTCTTGGTCTTCCAGCCGTCGATCCGGTCCCCGGCCAGGCTGACCGTGCCGGCGAGCACCGGGCGCAGGCCCATGATCGCCTCGATCAGCTCGGTCTGGCCGTTACCCTGCACGCCCGCCACGCCGAGCACCTCGCCCGCGCGCACGGTCAGGTCCACCCCGTCGACCGCGCGGATCTGCCGGTCGTCGTCGACGACGAGCCCGGTCACCTCCAGCACCGGGTCGCCCGGCGTGGCCGGGGACTTCTCCACGGTGAGCCGGACGTTGCGGCCGACCATCAGTGCGGCCAACTCGTCCCGGCTGGCCTC
Source organism: Micromonospora sp. NPDC005291 (assembly GCF_040607415.1). Classification (NCBI taxonomy): domain Bacteria; kingdom Bacillati; phylum Actinomycetota; class Actinomycetes; order Micromonosporales; family Micromonosporaceae; genus Micromonospora; species Micromonospora sp. NPDC005291. The sequence goes on from NZ_JBEXGR010000004.1 coordinate 274,159, forward strand.
CGGCGAGGCGGTGCCGACGGTCTTGCCACGTCGGATCACGGTAATCCGGTCGGCGATGGCCTTGACCTCGCCGAGCTTGTGGGTGATGAAGACGATCGACTTGCCGGCCGCCTTGAGCGACCGCATGACCGTCAACAGCTCTTCGGTCTCCTGGGGGGTGAGCACGGCGGTCGGCTCGTCCAGGATGAGGAGGTCGACGTTGCGGGTGAGCGCCTTGACGATCTCGACGCGCTGCTGAATGCCGACCGGCAGGTCCTCGATCACCGCGTCCGGATCGACCTTCAGGTTGTAGCGCTCGGACACCTCGGTGACCTCGCGCTTGGCCCGGCGTCGGTCCAGGAAGCCGGCGATGCCGCCCCTGACCTGCTCGGCGCCGAGCATGATGTTCTCGGCCACGGTGAAGACCGGCACCAGCATGAAGTGCTGGTGCACCATGCCGATCCCGGCGGCGATCGCGTCCGACGGGCCCTTCAGCTTCAGCGGCTTGCCGTCGACCAGGATCTCGCCCTCGTCGGGCTGGTAGAGCCCGTAGAGGACGTTCATCAGGGTCGACTTGCCCGCGCCGTTCTCGCCGAGCAGGGCGTGAATCTCTCCAGGCTCCACCGTCAGATCGATGTGGTCGTTGGCGACCAGATCACCGAATCTCTTGGTGATGCCGCGCAGTTCGAGTCTCAGCGCAACCTCCTGGAGTGCGAGCGATGGTGCAGCGTAGCTGCCGTTGACCGAGCCGGACCGGCCCGGTCACCGTGGCGCGCGATCGGCCGCTCCGGCCCCACGGGTGGTTAACCCGCGGCGCCGGAGCGGCCGGATCGGTCGTACCTGTCCCCCGCCGACCCTTCCGATGATCTCATCGGGGAGGCCGGTCGGTCGTCACTTGGTCGGCTGGGCCTTCGAGGTGACGGTGATGGTGCCAGCGGCGATGTCCGCCTTGATCTTGTCGACCTCGGCCTTCAGCTCGGCCGGAACCTTGCTGTCGAAGTCGTGGTACGGGGCGATCGAGACACCGTTGTTGGCGAGGGTGCCGACGAAGCCCGGCTTGGCCGGCAACTTGTCGCCGGCGGCGGCCTTGACCACGGCCTCCTTGACGGCCTCCGGGATGTTCTTGACCACCGTGGTGATGATCGCGGAGCAGTCGGGGGTGCTCTCGCAGCCGTCGACGTCCACCCAGATGGTGTTGTACTTGCCGCCCGAGGCCTTGGCCGCGGCGGTGGTGCCGAGGCCGGCGCCGCCGGCGACCGGCATGATGATGTCCGCACCCTGGGCGACCAGCGCGTCGGAGACCTTCTTGCCCTCATCCTGCTTGGCGAAGTCGTTGGTGAAGGAACCCTTCTGGGTCTCCTTGTTCCAACCCAGCGCCTGGACGTTCTTGCCCTTGGTGGTGTTGTAGTACGTCACACCGTCGACGAAGCCGTCCATGAAGATCGTCACTGGCGGGATCGGCATAGCACCGTAGGTGCCCACCTTGCCGCTCTTGCTCATCCCAGCGGCCAGGTAGCCAGCCTGGAACGCGGCCTGCGCGGTGTCGAACTGCATCGGGTAGACGTTGGCGTCACCCGGGTCGGCGTCGACGATGCCGAACTCCTGGTTCGGGTTCGCCTTGGCGATCTTCGAGGTGGCGTTGGCCATCAGGCCACCGACCGCCAGGATGAAGTCGCACTTCTGGTTGACGTACTGCGTCAGGTTCGGCTCGTAGTCAGCCTCAGCCTTCGAGGCCACGAACTTGGTCTCGATGTTGCTGTTGGCGGCCTTGGCCTCCTCGAGGCCCTTCCAGGCTGAGGTGTTGAACGACTTGTCGTCGATGCCACCGACGTCGGTCACCATGCAGGCGCTGAACTTCTTGGCGCCGCTGCCGGCGTTGTTGTCATCATCGGGGGCCTCGCCACACGCGGCGGCGCTGAGCACGAGCCCACCCACCGCGAAGATCGAGGCGATCCGCATCCCACGCACCGAACGCAAGACGTCTCCTTCCCATTGCACACCGCGCCTAGTGCGGTGGCAGCCCATCAGCCGACCTGCGGTATGCCGCCGGCTGTCCCACGTTACGGACGGGAGCGTACGCCCGCGCCCACCCACCGGCCGACAATCGTGCACGACTGTTGAACGCCTGTTACCCGGGTGTAACCCTTGCGTGGGGCACATCACTCTTTGTGCTGCTAAGCAAGCGCCCAGGCGTCGCGAAAGTCCGTTTTCGGGGGGCCGCTCCCCCTCTCGGACGTTACCGCCAGAAGACCGCCACTGCTGCGTTGACCAGGGTCAAACCGGCGATCGTTAGGAAGTGGCCGCGGTTGACCGATTCCCGCTTCCGGGAGAAGAAGACCATGACGAAGATCAGCAGAGCGAGTACCAACTTCGTCACAAGCTTCGCCGGCTCCGGCTCGTCGCCATCGCGCAGCGGCGCGGAAAGCCCGATGCCGGTCAGCAAACCGATCACCGAGCCCCACAGCATGGCCTGGTTGATCCGTAGCGGGCCGCTGACGTACTGGGCGATCGTGCCGCCGAGCAGCAGGGCGAAGCCGATCAGATGGACATAGAGAAGAATCAGTCGCAGTGCTTCCACGCCGCCCATCCTCCCCTATCAACGACAGTTTGTAGTAGTGGGGTCGGCCGATCGGCGCGTCGCTGGCTCATCCCTTGACGGCGCCGCTGGTGAGGCCGGAGACGATGAAACGCTGGAGGAACTGGAACACCAGCACGGTGGGGATCGCGGTGAGCAGGGTACCGGCGGCGAAGATCCCGAAGTTGGTGTTCCGCTCAGCGCCCTGCAACATGCCTCGCATACCGACAGCGAGGGTCTTCGCGTCCGTGTCGGTGAGGAAGACGCTCGCCATCAGGAACTCGTTGATGGTGTTGATGAAGGCGAGCAGCCCGGTCACCGCGAGGATCGGCGCCACCAACGGCAGCAGGATCCGGAAGAAGACCTGGGCGTGCGACGCGCCGTCCATGGTGGCCGACTCGTCCAACTCCCGGGGCAGCGTGTCGAAGAAGCCCTTCATGAGCCAGGTGTTCACGCCCAGCGCGCCACCCATGTAGAGCAGCATCAGGCCCCACGGCGTGTTGAAGCCGATGGCTGGCCACAGGTCCGTGATGGCGCCGAAGATCAGGAAGATCGCCACGATCGCCAGGAACTGCGGGAACATCTGGATCAACAGCAGCGACAGCAACCCCACCCGTCGCCCCTGGAATCGCATCCGGGAGAAGGCGTACGCCGCGAGCGCCGAGAGGAAGACCGAGGCGAACGCGGCGCCACCGGCGATGAGCATCGAGTTCAGGAACCAGTTGGCGAATTCGGTGCGCGCGAACAGATCCCCGAAGTTCTCGAACGACACCCCGCCGGTCGGCACCAACTCGGTGGAGGACAGCGTGCCGAGCGGATTGAGCGCCGCCGAGACGACGAACACGAGCGGGAAGAGGCTGAACAGCACGCCGAGCAGGCCGACCACGTGCCGCCAGCCGACCTGGGCGAACCAACGGTTCCCCCGCCTCCCCGCGTTGCGGTCGACCGCCGTCGGGCGGCTCGCGCCGGTGAGTGTGGTCACGCGTACGTCTCCTCCTGTTGCCGGGTCCGCCGGAAGCTGACCGTTGAGACCACCGCGACGATGGCGAATATGAACAACGAGATGGCCGCGGCGAAGCCGAACTGCGCGGCCTGCCCACCGAACGCCAGACGGTAGGTGTAGGTGATCAGCAGGTCGGTGGCGCCGTTGCTGGGGTTGTCCGCCGGGAACGGCGCGCCCTCTGTGGTCAGGTAGATCGCGTTGAAGTTGTTGAAGTTGAACGCGAACGACGAGATCAGCAGGGGCGAGAGCGCGACCAGCAGCAGCGGCAGGGTGACCGCCTTGAACGACTGCCAGGGCGACGCCCCGTCGACGGAGCTGGCCTCGGTCAACTCCCGCGGGATGGCCTGTAGCGCGCCGGTGGCCACCAGGAACATGTACGGGTAGCCGAGCCAGAGCTGCACCAGGATCACCGCGGCGCGGGCCGACCAGTCCTGCCCGAACCAGTCGACGCTGAGCCCGAACAGGTTGTTGATCAGCCCGAAGTCGGTGTTGAACATGTCCCGCCAGACCAGCAGCATCGCGAACGACGGCATGGCGTACGGCAGGATCAGCAACATCCGGTAGAGGTTGGTGCCCCTCATCCGGGGCGAGTGCAGCGCCAGCGCGATCAACATGCCGAGGATGAACGTGCCGCCGGTGGAACCGATCGCGAAGGCGAAGTTCCAGATCAGCGTGCCGAGGAACGGCCCGGAGATCCGCTCGTCGGTGAGCACCCGGGTGAAGTTGGACAGCCCGACGTTCACCTTCCATCCCTGGGCCAGCCGCTCACCGTCGGCGGCGACGAACGCGCCGACCTCGCCGTCCGCGGTCCAGGTCTTGCCGCTGTCGCTGTCCTTCACGCAGTCACAGCCCGCGCCGTACGCCCGGACGGCCTTGCCCTCGTACGCCCGGGAGAGGCCGGACGAGCGCAGCGCGCCACCGGCGGTCGGCACCACCAGGTCGGTGACGTCCTTGCTGCGGGCGCTGGCCTGACCGACGTTCAGCACGGTGTAGCCGTCGGCAGCGGTGACCTTGCCGCCGGGGGCGACGGTGGCCGCGCCCGGGTCGAGCGGGCGCAGGCCCCGAGCGTCACCGACAGAGACCGCTCCGGTCGCCGGGTCGGTGATCAGGAAGACCAGGGCACCGGTGGCCGGGTCGCCCGTGGTGGCGACGGACATCGGGTACTGGGTGGAACCCGGGACCTGCCTGACCGAGGAACTCTGGATCGCGACGATCGCGTCGTCCTTGCTGCCGCGGTGGCCGTCGCCGTAGTTGGTGAAGGCCGTGCTCGCTGTGTAGAGCACCGGCACGACCTGGAAGGCGATCAGGAAGAGCGTGCCCGGGACGAGGTACTTCGCCGGGATGTGCCGACGGCCCAGGTACAGGTAGAACAGCGCGGCGGTGGTCAGCACCAGCACCGCCAACCAGACCCACTTCTCGGCCTCCACGAGTGGGAAGGCCGCCCAGATCGCGATCCCGGCCACCAGGCCGAGCAGGATCACCTTCGCGGCGAGGCCGGTCGCGGTGATCGGCGCGTGGTTGCGCGCGGTACGGGACGTGCGCGGGGACCCGGTGCGGACGGGCCCCCGGCCCGGGGTCTGCTGGGCAGTCCCCGGGCCGGACAGCGGTGTGCTCATTACTTGATCGAGCCGGCGATCGTCTTGCCAGCCGCGGTGACCGTGCTGGTCGGGTCGGCGCCGCCGATGACGGCGGCCTCGGCCTTACCGAACGGGTCCCAGATCGCGGCCATGGCCGGGATGGCCGGGAGCACCTGGCCGTTCTTGCCGGCCTCGATGAACTTGGCCAGATCCGGGTCGCCGCCCTTGACCTGGTCCAGCGCGGCGGTCAGCGCCGGAGGACGCGGGTCGGCCTGGTAGAGCGCCACGGCCAGTTCCGGCTTGGCGACGTAGTTGACGACGAACTCCTGGGCGAGAGCCTTGTTCTTGCCCTTGGCGGCCACGTAGAAGGACTGCACTCCCACGAACGGCGCGGCCGCCTTGCCACCGGCGAAGCCGGGAACGGCGGAGACGTCGTACGTGATGCCGGCCTTCTTCACGTCGGCGGTCGCCCACGGCCCGGAGACCAGGAAGGCGCACTTCTTGCCGGTGAAGGTGGCGGTCGAGTTGGTGTCAGCGATCGAGCGCTTCAGCACGCCCTCGCCCTTCTCGCCGAGTGCGGCGATCTTCTTGAACGCCTCGATGGACTCCGGCTTGCCCACGCCGAGGTCCTTCGGGTCGTAGTCGCCGTTCGCGGTGGTGCCGAAGAGGTAGCCGCCGGCCGAGGCGTACAGCGGGTAGATGTGGTACGCGTCGCCCTTCTGGCCGACCTGGAGGCACAGCGTCTCGGTGACCTTCTTCTGCGCCTTGAGCTGCTTACCGGTGGCGACCAGGTCCTCGATCGTCTTCGGCGCCTCGGGGGCCAGCTCGGTGTTGCGGATCAGCGCCAGGTTCTCCTGCGCGTACGGAACTCCGTAGAGCTGGCCGTTGAAGGTGACGGCCTTGATGGCGGTCTCGTTGAACGCGCTCTTCTGCTCGGCGGCGAGCTGCACGGGATCGATGGCACCGTTCTGGACCAGGTTGCCGATCCAGTCGTGCGCGCCGATCACCACGTCGGGGCCGCCGCCCTGGCTCGACACGGTCACGAAGTTGTTCTGGAGGTCCTCGTTCGGAACGGCCTGCACCTCGACGGTGACACCGTTCTCCTGGCCGAACTTTTCGGCGAAGGGCTTGAGTGCGGCGGTGCGCTTGTCGTCCGCCCAGATGACCAGTTTGCCGCCGGCGGCCTTGGGGGTTTCCTTCGCGGCCGGCTCGTCGCTGTCGCCGCCACAGCCGGAGGCGGCGAGCGCCAGGGCGAAGAGGGCGACCACACCCGCGGTACGGATGCGCATCGGTACTCCTGTCGTCATGGCGGGTCCGCCGGGGGAAGGGCGGCCCGCCAGTGGGAACCTCTGGAAGTTCTTGCCAACCGGCGCCTCGATACCGCGCCGCTGCTCTCGCATGTTGCGGGGACGTTAGCAAGAAGTTGCAGATCATGGAAGGGCTTGCAGAGCCCCCCGCAAGAACTTGCCGGTGGGCTAAAGTGCCGCCATGCGCGCTCGACTGTCCGACATCGCCCAGCAGGCCGAAGTCAGCGAGGCCACGGTGTCGCGGGTGCTCAACGACCGCCCCGGCGTGGCCCCGGAGACCCGGCAGGCCGTCCTCACCGCGCTCGACGTGCTCGGCTACGAGCGCCCGGCCCGGCTGCGCAAACGCAGCGCCGGGCTGGTCGGCCTGGTGGTGCCGGAGTTGGACAACCCGATCTTCCCCGCCTTCGCCCAGGTCATCGAGTCGACGCTGGCGCAGAGCGGGTTCACGCCGGTGCTCTGCACCCAGACCGCTGGTGGCGTGACCGAGGACGAGTACGTGGAGATGCTGCTGGACCGGCAGGTCTCCGGGATCGCCTTCGTCTCCGGGCTGCACGCCGACACTGCCGCCAACCACGAGCGCTACCGGGCGCTGATCGCCCGGCCGTTGCCGGTCGTGATGGTCAACGGGTACGTGCCCGACATCGGCGCACCCTTCGTCTCCTGCGACGATCGGGAGGCGGCCGAGCTGGCCGTTGCCCATCTGGTCGCGCTCGGGCACCGACGGATCGGACTGATCACCGGCCCGGACCGGTTCGTGCCGGTGCAGCGCAAGGTGGCCGGCTGGCGTGCCGCGATGACCCGGCTGGCCGGCGTCCCCGAGGCCGATCTGGGTCCACTGGCCGAGCTGTCGCTGTTCGGTGTGGAGGGTGGCGAGGCGGCCGCCGGCCGACTACTCGACCGCGGCGTCACCGGCGTGGTGTGCGGCTCCGACCTGATGGCGCTCGGCGCGATCCGGGCGGCACGCCAACGCGGCCTCAGCGTGCCGGGTGACCTCTCCGTGGTCGGCTACGACGACTCACCGCTGATGGCCTTCACGGACCCGCCGCTGACCACCATGCGGCAGCCGGTCATCGCCATGGCGGTGGCTGCTGTCCGAGCCCTGGTGGACGAGATCAACGGACACGGTGCCCCGCACTCGGAGTATCTGTTCCGCCCGGAGCTGGTGGTGCGCGGTTCCACCGCGGTCGCCCCGAGCTCTGCACGACTCTCTTACGCAAGATCTGCTTGACTCTTGCAGCCGCAGGCCGGCATATTGCTCGGATGATCCGCACTGCCACCCCGCCCCACGCCACCAACGACGACTGGTGGCGCTCCGCGGTCGTCTACCAGGTGTACGTGCGCAGCTTCGCCGACAGCGACGGCGACGGCATCGGTGACCTCCGGGGCATTCGACAGCGCCTGCCGTACCTGCGCGACCTTGGGGTGGACGCGCTCTGGCTGACGCCGTTCTACACCTCCCCCATGGTCGACGGCGGGTACGACGTCGCCGACTACCGGGACGTCGACCCGATGTTCGGCACCCTCGCCGACTTCGACGCGATGATCACCGACGCGCATGCCCTCGGCCTGCGGATCATCGTCGACCTGGTGCCCAACCACACCTCCAGCGCTCACCGCTGGTTCACCGCCGCGCTCGCCGCCGGCCCCGGCTCGCCGGAGCGGGCCCGCTACCTCTTCGCCGAGGGCCAGGGCGCACACGGCGAGCTGCCCCCGAACGACTGGGAGAGCATCTTCGGCGGCCCAGCGTGGACCCGGATCGCTGACGGCCAGTGGTACCTGCACCTGTTCGACCCGGCCCAGCCGGACCTGAACTGGCGCCACCCGGAGGTCCGCGCCGAGTTCGAGGACGTGTTGCGGTTCTGGCTGGACAGGGGCGTGGACGGTTTCCGCATCGACGTGGCGCACGGCATGATCAAGGCCGAAGGGCTGCCGGACGTCGGCTTCAGCACGATGACCACCGGCCAGCGCCAGGTCGAACTGCTCGGCAAGGGCCGGCTGCCCTACTTCGACCAGGACGAGGTGCACGAGATCTACCGCGCCTGGCGGCCCATCCTGGACAGCTACCCGGGCGCTCGGATGGCGGTCGCCGAGGCGTGGGCCGAGACCCCGCAGCGCCTGGCCCGCTATATCGGCCCGGACGAGCTGCACCAGGCGTTCAGCTTCGACTTCCTCGACGCCACCTGGTCGGCCGACTCGTTCCGCAAGGTGATCGACACGGCATTGGCCGAGTCGGACGTCGTCGGCGCGCCCACCACCTGGGTGCTGTCCAACCACGACAAGCAGCGGCACGTCACCCGCTACGGTGACGGCACCGAGGGGTTGCGCAGGGCCCGCGCCGCCAGCCTGCTGATGCTCGCCCTGCCCGGCTGCGCCTACCTCTACCAGGGTGAGGAGCTGGGCCTGCCCGAGGTGCTCGACCTCCCTGACGAGCTGCGCCAGGACCCGGCATTCCTGCGCACCGGCGAGAGCCGGGACGGCTGCCGGGTGCCCCTGCCGTGGAGCGGCGAGCTGGCCCCGTACGGCTTCGGGCCGACCGCCAGCGAGTTGAGCTGGCTACCGGCTCCGGCGACCTGGCGGGCCCTGTCCGTCACCGCGCAGACCGGCGTGGCCGGCTCGACGCTGGAGCTGTACCGGGCCGCACTGCGGATCCGCCACGAGCACCCGGCACTGGCCATCGACGCCGGGGGGGTCACCTGGCTGGAGAGCGGGCCGGGCATGTTGGCCTTCTCCCGCACCGCCGGCGAAACCGTGCTGACCTGCGTGGTCAACCTCAGCGGTGCGCCGGTCCTGATCGACGGGTACGGCCAGCCGGTCGTCGCCAGCGACGCGCTCACCGGGCAGGGCTCCGGCCACCTGCTGCCCGTCGACGCGGCTGCCTGGTTGGAACGGCGCTGAGCGGGTAACTCGTTTTCGACCTGGTCGTTCGTTGTGCCCCGCGCCGACGGGCGACTGGGCTACCGGCCCCTTGTGGTGGGGGGTGAGGTGGCGCCGGCGCCTCGCGGAGTCCGCTCCGCGCGGCGCCGGTGTCCGTCTGCGCGAGCTACTTCGCCGTGAGCAGCGCCGCGATCCGGGTGAAGCCCTCGCGCACCTCGGCCTCGTCCGGTGGCTCAGCGGGCTCACCGTGGCCCGCCTCGTCGGCGGCGGCATCCAGCTCCTCGTCGATCACGTCCTCGAAGTCCCCGTACAGGTCGGCCCCCTCGACCTGACGCGCCTCGTCCTCGGCGGCGACCTGCGCGGCGGCGATCTCGCTGCGGATCTCGTCGGCCGACAGCGCCGGCAGCAGCGGTTCCACCACGGCAATCAGCTGCTCGTCGGCCACCACCGCCTCGGCCAGCGCCAACGCGTGCGGCCGCTCGTACGGCCCACAGACCACCGGCTCCCACTCGTCGAGGTCACCGAGCGGACCGAAGGTGATGATCCACGGCAGACCGAGGAGCGGTGAGTCCGCCGGCAGGTCCAGTGTCATGAGTGCGCCCACCGGCTCATCATGGGCCGCGAACGCGAGCGCCGACGCCTTTCGCCTCAGTTACCGCCCGTCCGGCGTACGATCGGCGGCCGATCAGCCGGGCCGGGCGGCGTCCAGAGCGGCGCGGACCAGGGCGAGCGCGGTGGCTGGCGGCACGCCGAGCCGAGCGGCCTCGGCCGCGTAGCCAGCCGCTGCCCGCTGCAGCCGGTCGACAGCGTCGTCCCGGCCCGGAGCGACGAAGGTGCCGTTGCGCCCCCGGGTCTCCAGCAACCCGGCAACCTCCAACTCCCGGTACGCCCGCGCCACCGTGTTGGCGGCCAGCCGCAGGTCCGCGGCGAGCTGCCGGACGGTGGGCAGTCGACTGCCGACCGGCAACCGGCCGTCGCCAATCAGCTCGGCGAGCTGCCCGCGCACCTGCTCGTACGGGGGGACCGACGAGTCCGGGTCGACCGAGATCAGCACCTGCACACCTTCCGTCATCAGCCCGCACCGCCCGGCGTACCGGGATCGGTGCCCTCATCGACATCCCTCGTCGGCGCGGTGGCCGCCGCCAGGTCCACCACCCGCCCGTTCGTGCTGGTCGCGAGGAGCGCCGCGCCAAACAGCACCAACTGGTTGAGCAGGTAGAGGTAGAGCAGCAGACCGACGGCGCCGGCCACCACGGTGTACGCCGGGTTCCGCTCGGTACGCACCACGTAGTACCGCCCCACCGTGTTGAGCAGGGTGATACCGATCGCGACCAGCACCACCACCGGGCGCAACCGGGACCGGCTCATCCGCAACCGGGGCACCGCGACCAGCAGCGCGGCCGCAAGCACCGCGTTGATCAGCACGCTGAGTATCGCGCTGATCGTGGTCAGACCGACCGAGCCGGTGCTGCGCAGCAGGAAACGCAGCAGCGACTCCAACGCGTCCACTGCCGCGACCGAGACGCCGAGCAGCACGAAGACACCGATCATCACACCCAGGTCGACCAGCCGGCGCATCACCAGGTTGCCCGGCTGCTGGTTGAGCTGATACATCAACCGCTGTGAGGATCGGATGGCCTCAACCCACCCGATCCCGGTGAAGACCAGGATGACCAGGCCCACCACACCGACCGTGCCACTGGAGTTGGCGATCTGCTCAGCGTCCAGGAATGGCAGGTTCCCCTCAAGGAAGTTGGCTGCTGCGGCGCTGACCTCGTCGTTGTCCTCGAGGATCGCGCCGAAGATGGCGTACGCGACCAGGGCGAGGGCGAACACCGCGAAGAAGCCGTAGTAGGCGATCGCGGCGGCCAGCCGCCCCGCCAGCACCTCGGCGTACAGCGCGCCGGCCCGCCACACGTGATCGAAGAGCCCCGACCGGTGGCGCGCGGCGCTCACCCAGCGGTCGATGCCCGCCTCGATCCGGCCGATCACGTTCACGCGATCATCCTCGCCGATCTCCCACTGCTGTGGTGGCAACCGGCTCCCGATGCTCGCCGGTCGGCGCGTCGCCGGCTCAGTCGCCGAGGCGGAAGTCCCGACGCGGCTGCCACCGGGCCTGCCCGCTGTGCGAGAAGAGGGTGAACGCGTCGACCTCGAACATCGCGGAGAAGTCGGCCAGATCCTCGTACACCTTGTCCAGGGTTTCTGGTGCCACGTCCTGCGCCACGGTGACGTGCGGATGGTACGGGAAGCGGACCTCGCGATGCAGGCCCGGCGACGCGGCGATCGCGGCGGCCAGCAGCTCACACTCGCTGATCCCGGCGGCCACCGCGACGAACACCACCTGGGTGACCGGGCGGAACGTGCCGGTGCCCCGCAGGTGCAGCGCGAACGGCAGGTGCGCGGCGGCGACGGCGGCCAGGTGCCGCTCGACGGCGGGCAGGTCGGCCGTCCGGATCTCGGTGGGCCCGAGCAACGTCACGTGCGCTGGCACCGCGAGCGGGTCGCCCGCCTCGACCCGCCGCCGGGTGAGCTGCGCACCCCACGGCTCGGGGATGTCCACGGCGATGCCGATCTGGATGGTGTCGCCGGTTGGCGGCACCCCGCCACTGCGATCCACGCTTCGTGCCGCCACTCCGGCCACCGACCCGTCCCCCTGCCCCGCGGCGCTACTCGCCGCGCACGGGCGGGAAGAACCCGACCCGCTCGTACACGGACCGCAGGGTCGTCGCGGCCACCGAGCGGGCCTTCTCCGCACCGGTGGCGAGCAGCTTGTCCAGCTGCGCCGGGTCGTCGAGGTAGGCGCGGGTGCGCTCCTGGATCGGGCGGACGAAGTCCGCCACGACCTCGGCCAGCTCCTTCTTCAGGTCGCCGTAGCCCCGGCCCGCGTATGCGGCCACCAGCTCGTCGATGCTGCGGCCGCTGAGCGCCGAGTGGATGGTCAGCAGGTTGGACACACCCGGCTTGGTCGCGGCGTCGAAGACGACCTCCCGACCGGTGTCGGTCACCGCCGACCGGATCTTCTTCGCAGACCGGGCCGGATCTTCCAGCAGGTCGATGATGCCGGCCGGCGAGGACGACGACTTGGACATCTTCGCGGTCGGGTCCTGCAGGTCGGTGATCTTCGCGGTGTCCTTGACGATGTGCGGCGAGGGCACCGTGAACGTCGGGCCGAACAGCGAGTTGAACCGCTGGGCCAGATCCCGGGAGAGCTCCAGGTGCTGGCGCTGGTCCTCACCGACCGGCACCGCGTTGGCCTGGTAGAGCAGGATGTCGGCGGCCTGCAGGACCGGGTAGGTGAACAGCCCGACGCTGGCCCGCTCGTTGCCCTGCTTCTGCGACTTGTCCTTGAACTGGGTCATCCGGCTGGCCTCGCCGAAGCCGGTGATGCAGCCGAGCACCCAGGCCAGCTGCGGGTGCTCAGGCACCTGCGACTGCACGAACAGGGTGCTGCGGTCCGGGTCGAGCCCGACCGCGAACAGCTGGGCGGCGGCCACACGGGTCCGCTGGCGCAACAGCGCCGGGTCGTGCCCTGCGGTGATGGCGTGCAGGTCCACCACGCAGTAGAACGCGTCGTGGGTGTCCTGTAGGGCCACCCAGTGCCGCACCGCGCCCAGATAGTTGCCAAGGTGGAACGAGTCGGCCGTCGGCTGGATGCCGGAGAAGACGCGGGGGCGGGCGGGAACGTCGGACATGGCGATAATTCTGTCAGCAAGCAACCCGGTCCGTCATGACGGGCCGGCGGGTCGGCTGCGGCCCGCCGGTGTGGGGGCACTGACCTCGCGTGGTTCACCCGCGCCAACCCGGCGCGTCGGCGCGGCCCCGACCCGACGGAGCTGCCCGGCGTTGTGCTCTCGGCGCTGCTCGGGCACCCGCACGGCGGAGACCGCGAGCCGGGCCACCCGGCGGCCGTCCAACGCCAGCACCCGCAGCAGCCAGCCGTCGCCCGGCAGGTCGGCCGTTTCGGGCGCGCCCACGTCGGCCGGTTCACCGGGCACCGGCACCTCGTCACCGGTCACCGGGAGTCGGCCCAGCTCGGCCATCACGAACCCGCCGACCGTCTCGTACGGCCCGGCGGGCAGTGCCACCCCCGTCCGTTCGGCGAAGTCAGCCAGGTTGAGGCGGCCGTCCACCACGGCGGGCAGGCCTGCGTGCACCGGGTCCGGAGTGGCGTCGTACTCGTCGTGGATCTCGCCGATCAACTCCTCGATCAGGTCCTCCAGGGTGACGATCCCGGCGGTGCCGCCGTACTCGTCGACCACCACCGCCAGGTGCTGGCCCTCTCGGCGCATCTCGGTCAGCGCGGGTAGCACCCGTTTGCTGCCGGGGAGCCGCTTCACCTCCCGGGCCAGTTCGCCGACGGTGGCGCACGGATCGGCGTCCGGTCGCAGCAGCACGTCGCGGAGGTGCACGAAGCCGACCACGTCGTCGTGGGTGCCGTCGGTGACCGGGTAGCGGGTGTGCGTTTCCGCCCGGACCAGCCGGGCGGCCTCGGCGATGGTCAGCCGTGCCGGGAGGAAGACCACCTCGGTGCGCGGCATCATCACCTCGCGGATCAGGCTGGCACCGGCGACCAGGACCTCGTGGATGATCCGCCGTTCGTCCGGGTCGAGCACCGTGTTCGCCGCGACCAGGTCCCGCAGGTCGGCCTCGGAGATGCGCTCCCGACCGGCTGCCGGACCGGCCCCGAGCAGATCGGTGACGAGTCGGCTGACACCATCTGCGGCGCGGACCAGCACCCGGGCGACGGCCCGGGCGAGCGGGCCGGGGTCGCGGCGGGGTCGCACCCGCACGCGTCGCCGGAGCCCGGTACGGGCCGCTTCCCGCATGACAGAGATGGTAGACACCGTTCGCCCACCCCACTGGGAATCGCGCGGGGCCGACCGTACATGTTCGGCTCTGTTTAATCGTGAAAGATTATGATGGAATGGGGATGACGGTGGCGTCGGCGAGGATGCCGGGCGCCGCCTTAGGGTGATCACCGAAGGGCCACGTCCCGGGCGGGCCAGGCAGGAGGCAACGACGTGAAACTGCTCGTCACCGGGGGCGCCGGCTTCATCGGCAGCGTAGTGACCCGAATGCTGCTCGACGCGGGCCACCAGGTGGTCGTCCTGGACGACCTGCGCACCGGCCACCGCGAGGCGCTCGCCCCGGACGCGACCCACGTCGAGGCGTCCATCCACGACGCCGCCCGCATCATCACCCCCGACGCCGGTTTCGACGGGGTGCTGCACTTCGCCGCCCTGATCGCCGCCGGCGAGTCGATGGTCAAGCCGGAGCTCTACTGGCAGACCAACACCGTCGGCACGCTCGCCCTGATCGACGCGGTCCGGGCCGCCGGAGTGCCACGAATGGTCTTCTCCTCCACCGCCGCCGTCTACGGAAACCCCACCGAGTTGCCGATCACGGAGACCGCGGTCAAGGCACCCACCAACACGTACGGCGCGACCAAGCTCGCCGTCGACATGGCGCTCACCTCCGAGGCGATCGCGCACGGGCTGGCCGCCGTGTCGCTGCGCTACTTCAACGTGGCGGGCGCCCACCTCAACGGCGACGTCGCGCTCGGCGAACGCCACGACCCGGAGACGCACCTGATTCCGATCGCGCTGGAGGTCGCCGCCGGCCGACGGGAGAAGCTCCAGCTCTTCGGCGACGACTACCCCACCGTGGACGGCACCTGCGTCCGCGACTACATCCACGTCGCCGACCTGGCCCAGGCCCACCTGTTGGCGCTGGACGTGGCCACCAGCGGCCAGCACCGGATCTACAACCTGGGCAACGGCAACGGCTTCACCAACCGCCAGGTCGTCGACGTGGTCCGCGAGGTCACCGGGCACCAACTGCCCGTCGAGGTGGCGCCGCGCCGCGAGGGCGATCCGGCCGAGCTGGTCGCCTCCTCCGCGCTGGCCCGCGACGAGCTGGGCTGGGTGCCGCAGAAGCCGACCCTGCACGACATGGTCGGCGACGCCTGGGCCTTCTACCGCACGCACATCCTGGAGCAGCAAGCATGACCCACCCCACCGGTGACGTCGCGGAGCGGGCTGCTGCCGGCTTCACCGCGCAGTTCGGCGGCCAGGCCGCCGGTCGCTGGGCGGCTCCCGGCCGGGTCAACCTGATCGGCGAGCACACCGACTACAACGACGGGTTCGTGCTGCCCTTCGCGCTGCCGATGCGTACCGTCGTCGCGGCCGACCGACAGGACGGGGAGCACTGGACGGTCTGGTCCGAGCTCTCCGGCGAGACGATCACCTTCGGCGCGGACGACGTCGCCGAGCCGGGTCGGGTCACCGGCTGGGGCGCGTACGTCGCCGGTGTGGTCTGGGCGCTACGCGAGGCCGGTCATCCGGTGCCGGGCGCCCGGCTGGCGATCGCCTCCGACGTGCCGCTGGGCTCCGGGCTCTCCTCCTCGGCGGCGCTGGAGTCGGCGGTGCTGGCCGCGCTGCTCGACCTCGGTGGGCTTGAGCTGCCCGCCGAGCGGCGGCCTGGGCTGGCGCAGCGGGCGGAGAACGTCTACGTGGGCGCGCCGACCGGCATCATGGACCAGTCCGCGGTGATCCGCTGCCGCGCCGGGCACGCTCTCTTCCTGGATTGCCGCGACGAGTCGGTCGAGCAGATTCCGTTCGACCTGGACGCCGCCGGGCTGGCTGTGCTGGTGATCGACAGCCGGGCGCCGCACCGGCACGCCGACGGTGAGTACGCTGCCCGCCGCCGATCCTGTGAGGCGGCTGCGGAGGCGCTCGGCGTCCCCGCCCTGCGCGACGTGGGCGTCGACCAGCTCGACACCGCGCTGGCCCAGCTCGACGACGAGGAGACCCGGCGACGGGTTCGACACGTGGTCACCGAGGACCAGCGCGTACTGGACGCGGTGGCGCTGCTGCGCGCTGCCCGGGTCCGCGACATCGGCCCGCTGCTCACCGCCTCGCACGTCTCGATGCGCGACGATTTCGAGATCACCGTGCCGGAGATCGACACTGCGGTCGAGGCGGCCCTGGCGGCCGGTGCGCTGGGTGCCCGGATGACCGGCGGTGGCTTCGGCGGCTGCGTCCTCGCCCTGGTCGAGGCCGACCGCTCCGACGCGGTCGCCGCCGCCGTCACGGCCGCGTACGCAGAGCGCGGTTTCACCGCCCCCAACACCGTGACGGTCCTCCCCGCCCCCGGCGCAACCCGCCTGCCCTGACCCTGCCGCCCCAACCTCTGGGTGGGTTGATCAAGAGGTTTGCGTCAGTCCGAGCGCGGATTCTGACGCAAACCTCTTGATCACCGGTGCGAACGGTGGGGTGGGGGTGGGGTGGGGTTAGGCGGCTTCGACGATCATGGCGGCGCCTACGGTGCGGTTGGTGGCCTCGTCGATGATGACGAAGCCTCCGGTGGTGCGGTTACGGCGGTACTCGTCGGCCAGCAGCGGCACGGTGGTGCGTAGCCGTACCCGGCCGATCTCGTTGAGCCGCAGCTCGTCGGCGGACTCGTCGCGGTGCAGCGAGTTGACGTCCAACCGGTAGTGCAGCCCGCGCACGATCGCCCGCGCCGACCGGGTGGTGTGCTTGATCGCGTACCGGCCGCCGACCCGCAGCGGGGCCGTCTCATCCATCCAGCAGACCATCGCCTCGATGTCCTGGGCCACCGCCGGTGCGTTGTTCGGCCGGCAGATCAGATCACCCCGGGAAATGTCGATCTCGTCGGCCAGCCGCACCGTCACCGACATCGGCGGGAACGCCTCCGCGACCGGCCCGTCGGCGGTCTCCACGGCGGCGATCCGGCTGGTGAACCCCGACGGCAGCACCATCACCTCGTCACCCGGCTTCAGAACACCCGAGGCGACCTGACCGGCGTAACCGCGGTAGTCGGTGACCGTGGTGGACTGCGGACGGATCACGTACTGCACCGGGAACCGGACGTCGACCAGGTTACGGTCGCTGGCGATGTGCACCCGCTCCAGGTGATGCAGCAGCGACGGGCCCTCGTACCAGGGCATGTTCTCCGACCGGGCGACGATGTTGTCGCCCCGCAACGCGGAGATCGGCACCACGGTCAGATCCGGCACGTCGAGCTTCGCGGCGAACGCGGTGAACTCGTCGGCGATCCGCTCGTAGACCTCCTGCGACCAGTCCACCAGGTCCATCTTGTTGACACAGAGGACGAGGTGCGGCACCCGCAGCAGGGAGCACAGGAACGCGTGCCGGCGGGACTGCTCGACCAGACCCTTACGCGCATCCACCAGGATCAGCGCCAGGTCAGCGGTCGACGCTCCGGTGACCATGTTGCGGGTGTACTGAATGTGCCCCGGAGTGTCGGCGATGATGAACTTGCGCCGCGGCGTGGCGAAGTACCGGTACGCCACGTCGATGGTGATGCCCTGCTCCCGCTCGGCACGCAGACCGTCGGTGAGCAACGCCAGGTTGGTGTATTCGTCACCGCGGGCCGCGCTGACCGCCTCCACCGCCGCCAACTGATCCGTGAACAGCGACTTGGTGTCGTAGAGCAGCCGACCGATCAGGGTCGACTTCCCATCGTCCACGCTGCCGGCGGTGGCGAACCGCAGCAGGTCCATAGCCCGGGCCTCCGGCCCGGCCCCGGTAGCAGCCCGGGCCTCCGCATTCGCGGACGCCATGATCTCGGTGCTCATCAGAAGTAGCCCTCCCGCTTGCGGTCCTCCATGGCGGCCTCACTGACCCGGTCGTCACCACGGGTCGCGCCGCGCTCGGTGATCCGGGTGGCCGCCACCTCCTCGATGACCTTCTCCACGGTGTCCGCGTCGGAACGGACCGCGGCAGTGCAGGAGGCGTCGCCCACGGTGCGATAGCGCACCTGGGCCTTGAACCGCTCCTCGCCCGCGCGGGGGCGGAAGAACTCGTTGACCGCGTAGAACATGCCGTCCCGCTCGATCACCTCGCGCTCGTGCGCGTAGTAGATCGAGGGCAGCGGGAGGCGTTCCCGGGCGATGTAGTGCCAGATGTCCAGCTCGGTCCAGTTGGAAAGCGGGAAGATCCGGATCGACTCACCCGGGTGATGCCGGCCGTTGTAGAGCGACCACAGCTCCGGACGCTGGTTCTTCGGATCCCACTGGCCGAACTCGTCGCGGAAGCTGAACACCCGCTCCTTCGCCCGAGCCTTCTCCTCGTCCCGGCGGGCGCCACCGAACAGGGCGTCGAAGCGGTGCTTCTCGACCGCGTCCAGCAGCACCGGCGTCTGGATCCGGTTGCGCATCCCGTCACCGGACTCCCGGACCATGCCGCTTGCCAGGGCTTCGGGCACGCTCGCCACCACAAGCTGCAACCCCAGCTCGGCGACCCGCTGGTCGCGGTATTCGAGGACCTCGGGAAAGTTGTGCCCCGTGTCGATGTGCATGACGGGGAAGGGGATGTTGGCCGGGGCGAACGCCTTCTGCGCCAGCCGCAGCATGACGATCGAATCCTTGCCGCCGGAGAAGAGCAGCACCGGGCGTTCCATCTCGGCGACGACCTCGCGCATCACGAAGATGCTCTCCGCCTCCAGGGCGTCCAGGTGGGAGACCCGGTATGCCGCGGGGGTGGTCATGACACCGGCTCGATTCGCTCGCTCATCCGATTTCCAGACCTTTCCGGTCGGACATGTCAAGAAAGTGCGCTCAGGCTACCCGGAATGTCTCTGCAGCGCTGCAAGCAACCGGGTGGCGAGATCCTTGCGACAGACCAACAGGTCGGGCAGGCGCGGATCCGCCTCGTTGTATTTCAGCTCAGAACCGTCGATCCGGGAAGCGTGCAGTCCGGTGGCCGTCGCCACAGCCACCGGGGCCGCCGAGTCCCACTCGTACTGCCCACCGGCGTGGATGTACGCGTCCACCTCACCGGTGACCACGGCGGCGATCTTCGCTCCGGCCGAGCCCATCGGCACCAGGTGCGCCCCGACGTCCTCGGCCAGGTCGGTCAGGAAGACGGGAGGCCGGCTCCGGCTCGCCGCCAGGCGGATCTTCCGCTCGCCGGCCGTCGCCGCCTCCACCGTCATCGGCGGGTACGCCGACGGGTAGTCCGTGCCCAGCACCCGGTGCTGAGCCGGCAGCCCCACCGCCCCGGCAACCAGCCCGTGCGGGCTCGGCGCGTTACGCGCCCAGAGCGCCACGTGCACCGCCCAGTCCGAGCGGCCCTCCTCGGAAAACTCCCGGGTGCCGTCCAACGGGTCGATGATCCACACCCGGTCCGCCGTCAACCGGGGCACCGCTGCGGTGTTCACCTCCGCGGCCCAGGCCAACCGCGACCCCTCGTCCTCCTCGGAGAGCACCGCGTCGCCCGGCCGCCACTTCGCCAACTCCGTGCGGATCAGGTCGTGCGACACCTTGTCCCCGGCCGACTTCAACGCGCCGGCGTCCGCGAAACCCATCTCCGTGCGCAGGTCGAGCAACGCCTGCCCGGCCCGGGACGCCAACCATCGGGCGAACGCGCCATCAATCATCGGAGGACTGCTCATCTGCCCGCTCCCGTCGCCTCGCCGCGACCCGCGCACGCACGGACCGATTCGCCGCGACCCGCGTCGCCGGTCGTGGCACGCCGAAAGGCGCAGACTACCGGCCCGCCATTTCCGATCCGGTACGCCCCGCCCGGCTCAGGCGCCGTGGTAGAGGTTCTGCGTGGGCTCCACGCCCTTGACGATCACCGACTCCACCACGTCGGCGGCCCGGTCCACCAGGAAATCCAGCTCCTTGCGCTCCGCCGCGCCAAAATCCGACAGCACGTAATCCGCCGGATCCTGCCGACCCGGCGGTCGGCCGACGCCGAACCGCACCCGGGCGTAGTCCTTCGTGCCCAACGACTTCGACATCGAACGCAGGCCGTTGTGCCCACCCTCGCCGCCGCCGAACTTCACCCGCACCTGGCCGAACTCGATGTCCAGCTCGTCGTGCACCGCAATCACCTGCGCCGCCGGCACCTTGTAGAACTGCGCCAGCGCCGCCACCGGCCCGCCGGAGAGGTTCATGAACGTCAGTGGCTTCATCAGCACCAGCTTCGGCCCACCGAACCCCAGTCGCGCCTCGGCCACCTCGGCCACCGCCCGCTTGTGCCGCCCGAACCGCGCGCTCACCCGCCCGGCCAGCAGATCGGCCACCATGAACCCGACGTTGTGCCGGTTCCCGGCGTACTCCCGGCCCGGGTTGCCCAGGCCGACCACCAGCCACGGCCCCGCCTCGTCCGTCACGACCCGTCCCTTCCGACGTCCGTTCCACCGACTCCCGATACGCCGACAGGCGCCCCCGAACCCTCGGGGACGCCTGCCGCACAGTACGAACCGATCAGGCCTCGGTGCGCGCCTCGGTGGTCTCGGTGCCCTCGGCGGCGTCCGCGCCCTCGGAACCCTCGGTGGTCTCGCCGACCTCGGCCTCGGCCTCGTCGGTGGCAGCCTCGACCTCGGGCAGCGTCGCCTCAAGCTGCTCGGCGGTGGGGGCGGCGGTCACCGACGCGACGGTCAGCTCCGAGTCGACAGCCAGCTCGACGCCATCCGGCAGCTCGACGTCGCCGGCGGTCACCAGGGTGCCCGCCTCCAGGCCCTCGATCGACGCCTCGAGGTGGTCCGGAACCTTGGTGGCGTCCGCGGTCACCGAGAGGGTGTCGTGGTCGTGCACGATCAGGGTGTCCTTCGCGGCCTCGCCGGTCAGCTGCACCGGGACCTCGACGGTGACCTTCTCGCCCCGACGGACCAGGATCAGGTCGACGTGCTCGAAGGAGTCCCGGATCGGGTCGCGCTGGATCGCCTTCGGCAGCGCGAGCACCTGGGTGCCGTCGGTGATGTCGATCGCGAAGAGCTGGTTGGCGCCGCCCTTGCGGATCGCCGCGGCGAACTCCCGCGACGGCAGCGCGATGTGCTTGGGCGCTTCGCCGTGGCCGTACAGCACGGCTGGCACCTTGCCGGCCCGGCGGGTACGGCGGGCACCACCCTTGCCGAACTCGGTACGGGGCTCGGCGCTGATCTTTACCTCGGACACGGGGAAACTCCTGATGCTTTTCGCTGCGGCGGCTTGTCGTCTGGCGGTGCTGGGGCGAGGGGCTCGCTTGGGGCTCATGCGTCGAGAACGACTGCCCGGAGCACCGCGTCGATGACGGTGCCTCCGTGCGGCGCTTTTCAGCGGCCCGCCGGGCACCCTCGCCGTGGCAACCGCACTAGTCTACCCGAGCTGTTTCCAGGGTTTCCGGCAGTCCCCGGTCACGCCTCCAGACCGGCGCGTCGGTGGCGTTCCCACCAGCGTGCCGGCCCCGTTTCCACCAGTTTGGCAGCCCCGCTCCCACTGGCGGCGGAAACGGGGCTCACCGCAGCGCGAGGCTCAGCTCAGGCCACCGAAGAGGGTGGTCACCGAGCCGTCGTCGAAGACCTCCCGGATCGCCCGCGCCAGCAGCGGCGCGATCGACAGCACGGTCAGCTTGTCCAACTGCTTCTCCGGGGGCAGAGGCAACGTGTTGGTCACCACGATCTCGCTGATCGAGCTGTTCTTCAGCCGCTCGGTCGCCGGGTCCGACAGCAGCGCGTGGGTGGACGCGACCACGATCTCCGCCGCGCCCGACTCCTTGAGGATGTCGGCGGCCTTGCTGATCGTGCCACCGGTGTCGATCATGTCGTCGACGATCAGGCAGACCCGGCCCTCCACCTCGCCGACCACCCGGTTCGCCACGACCTGGTTCGGCTTCATCGGGTCGCGGGTCTTGTGGATGAACGCCAACGGGCAGCCGCCCAGCCGGTCGGTCCACCGCTCGGCCACCCGCACCCGGCCCGAATCCGGTGCCACCACGGTCATCGGTCGGCCGGCGTACTTGCGCTCCACGTACTCGGCCAGGATGTCCATCGCGAAGAGGTGATCCACCGGGCCGTCGAAGAAGCCCTGGATCTGCGCGGTGTGCAGGTCGACGGTGAGGATGCGGTTCGCGCCAGCGGTCTTCAACAGGTCCGCCACCAGGCGGGCCGAGATCGGCTCCCGACCCCGGTGCTTCTTGTCCTGCCGCGCGTACGGGTAGAACGGCAGCACCACGGTGATCCGCTTGGCGGACCCCCGCTTCAGCGCGTCCACCATGATCAGGGTCTCCATGACCCAGGTGTTCACCCCGTGCGTGACGGACTGCACCACGAAGGCGTCCGAACCACGCACCGAGTCCTTGAACCGTACGAAGATCTCGCCGTTGGCGAACTCGTACGCGTCGGCCGGGGTCGGCGCCACGCCGAGCACCTCACCGATCTCCTTGGCCAACTCCGGAAAGCCACGTCCGGAAAAGAGCATCAGGCTTTTGCGGTTTTCGGCGACGATGCTGCCCATGGGCCCGTCTGCTCCAGTTTTGTCGGCGGTACCCGACCCGGTGGTGGTGAGTCGGGGACTATTCGGTTGCAGTATCTCCCGTGCCGGATGCGCCGCCCACCGTCTCGGTCGCCCCGTGCATTGCCTCACTGTCGCTTGCGGCACCGGTCACCTCCGACGCACCCTTCGCGTCGCGAGCCCGCTGCGCGGCCTCCGCCGCGGCCGTGCCGGCGCGCCGCTTCACCACCCAGCCCTCGATGTTGCGCTGGCGCGCCCGAGCGACACCCATCGCGCCCGGCGGGACGTCGTCCACGATCACCGAACCCGCAGCCGTGTACGCGCCATCGCCCACCTCGACCGGCGCCACGAACATGTTGTCCGCACCGGTACGCGCGTGGCTGCCGATCACGGTCCGGTGCTTGTTGACGCCGTCGTAGTTCACGAAGACCGACGCCGCGCCGATGTTGCTCTGCTCACCGATCGTCGCGTCGCCCACGTACGTCAGGTGCGGCACCTTGGAGCCGGCACCGATCTGCGAATTCTTCACCTCGACGAACGTGCCGACCTTCGCCTTCTCGGCCAGCCGCGCGGCCGGCCGCAGGTACGCGTACGGCCCGACGCTGGCACCCGCGCCCACCTCGGCGCCGACAGCGTGGCTGCGGACCACTGACGCGCCGGGGCCGACGACAGTGTCGATCAGCGTGACGTCCGGCCCGATCAACGCGCCCGCGCCGACCACCGTGCCGCCGCGCAGCTGGGTGTTCTGGTCGACCACCGCGTCGCGGTCCAGCGCCACCGTCACGTCGATCCAGGTGGTCGCGGGGTCGAGCAGGCTCACCCCGGTGCGCATCCACGCCTCGTTGACCCGGTCGCGCAGCAGCCGGCGCAGGGTGGCCAGCTCTACCCGGTCGTTGCAGCCCAACGTCTCCACGTGATCGACGGCCACGTGCACCGCGACCGGCTCGCCGGCCGAGCGGAGCAGCCCGAAGACGTCGGTCAGGTATTCCTCGCCCTGGTCGTTGTCGGTGGAGAGCTTGCCCAGCGCCTCACGCAGCCGCACGGCGTCGAACGCGTAGATGCCGGCGTTGATCTCGCGGATCGCGCGCTGCGTCGCGTCGGCGTCGCGCTCCTCGACGATCTGCTCCAGCCGACCGTCGGCGTCCCGGACGATCCGCCCGAGGCCGGTCGGGTCGGGCACCTCGGCGGCCAGTACGGTGGCCGCCGCGCCGGCCTCCTCGTGTGCGGTCACCAGCGCGCCCACCGTCTCGGGCCGCAGCAGTGGTACGTCTCCGTTGATCACCACGACCGTGCCGGCGCCGTCCGGAACGGCGTCCAGCGCGATCCGCACGGCGTGTCCGGTGCCGAGCTGCTCGGCCTGGAGCACGGGTGTGGCGTCCGGGGCGACCTCGGTCAGGTGCCCCCCGACCTGGTCGGCGCCGTGCCCCACCACGACGACGGTGCGGTCCGCGGCCAGCGGCGCGGCGGCGCTCAGCACGTGACCGAGCAGCGTTCGACCGAGCAGGGGGTGCAGCACCTTGGGCAGTGTCGACTTCATCCGCTTGCCCTCACCGGCGGCGAGCACGACGACGGTACGAAGGTGGGGCTGGGGCACGACGTGGCTCCCGTCGGGGCGGTGGACACTCTCGCGGTCATGCTAACCGCGGGGCCCGGCACGTTCCCCTGTTACCCCACTGGAACCTGGAACGGACGTAGTTGGACAGCTCGGCCGCCAGGGTTCGAACCTGAAATACGGGTACCAAAGACCCGGGTGTTGCCAATTACACCACGGCCGATCAGCGACGCGAGCACGTCGCAGCAGGGATGGGGCATCCCGCGGTACACCTTAGCGCCCCGGCCGCCGGACGCCATCGCTCATTCCGCCGCACCCCGCGCGACTCGCGACTCGGGAGCCCTCAGCGAGCAGCCCGCAGGCCCTGCATCCGTCGCCCCGAGCCACCTCACCTACCCGCCACGAAGGGCACCTGACCTGCGCTTGCGAACAGTTACGCGAGGGTCGTTCGAAACTTCCCCGTGCGATCTACGGTGCCGTAAGTTACGGTGACGTAGGCGTAAGTTAGTGATCGTTTCCATCCCCCCTGCGAGGTCCCATGTCCACTGCTGTGGTCGAACCCAACACCGCCGCCTCCGGCCCCAAACCACTCACCGACGGCAGCCAGTCCCCCGGAATCCTGGCCGCCCTCTGGGCTTTCGTCGTGATCCCCTTCGTCGCCCTGCTGGTCGCCGTGCCAGTGGCCTGGGGCGGCTGGCTCGGCTGGACCGATGTGATCATCGGTCTGGTCTGGTACGTCGTCTCCGGGCTCGGCATCACCGTCGGCTTCCACCGCTACTTCACGCACGGCTCGTTCAAGGCCAAGCGGTGGCTGCGGGTGACGCTGGCGGTCGCGGGTTCGCTGGCGGTGCAGGGCGAGATCATCCAGTGGGTGGCCGACCACCGGCGGCACCACGCGTTCTCCGACCTGGAGGGTGACCCGCACTCACCGTGGCGCTTCGGCACCAACTTCTGGGCGCTGACCCGCGGGCTGTTCCACGCCCACGTGGGCTGGCTGTTCCGCCGGGAGCTGTCCAACCGGGAGCGTTTCGCACCGGACCTCATCGCCGACCGTGACATCAGCCGGGTCGACCGGCTCTTCCCCGCGCTGGTGGGCATCTCGCTGCTCGGTCCGGCGCTGATCGGCGGCCTGGTGACCTTGTCCTGGCAGGGCGCGCTGACCGCGTTCTTCTGGGCCGGGCTGGTCCGGATCGGCCTGTTGCACCACGTCACCTGGGCGATCAACTCGGTCTGCCACGTCTATGGCGAGCGTCCGTTCGCGATGCGCCAGGGCGACCGCGCGTCGAACTTCTGGCCGCTCGCGATCCTGTCGTTCGGCGAGAGCTGGCACAACCTGCACCACGCCGACCCGACCAGCGCCCGGCACGGCGTGCTGCGGGGTCAGGTGGACATCTCCGCCCGGGTGATCTGGCTGTTCGAGAAGTTCGGTGCGGCGACGCAGGTGCGCTGGCCGAAGCCGGAGCGCCTCGCCGCCAAGCTGGTGAAGCCGGTCGCACCCCGGTAAACCGGGCGGTGCACCGGGAGGCCGCCTGGCAGGATGGCCGGGTGACCGAGCGACGCGGGGGGACCGGACAGCTCGGCGGCCGAGGAGCCGAGCCCGATCCGGGCACGGTCGGACGGCGGGGCAGGGCGGTCGGACCGCCCGCCAGTGAGGCGACGACGTGAACGGGCACAGCGGAGGCACCATCCCACGGCAGGGCGTCACCGAGCGCCAGCAAGGCGGCGACATGCCCGAGATCAGTGACGGTGACAGTGTTGGCGGCCGACGGGCGACCCCGCCGGCCCCAGCACCCAAACCCAAGCCCGCCTCTCGTGTTCGGATGTCGGCGGCCCAGCGACGGGAGCAGTTGATCGCCACCGGTCGGCAGCTCTTCGCCGAGCGCGGTTTCGACGCCACCTCCATCGAGGAGGTGGCGTCCCGCGCCAAGGTCTCCAAGCCGGTGGTGTACGAGCACTTCGGCGGCAAGGAGGGGCTCTACGCGGTGGTGGTGGACCGGGAGGTCCGGGCCCTGCTGGACCGGATCACCACGGCGTTGACCGCCGGGCATCCGCGGGAGCTGCTGGAGCAGGCGGCGATGGCCCTCCTGGGCTACATCGAGGAGGAGACCAGCGGTTTCCGGGTGCTGGTCCGCGAGTCGCCGCTGATGTCCGCGACGGGCACCTTCAGCAGCATCATGAACGACGTGGCACACCAGGTCGAGCACATCCTGGGCGCCGAGTTCAAGAGCCGCGGGTACGACCCGAAGCTGGCCGAGCTGTACTCACAGGCGCTGGTGGGCATGGTGGCGCTGACCGGCAGTTGGTGGATGGAGGCGCGCAAGCCCCGCAAGGAGACGGTGGCGGCGCACCTCGTCAACCTCGCCTGGAACGGGTTGTCGCACCTGGAGGCGAAGCCGACGTTGATCACCGCTCGGCGCCGCTGACCCCGATCAGCGGCGGTGCGCGTCGGCCACCGGGTGTTTGCGGAGCTCCCGCTCCGCCTCGGCGTGTTCCGGAGGGCCGACCTTGTCGTAGAGGCCGGTGCCGAGCAGGATCAGGCCGAACAGCATCGACACGACCACGGTCGACATCGAAAAGTTGAGGAAGTTCGCCTCGGTCTGCAGCACGGACATCATCAGGATGCTGGTAACCAGGAACACCACCCCGGCCGTGAGGTTGATGTAGTGGCCGAGGTTGGTGCGCCGCGAAGCCCCGATGATCAGGACGACTCCGAAGATCACCGAGGCGAGCGAGAAGGCCAGGTTGGTGCGTAGCCCCAGGGCCCAGGTGCTGCTCCGGTCAAAGAGCGGGTTGCCGATCGTCTCGGCGACGCCCCAGACGCCGAAGACCAGGATGTAGACGCCGATCAGACCGGTGAGGACCCGGTAGAGCGGCCGTGCCGGATGGTTCACCGGAAAGTGCGGCATACCCCTGACCCCCCTGAGTTGACCGTTTCAGGAGGATTGTCGCCCAAGGCAGATCAGACTGTCCGGAGAACCACAAAGCCGAAAGGGTCCGCCGCAGGCTGGACCCAGTCAGGTTTTCGCCGGAGCCGAGCTGCGCAGGGATCAAGCCTGACCGCCCGGAGCAGCTCGGGCTCCGGCGAAAACCCACGGCAGCAACCAGAGAAGAAGCTCAGAGCACCAAGCGAGCCTTCTGGAACGCCTCCGCCTCGTCCTCCGACCCGACCTTGCCGTACATGCCGACCATGAGCAGCACCAGGGCTGCCGTCATCACCACGACCACAGTGCTGATGCTGAAGTTGAAGATGTTGGCGTCGGTCCGGATGAACGCGAGACCGGCCAGGCCGACCACCATCAGGGCGTACGCCATCCACTGGTTGATCGCCACGTCGATGTTGCGGCCGAGCGCGGTGCCGGCCAGCACGATGATCCCAAGCAGCACGCTGAGCAGCGAGAAGCCGAGGTTGGTGCCCTGACCGAGGACCCGGGTGTCGTCCTGGGCGAGGATCTCGTTGCCGGCGCTCGTGATGATGCCGAGCGCACCGAAGACCACCAGGTACAGACCGGTCAGCCCGCCGATCGCCCGGTAGATCGGCCGCGCGGGGTGGTTGACGGGGGTGTGGGCCATGTCAGTGTCTCCAACGCCGTGGGGTGAGGTGTCGCCGACGATTGTCTCGCATGTGGCGGTGTGACGCCGCACACGGTCCCCGGCCGGCGCGCCTGGCCCGGTCAGCTCTCTGGCAGGTCCTCGGCGAGGGCCATCCAGCTCTCCTCGATCCGCTCCCGCTCGGCGCGCAGATCCTTGAGCTGGGTGTCCAACTCGGCGACCCGGGCGTAGTCGGTGGCCTCCGCCGCAAGCTGATCGAGCAGCACAACCTCGCGCTGGTCGAGCTTGGCGAGCTGGCGTTCCAGCCGGGTCAGGTCCTTGCGGGCCTGGCGGACCTCGGCGGCCGACATGCCGCTCGCGGTCGGGCCGGTGGGCGCGGTGGTCGGGTTGGCCCCGACCCGGACGGTGCCGGCCCGCTCCGCGGTCCGGGCAAGGTACTCGTCGACACCGCCCGGCAGGTGCACCAGCCGGCCGTCGCCGAACATCCCGTACGCCGTGTCGGTGACCCGCTCGATCAGGTAGCGGTCGTGGCTCGCCACGATGATCGTGCCGGGCCACGAGTCGAGCAGGTCCTCCAGCGCGGCGAGCGTGTCGGTGTCCAGGTCGTTGGTGGGCTCGTCGAAGAGCAGCACGTTGGGCTCACCGGCGAGCAGCCGCAGCATCTGCAACCGGCGACGCTCTCCGCCAGAGAGATCACTGACCGGGGTCCAGAGTCGGCGGTCGTCGAAGCCGAACACCTCGGCGAGCTGCGCGGCGGAGACCTCACGGTCCCCGAGTTGCACCCGGCGGGCGACCTCCTCGACGGCTTCGAGCACCCGCAGGTGCCCGGGCAGCTCGGCGAGCTCCTGTGAGAGGAACGCGGGTCGCACGGTGGAGCCGGTGCCGAGACGGCCACCGTCGGGGCGGGTGATGCCGGCGAGCATCCGCAGCAGCGTGGTCTTGCCGGCGCCGTTGGCACCGAGGATGGCGATCCGGTCACCGGGGCCGACCAGCCAGGTGACGTCCCGCAGGATCTCCTTCGGGCCGGCGTGCAGCTCGACGTTCTCCAGGTCGTACACCTGCTTGCCGAGGCGGGAGGTGGCCATCCGCTGCAGGGACATGGTGTCGCGCGCCGGCGGCACGTCGGCGATCAACGCGTTCGCGGCGTCGATGCGGAACTGGGGCTTGGAGGTCCGGGCGGGCGGCCCACGGCGCAGCCAGGCGATCTCCTTGCGGAGCAGGTTCTGCCGGCGGGCCTCGGTGGCGGCGGCGACGCGCTCGCGCTCGGCACGGGCGAGGATCCAGGCGGCGAAGCCACCCTCGTAGACGCGGACGGTCTGGTCGGCGACCTCCCAGGTGTCCGTGCAGACCGCGTCCAGGAACCACCGATCGTGGGTGACCACGACCAGGGAACCCTTGCGGCCGACCAGGTGCCGCGCCAGCCAGTCGACACCGCCGACGTCGAGGTGGTTGGTGGGCTCGTCGAGGATGAGCAGGTCGGAGTCGCGGACGAGCAGCGCGGCGAGCGCCACTCGGCGCCGTTCGCCACCGGACATCGGGCCGACCGGCTGGTCGAGGCCGAGGTGCGGCATGCCAAGGCCGTCGAGGATGGCGCGCACCCCGGCGTCGCCGGCCCACTCGTGCTCAGCACCCATGCCCTCGTCGAGCCAGGCGGTGCCGAGCACAACATCCCGGACGGTGGCGTCGGGGGCGAGCGTGAGCTGCTGCGGCAGCCAGAGCACGCGCAGGTCGCGGCGGTGGGTCACCCGGCCGTCGTCGGGGTCCTCCTGCTTGGTGAGCAACCGCAGCAGGGTGGACTTGCCAGCACCGTTGAGGCCGACCACGCCGATCCGGTCGGCGTCGTCCAGGCCGAGCGAGACGTCCGTGAGCAGCCGCCCGGCGGCGCCGTACCCCTTGGACACCCGGTCCAGATTGACGATGTTCGCCACGTTCCACCCTTCATGATCAAGGCGTCCCGGTGCCGGCGGGCACCTGGACGCCTGACCCAAGGGTACGCGGACGCCCCGGCCTCCCGCGCCGCACGCCCAGAGGCCGGGTGGGAGGTGACGTCAGCCGACGCGGGCGCCGACGACCGGGCCGTGCGCGACCCGCGCCTCCCGGCACACGTCCGCCATGGTCAGGTCCGTGGCGATCCGCTCGGCGTCGGCCGCGTCCGCGGCGAGAAAGACGCAGGTCGGGCCGGAGCCGGAGACGATGCCGGCGAGCGCACCGGCGGCCTCGCCGGCCTTGAGGGTGTCGGCCAGCGCCGGGCGCATGGCCAGCGCGGCGTCCTGAAGATCATTGCCGAGGGTACGGGCGAGCACCCGGGGGTCGCGCTGGCGCAGGGCGCCGAGCAGCGCGTCGGTGCTGCCCAGCGGGGCACCGGCGGTGCCGGCGTCGCGGAGCCGATCCAACTCGCGGTACGCGGCCGGGGTGGAGAGGCCACCGTCGGCGATCGCCACCACCCAGTGCCAGGAGGTGGGGCGGGCCAGCACTGGGCTGACCGCCTCGCCTCGGCCGGTGCCCAGCGCGGTGCCACCGTAGATCAGGAACGGCACGTCGGAGCCGAGGTCGGCGGCGATCCCGGCCAACTCGTCGCGGGACAGCCCGGTGCCCCAGAGCGCGTCGCAGGCCACCAACGCGGCGGCCGCGTCGGCGCTGCCGCCGGCCAGCCCACCAGCGAGCGGGATCTGCTTTCGCAGGTGCAGTCGGGCGTGTGGAAGCACGCCCGCGTACCCGGCGAGAGCGTGCGCCGCGCGGATCACCAGGTTGGAGTCGTCCAACGCCAACTCGCCGGTGCCCTCGCCCTCCATGGTCAGGGCGAGAGTGTCGCCCCGGCGGGCGGTCAGCTCGTCGTAGATCGAGATGGCGTGGTAGACCGTGTTCAGCTCGTGGTAGCCGTCACGGCGCAGCGGACCCACCCCGAGGTGCAGATTGACCTTCGCGGGCA
Organism: Micromonospora sp. NPDC005291; assembly: GCF_040607415.1. Lineage (NCBI taxonomy): Bacteria > Bacillati > Actinomycetota > Actinomycetes > Micromonosporales > Micromonosporaceae > Micromonospora > Micromonospora sp. NPDC005291. The sequence goes on from NZ_JBEXGR010000004.1 coordinate 304,768, forward strand.
CCCGGACCTTCACCGGCCCGATGGCCCCGCGTCGCTCGTCCTCGTCGTCCGGTCGCCAGGCCTCGGTCACGGGGTGATGTCCCGCACGCGCAGGCGAATGTCGAACGGCTTGGCCACGATCAGCTCCTCAGCGTCCTCGGCGGGCACGGCGTCAGCCTACGTCGCGGCCGGCGTACCTGCCGGAGCCGACGCGGCGATGGCGGCGAACTGCTCGACGGTGAGCGACTCCCCCCGGGCGCCGGGGTCGACGCCGGCCGCGATGAGCGCGGCGGCGGCCCGGTCCGCGCCACCGGCCCAGCCGGCCAGCGCGGCGCGCAACGTCTTGCGTCGCTGCGCGAACGCCGCGTCCACCACGGCGAAGACCCGTTGCCGGGGTACGTCGGTACGGGGTGGTTCGTGGCAGGTGAAGGCGACGAGGCCGGAGTCGACGTTGGGCACCGGCCAGAACACGTTCGGCGGCACCCGGCCGGCGCCCCGGGCCTGGGCGTACCAGGCGAGCTTGACCGACGGGATGCCGTACACCTTGGAGCCGGGACCGGCGACGAGCCGGTCGGCGACCTCCTTCTGCACCATCACCAGGCCGTGCCGCAGGCTGGGCAGCTTGGCGAGCAGCTGCAGCACCACGGGCACGGCCACGTTGTAGGGCAGGTTCGCCACCAGCGCGGTCGGCGGGGGGTCGGCCAACTCGGCGGCCTCGATGCGCAGCGCGTCGGCGCGGTGCACGGTGAGCCGGCCGGCGTCCGCCACGGCGTGCCGGGCGACGGTCTCCGGCAGCGCGCCGGCGAGCACCGGGTCGATCTCCACGGCGTGCACGTGCCCGGCGACCGGCAGCAGCCCCAGAGTCAGCGAGCCGAGCCCGGGGCCGACCTCCAGGACCACGTCGTCCGGGGTCAGGCCGGCGGCCGTGACGATCCGGCGCACGGTGTTCGGGTCGTGCACGAAGTTCTGGCCCAGCTTCTTGGTGGGCGCGACGCCCAGCCGGGCGGCGAGTTCCCGGATCTCCGCCGGGCCGAGGAGACCGGTCATGGCTGGGAGCGTAACGACGTCGTCGGGGCCGACCGCCGGGCCGGGCTCACCACGGGCCGAAGACCCGGTCGCCGGTGGCGGAGATGGCCACGCACAGCTCGTCGAGGTCGGTGCCGGTGGTCGCGGCGAGCGAGCGCACGGTGAGCGGGATCAGGTACGACGCGTTCGGCCGGCCCCGATGCGGCATCGGCGTCAGATAGGGGGCGTCGGTCTCCACCAGGATCTGGTCCACGGGGGTGAGCGCGGCAGCCTCGCGCAGCGCGGTGGCGCTGCCGAACGTGACGGTGCCGGCGAAGCTGAGCAGGTAACCGCGGCGGACGCACTCACGGGCGAAGTCGGCGTCACCGGAGAAACAGTGCAGCACGACCGTGTCCGGGGAGCCCTCGTCGTCGAGGATCCGCAGCACGTCGGCGTGCGCGTCCCGGTCGTGGATGACCAGCGCCTTGCCGTACCGCTTGGCGATGGCGATGTGCGCCCGGAAGCTCGCCTCCTGCGCGGCACGCCCCTCGTCGCCGGTACGGAAGAAGTCCATTCCGGTCTCGCCGATCCCCCGGACCCGGTCGCGGGCGGCGAGAGACTCGATCTCCCGCAGCCCCTCGTCGAGGTCGGTCAGCCGAGGCGCCTCGTTGGGGTGCAGCGCCACGGTGGCCAGCACCGCCGGATGCTGGTCGGCGGTGTCCGCGCCCCACCGCGAGGAAGCGACGTCCACCCCCACCTGGACCAGCCGGTCCACACCGACCTTGGTGGCCAGCGCGATCGCCACGGCAACCGGGTCGTCGGCCGACCCGCCGCCGGGCACACCGGCCTCACTGACCGTGATGTCCAGGTGCGTGTGGCTGTCCAGCACCGGCCGGGGCAACGGCTCAGGGGCGGGCGGAAACTCTCCGGCCCGCCGGGCGGCACGCTCTCGACGGGATTCAGTGGGCTCGCTCATCAGCGACAGCATCACACACCGGGCCTGTCCATCCGCCCGCCACCCGACGTTCACCTCGACTACGCCGCGCGACTCTACCGTCGCGGCGTGAGTGGACCGAGTGCGCCACCGGGCCGTGACGGCCCGCATCTCACCGAGCTGGAGGTGACGGCATGAACGTCACCCCCCAGGTTGGCGGCACCGCCGGCGAACGTACCGGGCTGCGTGTGGCGTTCGGGGGCGGCGTCTACCCGGCCGAGGAGATCGCCCGAGGCGCCGCCTACGAGCTGTTCAGCACCGACGAGGTGGCCGGCTTCGAGTGGGCGCCCCGACCGGGCAGCGCCCTGCCGTGGCGCCGGTTCGTGCACGTCACCGAGGTGACCGCGGTGCACGGGGCGACCGAGCCGGTCGACGAGCCGGAGACACCGCTGATGATGCCCGCGCACCGCGAGCGGGGTTGGGCGTACCTGCACCAGCTCAGCCAGCAGCCTGCGGCGGCGAGTGACCCGATGCTGGCCGTGGCGCGTGCGTCGGCGGTGGTCCGGCGGGGCACCCGGATGGTGAAGGTTCTCTCCGCCCAGCAGCTCGCCGGCTACGTACGGGGCTGGCTGCCGCACGGCTTCTGCTACCGCGAGCACGATGTGGCGCATCTGCGTACGCCGGTGACGACAACGGTGCTGCGCTCCGACGGTGAGGTCGGCCGCGACGGCCCGGAGGTGGCGTACGCGCTGCGCTGGCGGGCGTCCGACCCGGGCGACTACGACGTGCCGGTGGGCGAGGCACACCGTGGCCTGACCTCGCTGGCGTCCCGGGACCGGATCGGTCCACCGGTGCTGGGCACTGGCTTCGTGCCGAGCAACGGTCAGCTCATCCCGGAGTTCATCACCCGGGACTTCGCCGACCTGCCGATGCCGGCGAACGCCGCCCTGATCGCCTACCCGGCGGAGGGGGTGGAGGTGGTGCTCTACACCTACCAGGCCGAGCAGCGCGGGTGGCTGCGGATGGTGGGCCCGCAGTGGCGGCACCTGCTGGCCTCGGTGCCGGGCCTCTCCCCGGACCAGGAGTACGTGCCGAACGGGGACGCGCCGCGTTCCACCCAACTGGTCGGCGTACACGGCGACAACGAGTACGAGGCGGTGGCCGACCTGCCAGGCGGGTTCCGGGTGCTGGCGATGACGCGGGCGGCTCGGTACCCGGTGGATGCGGTGGCCCGTCGGCTCCGGTTCGCCCAGTGGCGGGGCGTGCCGTGCCTGGTGCTGCGGGAGGAGGCCGGTTGGCTGCGGATGCGACTGCGCCACCCGAACCCGGACGCGGTGGTCACCACCGGCGCGCAGTGCCACGAACGTGGCGTCTACGAGGCCTGGGCTCCGGGCGCCGAGGTGACCGACGACCAGGTGATGGACACCCGGTACCCGATGTGACGACGCGCGGCGGTAGGGCGCCCTACCGCCGCGCGTCGTGCGCTCAGTCGGCCAGTCGGGCCAGCTCCTCGTCGACGATCGACGGGTCGAGCTTGCGGAACACCGGCTTCGGCGTCGCCAGCGGTCGACCCGCCTCGATCGACACCGACTCCCAGCGCGTGCCGACCGTGTAGTCCCCGGTGAGCACCGGGTACGACGGACCGCCGTCCAGGTCGTCGACCTGCTCGATGACCGGCATCGGCGCGTGCACGCCGGTGCCGCCGAGCAACTCGTGCACCTGCTGCGCGGAGTGCGGCAGGAACGGGGTGAGCATCGTGTTGGCGTCGCTGATCACCTGGAGGGCGACGTGCAGGATGGTGCCCATCCGGGGCTTGTCGGCCTCGTCCTTGAGCTTCCACGGCGCCTGCTCGGAGAGGTACCTGTTGGCCTCGGCAACCACCTTCATGGCCTCACCGATCGCCTGCTTCTGCCGGTGCCGGCCGATCAGGTCACCGACCGTGGTGAAGCCGGCCCGGGCCACCGCGAGCAGCGCCTCGTCGGCCTCGGTGAGGCCGGCCGGGTCGACCGGCGGGATCGTCCCGAAGTTCTTCGCCGCCATCGAGACGGACCGGTTGACCAGGTTGCCCCAGCCGGCGACCAGCTCGTCGTTGTTGCGGCGGAGGAACTCGGCCCAGGTGAAGTCGGTGTCGTTGCTCTCCGGGCCGGCGGCGGCGATGAAGTAGCGCAGCGCGTCGGCGTCGTAGCGCTCCAGGAAGTCCCGGACGTAGATGACCACCTTGCGGGACGAGGAGAACTTGCGCCCCTCCATGGTCAGGTACTCGCTGGAGACCACCTCGGTCGGCAGGTTGAGCCGACCCAGCTGCCCCGGCTCACCGTCCCGGGAGCCCTCGCCGGAGTACCCGGAGAGCAGCGCCGGCCAGATCACCGAGTGGAAGACGATGTTGTCCTTGCCCATGAAGTAGTAGGACCGGGCGTCCTTACCCTCGCCGTCGGCGGACCAGTACCTGCGCCACGCCTCCGGGTCGCCGGTGCGGCGGGCCCACTCGATCGAGGCGGACAGGTAGCCGATCACCGCGTCGAACCAGACGTAGATCCGCTTGTCGGGCCGGTCGCGCCAGCCGTCCAGCGGGATGGGTACGCCCCACTCCAGGTCCCGGGTGATCGCCCGGGGCTGGAGATCGTCGAGCAGGTTGCGGGAGAAGCGCAGCACGTTGGGCCGCCACCCCTCCCGGGTGTCCAGCCACTGCCGCAGCACGTCGGCCAGGGCGGGCAGGTCCAGGAAGAAGTGCTCGGTCTCGACGAACTTCGGAGTCTCCCCGTTGATGCGTGACTTCGGGTCGATCAGGTCGATCGGGTCGAGCTGGTTGCCGCAGTTGTCGCACTGGTCGCCACGGGCGCTGTCGTACCCACAGATCGGGCAGGTGCCCTCGATGTAGCGGTCGGGCAGGGTGCGCCCGGTGGACGGGGAGATCGCGCCCATGGTGGTCTTCGGCACGATGTAGCCGTTGCGGTGCATCCCCTCGAACAGCTCCTGCACCACCGCGTAGTGGTTGCGGGTGGTGGTGCGGGTGAAGAGGTCGTAGGAGAGGCCGAGGCCGTGCAGGTCCTCGACGATCACCCTGTTGTACCGGTCGGCCAGCTCGCGCGGGGTCACCCCGTCGGCGTCGGCCTGCACCTGGATCGGGGTGCCGTGCTCATCGGTGCCGGAGACCATGAGCACGTCGTGGCCGGCCATCCGCATGTACCGGGCGAAGACGTCGGAGGGAACGCCGAAACCGGAGACGTGGCCGATATGGCGGGGGCCGTTGGCGTACGGCCAGGCCACTGCCGCGAGAACGTGACTCATGAGCAGCAAGCCTAGTGACCCGTCCGGGGCGTCCGCGAACCAATAGGGGGTGCCGGGCCGGCGGACCGGGCCAACCACCCCGCCCATTGGTCCGATTTGTCGCCGACACGCGGCTCAGCTGCCCGTTCCGCCTCCAAGACAGGTGTGCAATGAACGTCGTGACTGGCAGACGAGCGGCACGGGGCCACGAGGACCGTCCCACCGGGCCGGCGGTCGGCGACGACCCCGGGCCCGGATCCGCCGTGCCCCGGAATACCGGGGTCGCACCCCAGCCGCGGTTGGTGCCCGGCGCCGGCCCGGGTTCCGCACCGCGACCGAGTCCCACGCCAGGGCCCGCCGCCGCTCGGCCAGCGGAGCAGCAGTCCGCGCCGCCAGGGCGGGCGGCCACGCCGAGGCGCGACGGCTCCGCGGAGCTCGCCGCCACCCCGGCCCGGCCCACACCAGCCGCGCCGACGCCCACCCCGGCCCGTCCGACCCCGGCGGCACCCGTACCCAGCCCGGCCCGGCCCGGCGCACCGGGCCCGACGGTCGGCTCGGCACCCGAAGCCGCGGAGACCGTCGAGGTGGAGCCGACCACCGGGGCACCGGTGGACGCGGTGCCGCGTCGAGTGCCGGTCCGGCAGCAGAGTCGCCGGCCCCGGGGCCGCCAGGCCGACGGCGACACACCGGACGACGACGGCGCCTTCTGGGCACCGATCGAGCAGGTGCACTGGGACGGCACCCCGGTCCGGGAGGACCCGGCGCCGGAGCGGGACCGCGGCTCCCGCCCGGCGGGGCGTCGGGCACCGAGCCGTACGGCCCGACCGCCTGATCCGCTGCCCGGGCTCGCCGCGCTGGTGGCGCTGAGCCTGGTCGTGGCCTTCTTCGCCTGGGTCAGCGCAGGCCCGTTCTGGCTCGCGGTCGGGCACGCCCGGATCGGCACGGTGGTGATCGACGACTGCACCGGCGGCGGGCTCAACCAGCGGTGCCGGGGGATCTTCACGGCGGAGGACGGGCGGTTCATGGTGCACGGTGTGCGGGTCAGCGGGGTGCCCGCCGGAGGCGACGCGCCCGGTACGGCGCTACCGGCGCGGATGACCGGCCCGGACGGCGCCACCGCGTACGCCGACACCGGCGTGGGCCGACACCTGCGCTGGCTGCCCGGCCTGCTGGTGGTGCTGGGCTGCACCGCCGGCATCGTCCGGTGGACCGGGTCGGCCCGGCTGCCCGGCCGCCGGCACCGCCGCTGGGCGGTGGCCGCCGCCATCGCCGGCCCGGTGCTGATCACCGTCGGTTTCCTGACCGCCGCCTGGTGAACCCATGCCCGGTGAGCCCATGCCTGGTGAACCCCACCGCCGCCGGGAGCCTCGGTCAGCTGTGCACGATCGTGTAGACGTCCCGGCGGCGCAGCGCGTACTCCGTGGCAACCTCGGTGATGGCGTCCCGGCGGGACCGGCCGACGGCCTCCCGCTCGGCGACCGCCGCCCGCAGGGTGTCGTCGTCGGGGCGTTCCAGGGTGGTCACGGGCGCCCCGCCCACCACCAGGGTGATCTCTCCGCGCGGGTTCCCGTCGGCGGCCCACCGGGCCAGCTCGCCGAGGGGGCGGCGGAGCACCTCCTCGTAGGTCTTGGTGAGCTCGCGGCAGAGCGCGGCCGGCCGGTCCGCGCCGAACGTGTCGGCCAGGTCGGTGAGCGCCGCACCGATCCGGTGCGGGGCCTCGAAGAAGACCAGGGTGCGTTCCTCGGCGGCGAGCGCGCGCAGCCGGGATCGGCGGGCACCGGGGGTGCGGGGCAGGAAGCCCTCGAAGCAGAACCGGTCGCAGGGCAGCCCGGAGACAGCCAGTGCGGTGGTGACAGCGCTCGGCCCGGGGGCGACGGTGACCGGCGCCCCGACCTCCAATGCGGCCCGGACCAGCCGGTAGCCAGGGTCGGAGACGCTCGGCATCCCCCCGTCGGTGACCAGCGCCACCACGTACCCGCCGAGGATGACCTCGACCAGCTCGGGGGTGCGCCGCTCCTCATTGCCCTCGAAGTAGGAGACGATGCGACCGCCGACGGTGATGTCGAGATCGCGGGCCAGCCGGGTGAGCCGGCGAGTGTCCTCGGCGGCCACCACGTCGGCGCTGCTCAGCACCTCCCGAAATCGGGCCGAGGCATCGGCGGGGTTGCCGAGCGGGGCACCGAGCAGGATCAGGCGCCCAGCTTCGGACATTTCACCCACGAAATCGTCTCCTTCATCGACAGCGAATACCGGTATCAGAGACGACGGGCGCCACTGGACACCTTGGCAGCCTACGATCGCCGGGTGACGAGTGCGTCGACAGCGCAGAGCCCGAGCGCCGACCCTGCAAAAATGGTCGACGTGACGGGCGAGCCCAGCCCTGACCAGGAGCCGACCGCACCGCGCGCCGGTGGCGGCGGTGTGTCCGCCGTGGTCCGGCGACGGTTCGCCACCGTCGACACCCACCTGGACCGGTTCTCCTGGCTGGCCACCGCCGTGGTGGTCGCCATCGCGGCGATTCTGCGCTTCGTCGGGCTGTCCAGCCCGAAGGGCAAGATCTTCGACGAGACGTACTACGCCAAGGACGCCTACGGGCTGATCGCCCGCGGTTTCGAGTGGAACTACAAGGACAACGTCCCGTCGTACGTGGTGCACCCCCCGCTGGGCAAGTGGCTGATCGGCCTCGGCGAGTGGGCCTTCGGGTATCAGGACGCGGATTCGAAGGTCTCCGTCCCCGGGCACCTGATCACCACCGCGCCGGAGTTCGGCTGGCGGTTCTCGGCGGCCGTGGTCGGCACCCTGTCGGTGTTGCTGCTGGTCCGCATCGGTCGGCGGATGTTCCGCTCGACGGTGCTCGGCTGCGCGGCCGGCCTGCTGCTCGCCCTGGACGGCTTCCACCTGGTGCTGTCCCGCGCGGCGCTGCTCGACATCTTCCTGCTCTTCTTCGTGCTGGCCGCGTTCGGCGCGTTGGTGCTCGATCGGGACGCCCGCCGCCGTCGGTGGGCGCGGGCGCTGGACTACGGGCTCGACCCGAGCCAGCCGGGCCGTGCCGGCCGGCCGCCGACCGGGTGGCGCACCTGGCCGTGGTGGCGGTTGGCAGCCGGGGTGCTGATCGGTTGCGCCTGCGCGGTGAAGTGGAGCGCACTGTACTTCGTACCGGTCTTCGCGCTGCTGGTGCTCTTCTGGGAGGTCGGCGTCCGCCGCTCGGCGGGGGTCCGCCGGCCCTGGCGGGACGCCCTGATCGACGAGCTGCCCTGGCTGGTGCTCGCCGGCGTGCTCATGGTGGGCACCTATCTCGCCACCTGGTCGGGCTGGCTGCTCAGCGACGACGGCTACTACCGGCTCGCGTCGTCCTACCCGAATGCCCCGCTCAGTGACCGCCCGGTGATCGGCCCGCTGATCAACCTCTTCGAGTACCACCGCGCGGCGTACGGCTTCCACTCCACGCTCGACGAGCCGCACAAATACCAGTCGTGGCCGTGGCAGTGGTTGCTGCTCGGTCGCCCGGTGGCGTTCCACTGGTCCGGCGACGGCGCCTGTGGTGCGCCGAGCTGCGCCTCGGAGATCCTGCTGCTCGGCACTCCGCTGCTCTGGTGGTCGTTCCTGCCCGCCCTGGTGGCGCTGGCCTGGCTGGGCGTGGCCCGTCGGGACTGGCGGGCCGGTGCGATCCTGCTCAGCGTGGCGGCCGGGCTGCTGCCCTGGTTCTGGTTCGCCCTCGACGGTCGAACGATGTTCTCGTTCTACGCTGCTCCGGCGCTGCCGTTCCTGGTCCTGGCCGTGGTGTACGTGCTGGGCGCGCTGATCGCCCCCGCCGGGGGTGACGTGGGTGAGATGGCGCCTCTGGTGCCCGGCGACCCGGGTTACGAACGCCGACTGGTGGGCAGCATCGCGGCTGGGGCGTACGTGCTGCTGGTGGCGCTCTGCTTCGCGTACTTCTATCCGATCTTCGTCGGCAAGCTGATTCCGTACTCGGACTGGTTGTCCCGGATGTGGCTCGACGGTCGGTGGATATAAGCACCGACAGGCGACGCGCCGCACAGCGCGACGGAAACGGGCCCGCACGCTTGAAGCGTGCGGGCCCGTTTGACAAAGACGCGCGCCCCGATCGCCTGCCACGGGGGAAGCGGGCGATTGGGGCGCGCATGAAGAGCTTAACCACCGCGCACCACCGGCACAACGGGTCGACTTGGGTCAGATTTCCGACGAATGCTGGCCGGGCCGACACCTCCCCTCCAACAGTTGACCGAGGGTGACCCGGCGTGGACCCAGAGCGCGGAAACGGCCGGTCAGAGGCTGTCGTCGACCTGGTCGGAGGCACCCGGAGTAGAACCGCGGCCACCCAAACGATCATCCAAAGTGGATCTCACTACACTGCGGGCCGTGATCAACTTCAAACGATCGACGGCCGTCCTTCTCGGACTGCTGGCGACCACCGCACTGGCCGGGCCAGCCCCGGCGCAGGCCGACGAGGAGCCGGTGCCCGAGCCGCCCCGGGTCGAGCTGGTGCTCGACGTCAGCGGCTCGATGCGCGCCGCCGACATCGACGGACGCAGCCGGATCGCAGTCGCCCAGCAGGCCTTCAACGAGGTGGTGGACGCACTGCCGGAGGAGACCCAGCTCGGCATCCGGGTGCTCGGCGCGACCTACCGCGGCAAGGACAAGAAGGTCGGCTGCCAGGACACACAGCAGATCGTGCCGGTCGGCCCGGTGGACCGGTCCGCCGCCAAGGCCGCGGTGGCGACGCTGCGACCGACCGGATTCACACCGGTCGGTCTCGCACTGCGCTCCGCCGCACAGGATCTGGGCAGCGGGGCCACCACCCGACGGATCGTGCTGATCACCGACGGCGAGGACACCTGCGCCCCACCCGACCCGTGCGAGGTGGCCCGGGAGCTGGCCGCCCAGGGCACCAGCCTGGTCGTCGACACCCTCGGCCTGGCCCCCGACGAGAAGGTCCGCCGGCAGCTGCTCTGCATCGCCAGCGCGACCGGCGGCACCTACACCGCCGCGCAGAGCGCCGAGGAGCTGACCGACCGGATCAAACAGCTCGTCGAGCGGGCCAGCGACACGCACACCCGGGCACCGACCGTGGTCGGCGGCGCGAACGCCTGCGACTCGGCGCCGCTGCTCGCTCCCGGCGTCTACGCCGACCGGGAGGCGTTCTCCGAGCACCGCTACTACCGGGTGCCGGTACGCCCCGGGCAGGAGCTGCGGGCCTCGGTGAGCATGGCGCTGGACCGGCCCGTGAACCGGGACTACGGGGTGCTGCTGCGGGCCACCGCGTCCGACGGCCGGGAACTGGTCCGGGGCGCGGACGCCGGCAGCGGGCGGGCCGATGTGCTCTCCGCCGGGCTGCGCTGGTCGGCCACCGCCGACGATGAGGACGCCGCGAAGGCCGAGGAGACCTCCGCACCGGTCATCGAACCCACCACCGTCTGCCTGGTGGTGAGCAACTCGTTCGCCCCGCGCCCCGGCACCGCGGCGACCCCGGGCATGCCGGTGGAGTTGACCATCGACGTGGTCGCCGCCGCGCCCGCACCGGACGGACCGGACCTCGGCCGGGGCTGGGTGCTGCTCGCCCTGCTCACCGTCGTCGGGCTGATCGCCGGCCTGCTCGCCGGCCTGCTCACCCGCTGGTGGGTCGCCACCTGGAGGGAGAACTGATGCGTACCGCACTGTTCCGGTCGCTGGCCGCGCTGCTCGCCGCCGGCGGGGCCGCGCTGCTCCCCGCCACGGCCGTCGCCGCCCCGACCCCGTCCCCCGGTGCCACGCCGGTGAACCGGGCCGGCACGTCGTTCCTCACCGCCACCCCGATCACCGCCGGGCAACCGGTACGGGTGGACGCCTCGATCGGCGACCACCTCTACTGGTCGTTCCCGGCGACGGCCGGTCAGGTGCACGAGATCAACGCCACCGTCACCTTCCCGAAGGGCCGCAGCGGCGCCTCGACCTGGACGGTCGACGTCTTCGACGGGTTGCGCCGGCGCCAAGCGTGCACCGCGGGGGCGCAGACCCCAACGGTGGACGCGCAGGCGTCGAGCGTGGCGCTGGGCTGCACGCTGCGCGAGGTGCGGCCGTGGGCGGAGCCCTGGTCGGCCGATCCGCTGCCCGGCGCGTACGTCATCCGGCTCTCCGTGATCGACCTGCCCGAACCGGATCTGGGCGCGCCGGTCGACGTGGATCTGCTGGTCGGCGTCATCGCCGACCGGGGCGCCTCAGCTGACGACGGCGAGTTGGCCGCACCGCTGGTGCCGAACACCAAGGCGGGCACGGTGCTCAACGCCGTACCCCCGGTGGACCCGGAGGCCGACGACGAGGGTGACCCGCCCGCGGACTGGCTGCCGGATCTCGGCTCGCGCTGGGTCTGGACCGGCATCGGCGGCGTGCTCGCCGCGGTGGCTGGCGTGGTCGGTTTCGCGGTGACCCGGCGGCCCCGGCGTCGCTGAACTCCGCCCGGCCCCGCCGGTGGCCCCGCCCGGCGGCGGGGCCACCGGCGGTTCAGCCACGCCGGGAGCCGCGCGGCAACCAGCCGATGAACCGGTCCTGGAGCGACATCACCGGGGCGGCGCGCAGGTCCTCCGTGGCGGCGGCGAGACAGGAGCCCAGATAGACGCTGAGCATCGCCCGGTCACCCCCGTACTCCGCCAGCAGCCGGCTGCGCTTCGTCGCGCACGGCCACTCGTCACCGCAGGAGCCGCAGCTCCAGCAGGGGGTTTTCGGGACGTGATCGTCAGCCCGCACCCCCGGCCGTTCCGCACCATCGGTCATCGCACGTCCTTCCAGATGTCCACGGGACTGGCGGCTGCCGTGCCGGCCAGTGTTTGATGGTGGTCCCCCCGGAGCCATCAGGGGGGCGCGACGCGTCCCTCCGGTGTTACATCTTTGCGGTACTTTCTCCGGTCGTGAGAGTCGGAAAGTTGACGCTTGACGGGATGCTCCATTTCTACCGATCGGTAGGACACAGCGATGCGTGACCTGCTGCCGTCGACAGTCGCGGTGGCCGTCGCCGGGCCGGACGACTGGGCCGGCGAACTGCTCCCCGCTGAGCAGGCGTGCCTCGGCGAGCGGGCCGTGCAGACCCGTCGGCGGGACTTCACCGCCGGGAGGGCCTGCGCCCGCAGGGCTTTGACCGATCTCGGTCTGCCTCCGACCGCCGTACCCGCCGCCGCCGACCGTGCGCCGGTCTGGCCGGCCGGGGTGGTCGGCACCATCACCCACACCACCGGCTACTGCGCCGCCGCGGCGGCGCACACCACCGACATCAGGTCCGTCGGGATGGACGCGGAGCAGCACCGCGAGGTCGATCCGGGAGTACGCAGACTCGTGCTCTTGCCCGAGGAGGAGGCGAGCTGCGCTCGGTTGCCCGCTGGCATCTCCTGGCCGGTCGTGCTGTTCAGTGCCAAGGAGACCGTCTACAAGGCCTGGTATCCGGTCGTCGGGAGTTGGTTGGATTTCCACGACGCCCGGCTCGACCTTGATCCGGATGCCGGCACGTTCACGGCCCGGATCGCGCAGGCCCGGGTGGACGCGGCAACGGTCGACGACCCACCCGCATCGGTCAGCGGCCGATTCGTGGTCGTCGACGGGCTGGTTCGCACCGCCGCCGTGATCACGCTGCGCTAACCTCGCACACCGTCCACACTGGCCGCCCGTCGCCTCCCACACGTCGACCGTGGGACGGGCACGGCGCGGAGATCACCTCGTCGGCGACGCACGGTAGCGTTCGCGGGTTCCCGAACCACGTGTACCGAGGCGTCAAGGAGTACGGTGACCCACCCCCAGCCCCCCTTCGGGCCGCAGGACCCCCAGCAGCCGAACCCGGAGCCGCCGACCCAGCCGTTCCCGCCGACACCGCAGCCGCAGTCCGCCGCTGACCCGACGGTCCCGCAAGCCCCCGTGCCGCCCAACCCGTGGTCGGCACCGGCGAGCCCGCAGCAGCCGCCGTTCTCTGGCGGCGCGTACCCGCAGCAGCCGCCGTTCTCTGGCGGCGCGTACCCGCAGCAGCCGCCGTTCTCTGGTGGTGCGTACCCGCCGCCGCCCGGCGGGCCGGGCTACCCGCCCACCATGCCGCCGCCCGCGCCAACGAAAAACTCCAAGAAGACCGTGGTGATCGTCGCGGTGACCGTGGCCATCCTCGCCCTGCTGTGCTGCGTGGGTGGCATCACGGCGGTGGTCGTCGGCGCGAACCGCGCCGCGGACGAGGCGTCCGAGGTCGAGGCCCTGCCTACCCCGGACGTGACCCGGGGCGTCGGGCAACCGCCAGCCCCCACCCCGTCGTCAGCTCGGCCGTCCGCCACCGGCGAAACCCGGAACATGTCGGTCGGGGACACCTTGGTCATCGACAACAGCCGCGGCACCATCGAGATCACCGTGACGAAGTTCAGCACATCCACCACAGCCTGCAGGGCGAACGGTTTCAAGCCCAGCAAGGGTCTGTACGTGATCGCCGATGTGAACGTGCGCGTCACCATGGGCACCGCTTCGACGAACCCGCTGTACTTCCGATGGATCGCCGCCGACGGCACCACGACCACCCCGATCTCCGGGACCCTCTCCGGCTGCGGCACGGCCCTGCCGTCCGGCAGTGGCCTGACCAGCGGCACCACGCGCACCGGCAACCTCGTGTTCAACGTGGCCGACACCAACGGCGTCCTGGAGTACCGGCACGAATTCAGGACAGCCGGTACCTGGAAGCCATAACGCCCGGGTGCGGGGCTGGCCCAACCACGCCAGCCCCGCCCGTGCCCGTCCTCGCCATCGCGGGCCGGAGGTCAGCAGCCTGTCCAGCGCGGTGACACGGTCCGCGTTGCGGAACCCGACGATGGTGCCCCTGTCGGAGACGGACCGGGCGCCAATGCCCACCCCGTCGCCGCCCCCGGCAGCACGCGGGAGGCGCCGTTGCCTGCCCCGCTGGAGGGAGGAGACAGATCGGGGGCCAGGCAGGCCGCGCTACCGGGGCGGCTGCGGAGCCGAGCAGCCCGGCAACGCGTACCCGGTCTCGGCTGCCAGCCGCGCCGCCCGGTCGTCCAACCGCACTGCCTCGGCCACGTCTGCGGACTCCTCGGCGACACGGGCGAGGATCCGGGACGCCCGGATCTCGACCGGCCGGTAGCCCGAGCGGGCCGCCAGGACCAACGCCGCCCGCCCGTGCCGCCCGGCGGCCTCCGGGTCACCCCCGGCCAGCTCGGCGGCGGCGAGGCCGGTCAGGGCGGTCGCCTCGCACCAGCAGAACCTGGTACGCCGGGCCAGTTCGAGCGCGCGGCGGTGCTGCTCGGCCGCGTCGCCCGGGTGTCCCAACGCCAGCAGCACCCGCCCCAGCGCGTCCGCCGCCCACGCCTCGGTCCCCGCGTCGCCGATCTCCCGGGTCAGAGCCACCGCCCGTTCGGCGTCGGCACGGGCCAACTCCGCTCGATCCGTGTCGCACCAGAGCACGGCACGGCCGGCGAGGGCGGTCGCCTCACCGTAGCGGTAGCCGAGGTCCTGGTTGGCCGTGAGCGCTCGGGCGTAGAGGTCATCGGCGCCGCGCCGGTCGCCCCGATCCCGGCGCACATTGGCCAGATCGACCAGGAGGACGGCCACGTTGTAGTGCGCGCCAGCCCGCTCACCGCGTTCCAGCGCGGCCCGGAAGTGGGCGTCCGCCTCCTCGAACGCGCCGAGCTGCCAGTGGGAGAACCCGAGGTTGGCCAGGGACATCGCCTCCCCGCCGTCGTTGCCCGATCGGCGGCTGAGCGCCAACGAGAGACGGGCACAGTTGATCGCCGCCTGCGGGTCACCGAGTCGCTGGTGCACCGCGCTGAGGTTGTTGAGGATGCCGGTCCGTCCCTCCTCCCAGCTGTCCACATCGGTGCACCGCAGCCCGTCGAGCAGATGCTCACGAGCCTCCTCGTACCGCCCGCTGTTGACCTGCACGAGCGCGATGCTCTGGTGCATCGCGGCCTGGGCGCGGGCGTCGCCCTCGGCCTGAGCCGCGGCCAGCGCGACCGTCGCCGCGGTCAGCCACTCCTCGCGCCGGCCCCGCTGGTGGAAGTAGGCGCGCAGCGCGTCGGTGAGGTGCCAGGCGTACGGGCGGGGGCCGCTCCGGGTGGCCTGCTCCACCGCTGCCGTGAGGTTCGCCAGCTCGACGTCCAGCCAGGTCAGGGCGGCGTCGTTGTCGGTGAAGGGATCCACCGCGACCGGTCGCGGTAGCCGCACGAAGTGCGGGATGATCCGGCGGCCCGCAGCGTCGGCCGTGTCCAGGTAGTGGTCGAACAGCCGCCTCCGAGCCTCCTCCTGGGCGGTCTCGTCCTCCTCCCCGGTGAGGCGGTCCACGGCGTAGCGGCGCAGCAGGTCGTGGAAGCGGTAGCGCTCCCCCGGGTGCCGTTCCAGCAAATGTGCTGCGGCCAGGGCGCGCAGGCGCTGGGTGGCGGTGGCCACCGGCACGCCGGCGACCGCGCCCGCCGGGCCGGCGGTGATGCTCGGTCCGGGTACCAGACCGAGGCGGCGGAACAGTTCCCGCTGGGGTTCCGACAACACTCGGTACGAGAGGGCGAACGCCTTCGTCACCGCACTCTCCTCGGCACCGTCGACGGTCAGCCCCGCCAACCTGTCGCCGTCGGTCAACTCGCGGACCAGAGCGGGGATATCCGGTTTCCCCGCCGCCTGAACGTTGGCCGCGGCAATGCGGAGTGCCAGTGGCAGGTGGCCGCAGAGCCGGGTCAGCTCAGCGGCCGCACCCGGATCGGTCAGCACGGCCGCCTCACCCAGCAGCGTCGCCAGCAGGCGCATCGAGGCCGGCGGGGTGAGCACGTCCAACGGGAGCGGCCGGGCGTCGGCTCGGACCACCAGCTCACCGAGGCGGTGCCGGCTGGTGACGAGCACGGTGCCGGAGGACGGGATCAGCGGCAGCACCTGGTCGGCGTGGCGAGCGTTGTCCAGCACCAGCAGCACGTTCCGGCCGGCCATCAGCGAGCGGAGCAGTGCCGCTCGGCCGTCCGGCCCGTCCGGCACCGCCCTCGGGTCGACCCCGAGCCCGGTCAGCAGGTGGGTGAGCGCCGTTTCCGCCGGCATCGGCTCCCGGTCGGCGTCGAAACCACGCAGGTCCAGGTGGAGCTGCCCGTCCGGAAACGCCGCGCTGACGCGGTGCGCCCAGTGCAGCGCGAGGGCGGTCTTGCCCACCCCGGCGGTGCCGCTTATCACCCAGATCCGGGTACGGGCGGCCGGCTCGGTCAACCCGACGTCGAGCTGGGCCAGCTCGGCGTCCCGGCCGGTGAGGGTCGTGCTGCTGTGGGGAAGCCCGGCGGGGCGGACCGGTGGACCGTCGGCTCCTTTGCCCGGTCCGGGGACGTCGGTGGGTGACCCCAGCGTCGGGTCGGCGCGCAGGATCCGCTCCTCGAGGCGGCGCAGCGCCGGGGGCGGGTCGATGCCGAGCTCGTCGGCGAGCCGATCGCGTACCTGCCGGTAGGTGGTCAGCGCCCGGTCGGCGCGGCCCTCCCGGTACAGGGCGAGCATGAGCTGACCGACCAGCCGCTGGCGGCCGGGTTGCCGGACGACCGCGTCGGTCAACTCGTCGGCGACCTGTCGGGAACGCCCCCGTCGCAGCAGCACCTCGGCCCGCTCCTCGACTGCCGTCCAGCGGGCCTCGCGCAGGCCGGCGCACAGCCGGTTCCGCACCTGCTCGTCGGCCACGTCGGCGAGCGGCTCCCCGCGCCAGAGCGCCAGTGCCTGATCGAACAGACCCACGGCGTCGTCGTCGCCGGCCGCCCGGGCCTGTCCGATCAGTGCGGTGAACCGGTGGGCGTCGACCGTCAGTGGGTCGACCCGTAGCAGGTAGCCGGGCTCGCGGCCGATCAGCTCCACGGGCGCCTCCGTCCGCCGTAACGCGGCGCGCAGCCGTGAGACCAGTGCCTGCACGGTGCCCCGGGCACTGCGGGGCGGTGCCTGATCCCACACCAGGTCGATCAGCCGGTCCACCGCCACCACTCGGTCCGGCTCCAGCAGCAGCGCTGCGAGGACAAGTCGTGGCTGGCGCCCACCGAGGTCGACCCGGACACCGTGCGTCCACGCCTCGACCGGGCCCAACACGCGGAACTCCATCGACCCACCTCCCCGCCCGCGAGTATGCCGGTCCGCAGTGGACTGCCTGCAAGCCGGCTGCAAGCTGCCTGCATCCACGTCTGTGGATCATTCCCATCCCGACCCGGCGGTCCTGTGGCCGTCGGGTTGGGACGCACGGTCGACATCGACCGCGTGTCACCTCGAAAAAGGAGATCGGCGAGTGGAGAAACTCAGGCGGCCCGGCCTACGCCGGCTGGGCCTGACGGCGGCGGGCGCGGTCGCGGTGGCCGCGCTCGTGGCGGCCGTAGGTGTCGGTCGGGCCGACCCCGGCGTGCGCTACGACGCGCACCCCGAGGCGCTGGCCTTCGGCAAGGAGATGTACGACTTCCAGACCATCGAGCAGATGACGGCCACCTCACAGCTGGTGGTCTTCGGCACGGTCACCTCGGTACAGCCCGGCCGGATGGCCAGCACCGACGAGGACCCGGCGGCGGTCGGTGGCGACATCCGGTTGCGGACGGTGACGATCAGCCGGTCCGACATCCTGCACAACCCGAAGAACCTGATCATCCCTGCGTCCATCACGCTGGAGGAGGAGGGCTGGGACGAGGAGGGCCGCGGCTACCTCTCCAACAACGTGGCGTGGAGCGAGGTGGGCGACACCGGCTACTTCTTCCTGCGTCGCGCCGCCGGTGTCAGCGACCCGTACACCTACCAGCTCGCCAGCTCCGACGGGCGGGCGCTGGTGGTCGACGGCGCACTCCGGCCCAGCAACGTGGAGACCGAGCTCGCCACGTCGATCACCACGATGGTGCCGTCGTTCCTGAACAACACGGTCGTCGCGGCGAGCGGGCAGGTCGCCGCGGGCACGTTGACCGAGTCGATCCCGACCGCGGACCTGCCGCTGCCTCCCGAGGAGAGTGGGGAATGAAGCGTACGACGACTGTCCTCGGTGCCACGCTGATCGCTGTGGTGGCGTTCGCACCACCGGCCATGGCGGGGCACGGCGGCAAGGCCAACAGCGGTAAGCCCGACAACAAGGACCAGGCGGTGGAGTCGAACTCGTTGACGAACGCCGGCAAGGCGGCGGTCTCGCACGGCCGGGCGCAGCTCGACCGTTCGCAGATCAACACCTCGACCGGCGGCGGGGACATCCACGTCTACGACAAGTCGTACTCCAGTTCCTGGTACGGCCAGACGAGTTGCACCGACACCAACTGGTGGAACGGGCTGTGCGACCAGTACGACGTCAAGTTCAACACCCGGACGATGAGCGGCAAGTCCACTGGCTACTGGCAGAGCCTCGGTTGCCACGAACTCGGACACACCGGTTCGCTGGGCCACCGCTCGAAGGCCGCCGACACGGACAACAACTCCTGTATGCGCAGCGAAATCTGGCCCAAGAACTTCGACACTCATGACATCAACGCGATCAATGACAACGTCTGACCGTCGTCTGCTGTTCTCCGGTGGGGCCGTGGCCGCAGTGGCCGCGGTCGCACTGGGCGGCTGGTGGATGTCCCGACCGGACCTGCCCTCGGACTGGTCAGGCCGGAGTCAGTTCTGCGCCGAGGCGCAGACCTTCGCACTGGCCAACCAGGGCGCAATCACCGGTGATCAGCGGGTCGAGGCAATGACCGCGCTGATTCGCTCCGCACCGTCGGAGCTTGCCCCGGATCTGCAACGGCTCGCTGGCGCACTGGGGGGTCACGACGAGCCGGCCACCGCGCACGACCACGGCACTGCTACGCACGAGCACGACGCAGGTACGGCTGCACACGAGCACGAACCCGTGTCCGGCGCGGATGTCTCCCCGGCGGACGCGGAGGCGGTGGAGGCGAGCGGACGCCGCGCGGGTGAGTTCATCGAACGCACCTGCGGGGTCAATCTGCCCAACATCCGCACCTGACCGACCGGGGGTTGCCTGGGGGTGTAAGACAGTCTGCGTACCACGGGGGACGGCCGGCCCGGACCACGCGTCCGGGTCGGTCGGGCCGACTACCGCGCCCAGGCCTCCTCGGCGGTGACGACCGGCTGCCCGGTGCGTACCGATTCTTCGATGGCGAGGCTGATCAGGTGGTCCTGGCAGGCTTCCGCGAGGGGATACGGCGCCGGGCCTTCCTCCCGCGACCAGGCGCCGGCGCGGACCATGATGTCGGCCACGGCGATGTCGTCGTCGGACATTCCGCTGCCGACGAACGGATTGCGGTAGACCACCCTGCCGTCGAAGCTGATGTGCTTCAGGTCGAGCCCTTCGAGGTTGAGGTCGATGCCCGTCTGCCGCCGCACCAGGGGCGACTCCACCGGCGTGGTCGGGTCGACCAGGCGGACGACGCGATCGTCCACCAACTCGCCGAGCGAGCCCCGCACCACCAACCGGCGGGTACGCAGCGGATTCCACCACTGGTTGTCGGTGAAGTCGTACAGCCCCATCCGTCCGCCGAAGTCGATGGTCGCGAGGGTGGTGGAGAGCTGCTGTGGGGCGGCGTCGCCGCTCCAGCCGGCGGGCGACAGCGGGTTGGCCAGCGGCGCGACGAAGGCGCGCGCGCCGACCTCGGCGGTCTCGTAACCGACGCCGAGCAGGCCACGGATCAGCGAGACCGCGTGGTACAGGTGCGTCGAGGAGATCTGCACGGAGGTGGGCTCCCCGAGCACCCCGGCGCGGATCAACTCCAGACGGGCCGCGTGCCCGGGCATCAGCAGGTACTGCTCGGCGACCTGCACCAACCCGCTGCCTCCGACGTCGGCCCAGAGCGAGCGCAACCCCGCCAGGTCGGGGGCGGGTGGCGTCTCGGCGAGCACCGGGACGCCGGCCGCGACCAACTCCCGGGTCGCGTCGGGGGTCACGGGCCAGGGCACCGACACGATGACGAAGTCCGGTCGCTCGTGGGCGAGCAGTTCGGCCGTCGTGCGGAAGGTCCGCACGCCCCATTCGGCCGCCACCGCGGCACCACGCGATTCGGTACGCGTGACCACCCCGGTCACCCGCAGCCGCTCCGGCAGAAGCCGAGCCAGGCGTAGGAAGAACTCACCCCGCCAGCCACTGCCGACGATGCCGAACCGGGTCTGGGCCACCGATGTCATCTGGGCTCCTCACGTCGAGATTCCGGATGCTAGCCGTCGGAAAGCGCTGCCCGCCCGCGTCGGGACCGCTCTCCTCCGCCATTCGCAGCCGTCACCGCCAGGCCGTCCATTTTGTACGTTTCGTCGCTGCGGCGTAACAGAAGCATTGGACCGTGCGGTAATTGACCGACAGCAACTATCGGGCGATCGATCGCCCGGCTGTCTCGTCTTCCAGAGAGGAACGGGGATGCAAGGATCTTGGCGTAAGGCGGCGCTCGCAGCCGCCCTGTCGATCACGGGAGTGCTGGGTGGGCTGGCCATGGCGGCACCCGCACAGGCACAGACCGTGGAGTCCGGTTCGGTCTCCTTCAGCGGCGACCTCGGCGACTACATCACCGGTGGCCAGTCCTACTCCTACTCCACCGACAACGGCGACCAACTCACGACGTACGGCTCGACCGACAACAGCCACGTGGCGGTCAGCATCAACGGTTACAACGGCGACTGGTGGTCGTTGGACTTCGATGCTCCAGGCGCCGACGCGCTCGCTCCGGGCACCTATGAAGAAGCAACCAGATACCCGTTCAACGGCGCTGGCCCCGGCCTGAGCCTGTCGGGCAACGGGCGGGGCTGCAACACCCTGACCGGCACCTTCACCGTGATCAACGCAGTGTTCGGGCCCAACGGCTACGTGCAGACCTTCGACGCCACGTACGAGCAGCACTGTGAGGGCGGTGAAACGGCCGCGCGCGGCGAGGTGCACATCTCGAACCCGGCGCCGCCCGAGCCGCTGGACCTCGAACTCGCCGTGGCGACCGACGGCAGGGCCGACCGGGTGAACGGCAACGCTGTCCTGCATGGCACGGTGACCTGCAGCCAGCCCACCTCCGTGTCGCTGGACGGTGCGGTCACCCAGATCGTCAAGAAGGTGCTGGTCCGCGGCACCTTCTCGACCCGAGTGACCTGCACTCCGGGCAGCCCGGTGTCGTGGACGGCCGCCGCCGTACCGGGCGGCAACACCCCGTTCGCCAAGGGCAAAGCTGAGGTCATCACCCAGGCCGCCGGCTACGACAGCGAATACGACGAGTACGTCACCGTCAACGACACCTCGGTCGTGACGTTGTCCAAGTCCTGACGCGTTGACGCCTGGCGGCCGGTCACGGGCCGGCCGCCAGGCACTACGGGTGCCCCGGCCCGCGACGGACGACCGAGGATGTCCTGGTCGACCAGCGGCCCATTCGAGGGGCCGCGCGAGCGCCGGACGCTCGCGTACGATCCGTTTCCGCGTGTTCCACCGGCAGGTGAGGCAGCTGTGCAGACCCACGACCATCTCGCCCAGGGCACGGGCAGCGATGATCCTGCCAGCCCTCGCAGGCGGCGGCTCGTTGCCGCAGCGGTAGGCGTCGCCCTCGCCCTCACGGTCGTCGGCGGCATCTATCTCAGCCGCCGCGAGCCTGACCGGGCCACGGCGCAGGGCGCGGTCGCGACGATGGCACCACCGGCGGCACCGACCATGGGCTGGAACGCCGCGATGGTCGCCCGCGACGACACCACCATCACCGTGTACGCCACCCCGGGTGACTTGCCCTGCAAGGAGCTCGTGCAGCCGCAGGCCAGGATCACCGAGCAGACCGACACCCAGGTGACCGTCGCGGTGGGCGGTCGGATCGTGAACGCCACCGACTGCACGACCAGCGGCCTCCGGGTGCCCCTCGTCGTGTCGCTGCCGAAGCCCCTCGGCGGTCGGATGCTCCGCGGCGACGCCAGCCCGCTGCCACCACCGACCTTCTCCGAACGCGAGCTACCAGACCTGGCCTCCGACCAGAGGTGGAGCCCGCATTCGAGTCACTGCGATGAGGGCTTGTGTCAGGGCTACAACGGCCCGAACGGCTCCGCGCTGCTCACCAGTGCAGGCCGCACAGTCGGAGGGAAGCGCCCCTCCGTTGTCGACACCGTCCAGATCGGCTCGCGTCAGGGCACCATCACCGGGAGCGCAGGAACCTTTTGGCAGGTGCAGTGGGCGGTCGGGGACCTGACGTACTCGCTGCAGCTGAGGCCCTCGGAGGGCGAGACATTGAGTTTCAAGCAGTTTCGCGCAGAACTTGCCAGCTTGAAGTGGAGCTGACCTCCCGTCCAGCGTGGGTCGGGCTGCGCTCCGCAAGATCGGAAAAGGCCGCCTCCGACGCGCGGAAACGGCCTTTGACCTGGGGTGGAGCTGAGGGGATTTGAACCCCTGACCCCCTCGATGCGAACGAGGTGCGCTACCAGTCTGCGCCACAGCCCCCCGCCGGCGAACCGGCTTCGGTCCCACCCGGCTTACACCGGGCGGGCCGGCAGCAAGGCTAACAGGTCGCTGGCCCCCATCGCGAATCCGCCCCCGGCACGGCGTTCCAGCCCACCCAAGATCCACTCGGCTTCCCGAGAATTAGTACATCGGGGGCGCCTCGACACCCCCGCCTTCCCGCGAAGACACCACCCCAACCGCCCCCGGCAGTCCCATCCGAGGCCCACCGGAGCCTCGGTGGGGGCGTCGCGGCGGCTGAAACCGAGTCGATCACCCGCCGGCCGCCCACGCCGAGGTAATGATCGACTCCGTATCGCCGACATGCCGGTATCCGCCCCCGGGGATACCCCCAGACCGGCGACATGGAGTGGATCAAGCCCAACGAGCACGCCCGGACACGCCCGGGCACGCCCGGAAACGCCCGGGCACGTCGGGGTACGCCCGAGCACGTCGAGCGCGCCGGAGCACGGCCCGGGCGGGCGGCAGGCGCCTCGGTCGGGCTGGGGGCGGTCAGGCTCCTCGGCCGGCCTCGTAGGGGCGCCCGCGTAGCCCGCCCGACCGCCGGTACGAGACCGAGCCACCGTTGACGGCCGCCGGCAGGTCCCCCGGCCGGTCGAGGCCCATCGCGGCTCGGCGTACCCCCTCGCGCTGGGCGGCCAGGCGACGCTGCGCCTCTCGGCGGGCCGCCGCGCGGCGGGCCTGTTCGCGGCGAACCTCGGCCTGCCGGGCGGCCAACCAGGCCGCCTCACGGGCCCGGGCGCGGCGTCGGCGGCGGCCGGCCAGGGCCTGACCCCGCAGGTGGACGACGTACACGGCCAGCAGCATGAAGGTGACCGAGAAGCTGATCCAGAAGCCGGGGCTGACGAACAGCACGCCGATCAACTCGACGACGTTGAGCAGCAGCAGAGCGGCGAGCACCCGGCGACGCCGGTACACGGCGGGGGTGTGCTGCCCGCGGGGCGGCGGGCGGCGGCGGGACCGCTTCGGTGCGGGCGGCACGGCGCGCAGCCGACCGGAGCGGCGGGCAGCCGGGGGCGCGGAGACCGGCGCGGTCAACGCTCCGGTAGTCGAATCCTCACTGAGGGTGACGACCAGTGAGCGCGGAGGGTGGACGGGTCGCCGTCCCGGCACAGTACGGCGCCGTCGGCGGCGCTGGAGCACCCGCGCCGTCGACAGCGCCCGCTCCGCCACCAGCCGCTCGGTGGCGTCGTACCGGCGAACGAGCGCCGGGGCCAGGGCGAGCAGGCCGGCGGCGGCGAGGACGGCGAGGAGCACCGAGGTCGGCACCCTCACCCCTCCCGTCACCGAATTCGAAGCAACCGCCACCCGACCGCAGGATCTTCCACCGATCGCGCCTGGGTGCGTAGATCGTCCGGACGGGGAGCGCTTGCCGCAGCTTGCAGTTACTTGAGGTTACGGCGCGCCGACCGAGATGCCACCGCGCCGCGCCGATCCCGTCCGTGGGACGACTCACCGGGCGTCGGCGCGTACCCGGTGCCAGCGGGCCAGCAAGCCACCCTCGGCAGCGATCTCCTCGCTCGTCATCGCGTATCCGATGTGGTCACGCCAAGCACCGTCGATGTGCATGTAGCGCACGTGGTACGACTCCTCGCGGAAGCCCAGCTTCTCCACGACCCGCCGGGACGGCCGGTTCTCCGGACGGATGTTGATTTCCACCCGGTGCAGCCCGCCCGGACCGAACGCGTGGTCAACGGCGAGCGCGAGCGCCGTCGGGATCACACCCTGGCCGGCGACCCGGGCGTCCACCCAGTAGCCGACGTAGCCGGAGCAGAGCGCCCGCCGCACGATGCTGCCCACGTTGATGTGCCCGACCAGCCGGTCCCGGTTGGCCTCGCGCAGGCAGACCGCGAACGGCATGCCCTCACCCTCACGGGCCGAGCGCCGCTGGTCACGGTGCACCCAGCGGAACGCGGCCGGCGAGTTCAGCTCGTCCCAACCGCCGGGCAGCGACGACTCCCAGGGTGCCAGCCAGGCCCGGTTTGCCCGCCGAACCTCCGACCACGCCGCAGCGTCGGAGCGTCGGTAGGGCCGCAGCAACACCGGGCCGTCCGCCAACTCCACCGGCCAGCCCGGTGCCCGCGCGGGTCCAAAGAGACTCACCCGCACAGTCTCCCGCGCGGGACCGTGTCGCGCGCAAGTGGACCCACCGTGCTGACCACACCCACCGAACTGACCGCACCGGCCAAGCTCACCGCGCTGACCGCACCCATCGGAACGACCGCACCCATCGGAACGACCCGGCGACCGCCCGACGCAGCCCGTCGGCGAACAGACCGGGGCACCGTCACCGGCGACGGTCCAGCAGCAGGACGTCCACGGTGGATCCCGCGGCGGCGGTGGTGACCCGCTCGCCGAGCACCAGCAGCCCGTTGGCCTCGGCCAACCCGGAGAGGGTGAACGGCCCGCCGCTGAGTGGCTGGACCGTGTATCCGCCGCCGCGCCGCTCGGCGACGTGCGCCGGCCGGAACTCGCGCAGCCCCGTCGGGGACGACACGGTCTCCAGCAGGTGCGCCCGCACACTGGGTCGGAACACCGGCTCCGCGCCGGCGAGCAGTTGGATGGCGGGGCGGGCCAGCACCTCGAAACCGATCAGCGCGGCGCCCGGGTCGCCGGGCAGGCAGACCACCGGCACCTCCTCGGCGCCGACCGTGCCGAACCCGAGCGCGGTGCCGGGATAGAGCGCCACGTCGGTGAACGTGACCGGCCCGGCGCGGCTGCCCTCCCGGCGGGACAGGATCCGGCGCACCATGTCACCGGGGCCGGTGCCGGTGCCGCCGGTGGTGATGATCAGGTCGGCGCGCAGGGTCTGGTCCTCCAGCAGCCCGCGCAGCCCTTCCGGGTCGTCGTCGCAGATACCCACCCGGTACGCCAGTGCGCCCACCTCGGCGGCGGCGGCGGTCAGCGCGTGCGAGTTCGCGTCCACCACCTGACCGGGCTGGCTGCCCCGACCCACGTCGACCAGTTCGTCGCCGGTGGCCACGATGACCACCCGTGGGCTGGGCCGGACCACCACGTGCCCGATGCCGGTGGCGGCGAAGACCGCGACCAGGGCCGGGGAGACGTACGTGCCGGCGCGGGCGAGCAGAGTGCCGGCTGGCAGCTCCTCACCGGCGCGGCGGACCCCGTACCCCCGTTTGGGGGTGCGGAAGATCTCCACCGCGGCCATGCCCTGGTCGGTCCACTCCACCGGGACCACCACGTCCGCGGCGATCGGCAGCGGCGCCCCGGCGGCCACCGAGAAGCACGAACCGGGGGTGAGCCGGACCGGCCGCCAGCTCGCGGCACCAAGATCGCCGACCACGTTGAGCCGGATGGTCCGACCGCCGGGCGTGCCGGAGGGGGCCGGGACATAGCTCGGGCCCCGGCCCCCTCCAGAAATGTCCTCCCAGCGGGCGGCATAGCCGTCCACGGCCGCCTGGTCGAAGGCCGGGAAGGCGTGCGGCGCGACGACGTCGTCGGCGAGGACGTTGCCGTGCGCCTGGGTGAGGTCGAGGTCGAGTGGCGGCAGCGCTCGTAACCTGCGCAGCACGCTGCCCAGGTAGTCGGCGAGCGGCGTCAACTCGTTCGCGGCCGCCTCGGCGTCGGCCGTCGCGGTCATGTACCAGATCCGCCTGCCGCGTCGGCCTTGACGAAGTCGGCCAGCCAGGAGCGGAACTCGGTGCCGAGGTCCTCGCGCTCGGCGGCGATCTGCACCACCGTCTGGAGGTAGCCCAGTGGCATGCCGGTGTCGTAGCGGGTGCCCCGGTAGACGATCGCGTGCACCGGAGTGCCCTCGGTGCGCAGCAACTCCATCGCGTCGGTCAGCTGGATCTCGCCGCCGCTGCCCGGCTTGGTCCGCCGGATCGCGTCGAAGATCGTGCCGGGCAGCACGTAGCGGCCGAGCACCGCGAGGTTGCTCGGGGCGTCCTCCGGCTGTGGCTTCTCCACCATCCCGGTCACCTTGACGACCTCACCGATGTCGCTCAGCTCCGACTCGGCGGGCTCGACGGAGGCGATGCCGTACCGCTTGGTCTCGGCCGGGTCGACTTCGAAGAAGGCGAGCACCACGCCGCCGGTGCGGGCCTGTAGTTCCAGCATTGCCGGCAGCAGCGGCTCCGATGGCTTGACGAACTCGTCGCCGAGCAGCACCGCGAAGGGCTGGTCGCCGACGTGGGACTCGGCGTACCCGACGGCGTGGCCAAGCCCGAGCTGCTCCGGCTGCCGCACGGTGTAGATCTCGGCCAGCTCGCTGGGCCGACGCACGGCGGCCAGCCGCTCGGTGTCGCCCTTCTCCTCCAGCCTGGTCTCCAGGTCGGGGCGACGGTCAAAGTGGTCCACCATCGAGGTCTTACCCCGACCGGTGATCAGCAACACGTCACCGATGCCGGCCTGGGTGGCCTCCTCGACGATGTACTGCAGGACCGGCCGGTCCACCACTGGCAGCAGCTCCTTGGGCACCGCCTTGGTGGCCGGCAGGAACCGGGTGGCCAGTCCGGCGGCCGGGATGACGGCCTTGACCGCCAGGGGACGGCCAGTTGCGGCGACCGTCGATGAGGGGTTCGCTGAGTGCTCCGACATGCCGCGAGACTATCGGCCACGGCTCTGCCGCGGCGGGTGTGGCCCAGAAGACGCGCCGCCACCCGACCCCGGCCGCGCGGCGTCCGGGCCGGCCCGTGCCCCGCCCGTCGCGCTGTCCGCCGGGTCGTCGGCCGACTCCGGCCGGGCGTGCGCCGGGCCGGCCGGCGATGATTCCGGTACGCCCACAGCCGGCTCCGACCGGGCGGGCCCGCCCGGCTCCCGGGTGGCCTGCACGGGCTGGCCGGCGCGCGGCAGCCCGTCGGGTGGGCTCACGGCACCCGCGAGCACTGGTATCTCCCGCGTCGGCACGTCCTGGCGTACCTCGGCGACCCGGTAGGTGTCGCGGCCGGCTGCCTTGGCGGCGTAGAGCGCGTCGTCGGCGGCCTCCAGCACCTCCCGCCCGGTGCTGCCGTTGTCCGGGTAGACGGCGATGCCCACCGACACGGTCACCACGACCGGGCCGGCGTACGCCTCGACGGCGATCGGCGTCTCGCGGACCACCACGCCGAGTCGCTCGGCCACGATCGCCGCGCCCCGCGCGTCGGTCTCCGGCAGCAGCAGCACGAACTCCTCACCGCCCTGCCGGAAGGCCAGGTCGACCTCACGTATCTCGCCGCGCACCCGCCGGGCGAACTCGGCCAGCACGGTGTCCCCCGCAGCGTGCCCGTATGTGTCGTTGACGTCCTTGAACCGGTCGAGATCCAGCGCGAGGATGCTGAGCATCCGCCCGAAGCGGCTGGCCCGTTCCACCTCACGCCGGATCGACTCGCGCAGGTACCGGTAGTTCCACAGCCCGGTGAGCGGATCGGTGAGTGAGAGCCGCTGCGCCTCCTCGTGCACCCGGACGTTGTCCACCGCCACGGCCGCATGGCCGGCGAAGGTGCGCAGGGTGACGAGGTCGTCGTCGTCGAACTCGTCCGCGCCGAGCCGGTCGTAGAGGGCCAGCACGCCGAGCGCCGCCGCTGCGCCGGCCTCGTCGGTCGTCCCGGAGGACCCGATGAGGGTGGCCGCCGTACCGCCGCCCGGGGCGGCGAACGGAACCGCGACGTATGTGCGACAGCGCGGCTCACCCGACGGGGCCCCGGTCGGCTCCCCCCTCCCCCGCTGCGGCTCCCCGGTGGCGGCGACGGCGCCGACCACGCCGACGCCCACCGGCACCCGCAGCGTCTGGGGCCCGTCCGCGTCCCCTTCCGGCCAGCGCCCGTCCAGCCCCTCGGTGCACTGTGCGACGAGCACCCCGCCGGTCTCCACCAGCAGCACGGCGCCGGCCCGCGCGCCGGTGGCTCCGATGGCGCTGTGCAGGATCACCCGCAGGATGCGTTGCAGGTCGTGTGTGCTGGCCAGGGTGTCACCGAGCACTGCGAGGTGCCCGCGGAGCTGGTCCCGGTTGCTGGTCAGCGCCGCGACGTAGGACCCGGTCTCCCGGGTCATCCGGTTGAACGCGGCGGCCAGCCGGCCCAGCTCGTCGCGGCTGCGTACCGGCACTCGGGCGGTCAGGTCGCCGTGGGCCACCCGGTCGACCGCGCCGGCCAACTCCATCAGCGGCCGGGTGGTCATCCGGGCCAGCCGCCAGGCGGTCAGCACGGCGAGCAGCCCGGCCAGTACGACCACCCCGACCAGCGTGGCGTGCAGCCCGGGTGGCCGCTCGCTGGGCACGGAGAGCACCAGTGGCAGCGGCTGCCCGTCGGACGGTCCGATCCGTCGCACGTACCGACCGTCGGTGGTTTCGGTGACCCGCTCGCCGTGGACGGAGCTGGCGGCGGCCAGCACCGCGTCGCGTACCTCGCGGGATTCGGTGGTGTAGGTGACCCGCGCGGCGCTCGCCTCGCTGTCGAGCAGGGTGACCGCCACCCCGGTCACCGCCGCCAGCCGGGCCACGAAGGCCGGGTCGACCAGCTGCGCGGCGGTCACCGTGCCCAGCAGGGTGCCGGCGCGGTCGCGCAGGTCGACGTGGGCGGCCAGCGCGTGGACCGGCCCGGTCGCGCCCGTGGTCGAGCCGGAGCAGTCCCGCCACGGGGTCGACGGCGCGCCGGGCGAGACGTAGGTGACCTGGCCGGTCACGTCGGTGATCAGCACCGCGGCGGCCAGGCCCCGGCCGACCAGTTGGGCGGCGGCGACGGCCGGATCGGCGGTGAGGGCCACCGCGTCGGCGGTGGCGCGCAGCTGCTGGCAGAGAGCGTCGACCGAGGTACGCACGGTCGACGCGGCCACGGCCAGGCGCTCGGTGGAGCGGCTGTTGTCGACGGCGGCGACGGTGTAGGCGACGAAGAGCGCGCCGAGCAGGACCGGCCCGAGCACCACCACGAGGAAGGCTGCTGTCAACCGCCCGCGTAGCGTCACTCGGTCCCCCCGGAAGTTCCGCCTCCGTTGCTTGCGATGCTGACACAGAGCAACCGTGGGAGAGGCGTTGCGTCAGGAGTGTTGCGTGCCGGAATTTTCTGATGAAGCGGAAGTGACCCGAATGGCGAAGCGGGACGCCCGCGTCGAGCTGCTCGCCCGCCGCCGGGCGCTGACCGGTCCGGCCCGGGCCGCCGCCGCCGGGCGCGTGCAGGCCGAGCTGGTCGCGCTGGTACGCCGGCTGCGCCCGCACCGAATGACGGCGTACGTGCCGGTCGGCTCCGAACCGGGCGGCGCCGACCTGCCGGAGGTGCTGCGGGCGGCCTTGCCGGCCGGCGCCGAGTTGCTGCTCCCGGTGCTCCTCGCCGACCTGGATCTGGACTGGGCGCCCTATACCGGGCCGGACGCCCTGATCGCCGCGGGTCGGGGTATCCGAGAACCCGTCGGTGCCCGTCTCGGGGTGGCCGCCGTGGCGGACGCGGAGCTGGTCGTCGTACCGGCTCTCGCGGTCGACCGCCACGGTCGGCGGCTCGGACGCGGCGGCGGCTCGTACGATCGGGCGCTCGCCCGGGTGCCCGAGGCGACGCTGACGGTGGTGCCTCTGCATGACGGCGAGCTGGTCGAGGCGCTGCCGGCGGAGCCGCACGACCGCCCTGTCCGCGCGGTCGTCACCCCCGCCGACGGGGTGCGTAGGCTTGACGACGGCCCGGGCGCGCCGCATGGTGTCACGCCCCACACGTCCGCTGGACGAACCCGGGGCGAATGACGCACCATTGGCACTCGAATAGGTCGAGTGCCAACTGGCCGAGCCCACATCCGGAGGAGAACGTGCCCACGTACCAGTACGCCTGCACCACGTGCGGTCACCAGCTCGAGGCGGTGCAGTCCTTCTCTGACGAGCCGCTGACCGAGTGCCCGGCGTGTGAGGGGCGGCTGCGCAAGGTCTTCAACTCCGTCGGCATCGTCTTCAAGGGCTCGGGCTTCTACCGCACCGACTCGCGGGCGTCCGGCTCCGAGACGGCGGCCGGCGGCACGGCGAAGCCAGCGAAGTCCGAGTCGTCCTCTGGTGGGGACTCCGGGTCGTCCTCGAGCTCGTCGAGTGGTTCGTCCTCGTCGTCGGTTTCGTCGTCGTCCGGCTCCTCGTCATCCGGCTCCTCGTCATCCGGCGGGTCGAGCGGCGGCAAGGCTCCGGCGGCCAACTCCGCGTCCTGACCCGTCGACCCACCCCCGCCGGCAGGGCCTTGATCCACTCGGGTTCACGGATGTCGGCCTGTCCCGGCTGACCTGACAGCCCGCCTCCCCCGACGGTGAGTCGATCAAGGTCGGTGCCATAGCAGGTCTAGCCGACCGGTGGGCGTTGTCCACAGGCCGGCCGGTTGTCCACAGGCACCGGCCGGCGGCCGGCCGACCAGGCTGGAGCGGCCTAACCTGCCGCCACGGGTGTCGCTGCGACACCCGTGGACGGGAGGCGGCAGAGACCATGGGTGATCCAGACTCCGCGCGGGCGTTGCGTCCGCTGCGCCGGCTCACCCTGCCCGGCGGGCGCGCCCTGCTCCGGGCCGGTCTGGTCGCCGCGCTGCTCGGCCTGGCCGCCGCCGTTCTCCACACCCCTACCGGCTGCCCGCCGTCCCGGGCACCGGCGGGAGTTACCGGCGAAGGCGGGTCGAGCGACCCCGACCGGGCACGCCCCACGAACGGAAGCGAAAAGGCCGGGCCGCTGCCCACCGACGCGCCAGGTGCCTCCGACGCGCTGTCCACCGGCACACCGGGTGCCTCCGACGGCAGCGGCGCGAACGGAAGAACCAGCCCGCTGCCACTGCCCGCTGGCGCTGTCGGGGTGCCGGTCCGGCTGGCCGAGCCGGCCGCGCTGGCAGTGGTCCGCCCCGGAGCCCGGGTCGACCTGCTCGCGGCGACGCCGGGCGGGGCGGCCACCGAGGCAACGTTGCTCGCACCCGCGGCGCTGGTGCTGGACGTGCTGGGCGCCGGCGCGACCGACGGGTCGTCGGCGCTCTATCTGGCACTCCGCCCTGACCAGGCGCAACGCACCGTCGGGCTTCCCGAGAACACCCGGTTCGCCATCGTCGTCCGCGGCTGAGCGCTAGCCCTCACCATCGGGTCCCCTGGCGATAAGGCCACCGGGCCGCCGGGGTCACTCCCAGTGCGGAGGGCGTTGGGCGAGCAGCCAGTCGTCGTTGCCGTCCGTCCGCTCGCCCCAACCACGGTCGGTGTCGTCGGAGGTCTGCTCGGGCAGCACCACGAAGTCTTCGCTCAGGTCGACGGTGCGGTCTTCGTCGCCGCGCGCGCCCTGCGGGCCGGGGTCCTCGGTGCTCACGAGCGGCAAGACTAGCGCAGCCGACGGCAGCGGACCGGTCGCCGACGGTGGCACGCCGGCCAGAAACGACCCGGCCGCCAGCGTCGTTGGTAGCGTCGGACGGCGTGACGACCCCCAGCGGTGGCAGCATCCCGGACGACTACTGGCGACGGCCCGGCCCCGGTGACGACGCGGTGGCAAACCGACCCCCCGCAGCGCCCGCGACCACACCGGCGAGCGGATATTCCGGGCCGCCGCCGAGCGTGCCGCCGCCGACTGGTTGGCGTCCACCCGTACACCTGCAGCCGGCGCCGCCGCGACGGCTGCCGCCGCAGGACATGGCCGACCTGGACGCGGCCGAGCAGCGCTCGCAGCGGGTCACCTACGGCTTCGGCGCGGCGGCCGGTGTGGTGCTGGTGTTCCTGGTCTGCCTGCTCTGCTCGCGGCTCATCTTCTGATGTCCGCCACGACCGCCGGTCAGAGGGTGGTGCCCCAGACGGCCTCGGCGCCGGAGTGGCCGGTCAGGTAGACGTAGACCAGGGCGGCGATGGACAACGCCACGACCGCCACCGCCAGCACCGGGGTGACCAGCGCCGGCAGCCGCGGCACCCGAGGGTGCCCACTGGTCGCCACCAGCAGCAGGATGGCCACGATCCCGAGCGGCACCACGATGCGGAACAGGATGTCGCCGTAGCGGGAGTGCTCGAAGATCTGGTCGAGGATCTGACCCTGGAAGCCCCGCGCGACCAGCGCGTCGGTGAACGCCTCACCCGACTCGACCGCCACGAAGGCGGTCACCGGCGCGGCCACGGCGAGGATGCCCAGGGCCCAGTCCAGCCGGTGTCGCCACCGCGGCAGCCCCACGTACGCGATGGCCAGCACCGCCAGCAGCGGCACGAACACGACAACCACGTGGACCACCAGGACGTGTGCCGGTAGACCCAGGATCTCCTCGAACATCGCACCCTCCAGGTGGATCATGGTCAGGAGATGGTCAGCGTACGTTCCGCCGGTCGTCCCCAGGCTCTCGACCGGAGACACGCGCGCCGCCTCGATAGGGTTCACCATCGCGGGCCGCCCTCCTGATCTTCCTGGCTGTGTCGGTGGCCACCCGGGTTGGGCAACGGTTGTCGATGCTGGTCGGGCGTGCTGTCATTGGCGAATGTCCGGTACCGAGGAGCTGCTGCGATCAAAGGGCCTGCGTGTCACGCGGCCCCGTCTCGCGGTGCTCGACGTGCTGGCCGGCGGCGGCCACCTGGAGGTCGACGAGATCACCCGGCGCGTCCGCGAACGCCTCGACTCGGTCTCCACCCAGGCGGTCTACGACGTGCTGGGTGCGCTGTCCCGGGCCGGGCTGTCCCGCCGGATCGAGCCGGCCGGCGGTCCCGCCCGCTACGAGGCGCGCGTGGGCGACAACCACCACCACGTGGTGTGCCGGGGCTGCGGCGAGATCGCCGACATCGACTGCGCGGTGGGCAGCGCCCCGTGCCTGGAGCCGAACGTCGCGCACGGGTTCGAGGTGGACGAGGCGGAAGTGACCTTCTGGGGTCTCTGCCCGGGCTGCCGGGCCCGCCGCTCCGCCGACGTCTGACCGGCGGCCCAGGCGGACCGTTTCCGACGGGGTCGTCCCGAGCGTGGCACTCTTGGGCGGTGAACTCCGATGACCTCGGCCTCTTCGGTCCGGGTTCGGTCACGTGGAAGGTGCACGAGGAGCCGATCCTGATCGTCGCCGGCCTGCGCTCGCTCTACCTCCAGGCGTTGCACCCGCAGGCGATGGCCGGGGTCGCGCAGAACAGCAACTACCGCACCGACGCCTGGGGCCGCCTGGCCCGCACCAGCACCTACGTGACGACCACCGTCTACGGGACCACCGCCGAGGCGGAGGCGGCCGGGGCCCGGCTGCGTCGGCTGCACGCCCGGCTACGGGCCACCGACCCCACCACCGGCGTGGAGTTCCGGATCGACGAGCCGGACCTGCTGCGCTGGGTGCACGTCACCGAGGTCGAGTCGTTCCTCAGCACGGCCCGGCGTGCCGGGTTGCCGCTCACCGACGACGAGGTGGACCGCTACTACACCGAGCAGCGCCACTCTGCCGCTCTGGTCGGCCTGGACCCGGCCACCGTCCCTGGCACCGCGGCGGAGGTCGCGGAGTACTACCGCGCCGTACGGCCGCAGCTACGGATGACCCGGGAGGCCGCCGAGACGGCGCTCTTCCTCACCGCCCCGCCGCTGCCCTGGAAGCTCAGCCTGCCGGCCCGGTTGGGGCTCACCCTCGGCCCACCGCGCTGGGCGTACCTGGGGATCGCCGGCACCGCGCTCGCGCTGCTGCCGGCCTGGGCGCGCCGCCTGTACGGCGGGCTCGGGTTGCCCACCACCGCCCTGTCGGCGAACCTTTCCGTGCGCGCCCTGCGGCTCGCGTTGGCCGCGGTGCCCCGTCGCTACATCGAGGGGCCGTTCATCCAGGCCGCCAAGGAGCGGGCCGCGACGGCGCTGGCCGGCTGACCCGACCCGCACCGCCCGGGAATCAACCGGCGGTGGGCCGGTCCACGGCCGCCCACGGCTCCTTACCCGGTGTCTGCGCGCCGGTCGGGCAGTGCCGCCGGAAGTCGCACCAGCCGCAGCGGGGGCCGGGTGCCACCGGGAACGCCTCATCCGCGTCGGCGCCGTCCGCGACCGCCCGCTCGGCGGCCATGATGTCGCGGGCCGTCTCCTCCGCGCGGGTCAACTGACGGGCCAGCGACTCGACGGTGTGGTCGTGGGCGGCGATCGTGCCGGTCGGCAGGTGGTGCAGCTCCACCCGACGGCACGGCCGGCGGAACACCCGCTCGGCCGCGTACGCGTAGAGCGCCAACGCCTGCGAACCCCGGGCGTCGTCCGTGTCCAGCCCGGTGCGGCCGGTCTTGTAGTCGACGATGACCAGCTCCGGACCCTCCGGCCCGAGCCGTGAATCGATACGGTCGGTCCGGCCGTTGAACGCCAGCACGGCGGTCTTGACGGCGACCACCCGCTCCACGCCGAGCGGGTCGGAATCCGGCTCCAGCGTCTCGATGTACGACTCCAGCCAACCCAGCGCCCGCAGGTAGGCGGCCCGTTCCTGCTCGTCGTCGCGGTAGCCCTCGCGGACCCAGGTGCCCTTGAGCAGGGTGGCCAACGCCTCGGGGCGGCGCCGGTCGGCGGGCAGCGCATACCAGTTTTTCAGTGCGGTGTGCACGCTGGCGCCGAGCGAGTTGTGCGCCCACGGCGGGCCTTTGGGCGGGGCCGGCCGGTCGACGTAGGAGTAGCGGTAGCGACGTGGGCAGTCCGCGTACGCGCCGAGTTTGCTGGGTGTGCAGACGAACAGCCGCTCCGGCATGCCCTCGAAGCCGAGCTGCTCGGCGCCGCCGGCGCGCTGCTGGGGGGCTCGGCCGCCAGCGGCGGGCCGTCCTGCTGAGGAGGATCGTCGCACGCCTGCGATCCTGCCATCCACCTCCGACACCGTGGGCGTGCCGGTCAGGTCATGTTTACGTACTGCGTGACGAAGGCGGCCACCGCGTCGGCGATGAGCTGCACGGCGATCGCGGCCAGCAGCAGGCCGGCGATCCGGGTCAGCACCTCGATCCCGCCCGGCCGGAGGATTTTCACGATGCCGCCGGAGAAGCGGAGGACGATCCAGACCGCGAGCATCACGGCGAGGATCGCCAGGGCGATGGCGGTGAAGTCGCCCAGCCCGTCGGCCTGCTGGACGAAGAGCATGGTCGCCACGATGGCGCCCGGACCAGCCAGCAGCGGGGTGCCCAGCGGCACCAGCGCGATGTTCGAGGTGACCTGCTGGCTGGGGTCGTCGGCCTTGCCGGTGAGCAGCTCCAGGGCGACGAGCACGAGCAGTAGCCCACCGGCCGCCTGCAATGCCGGCAAATCCACGTGTAAATAGTCCAGCAGGGTCTGCCCCGCTACCGCGAAGATCACGATGACGCCCAGCGCCAGCGCGACGGCCTGCCAGGCCGCCCGGTTGCGGTCCCGGGCGGGCAACGGGCCGGTCAGCGCCAGAAAGATCGGCATCATGCCCGGCGGGTCAGTGATCACCAGCAGGGTCACGAAAACCTCGCCGAACAGCTTCAGATCCACGTGATCAACCTAGCCGCGCCGCGATTCGCCGAAACTGGGATCAGCCGGAAGCGACCTCGGTCACCCCTTCGGCGACGATCCGCTCGTACGCCTCGACGCTGGTGCTGAATTCTCCGAGCTGGACGGTCTTGTGGGTGCCGTGGAAGTCCGAGGAGCCGGTGACCAGCAGGCCCAGCTCGGCGGCGAGCGCCCGAACGTGCGCCTGCTCGGCCGGGCTGTGGTCCTCGTGGTCGGCCTCCAGCCCGGCCAGCCCGGCGGCGGCCAGCTCGACGATCAGCTCGTCGGGCACCACCCGGCCTCGTCGGGTGGCCCGGGGGTGGGCGAAGACCGGCACGCCGCCGGCCTCCCGGACCAGCCGGATCGCCCGGAACACGTCGATGTCCTCCTTGGGCAGCCGGTACCGCTCGCCCAGCCAGTCCGGGCCGAACGCCTCCCGCGTGTTGCCGACCAGGCCGGCCCGGATCAGCGCCTGTGCGATGTGCGGGCGGCCCACGGTGCCGCCGCCCGCACCGGCCAGGATGTCCGGCCAGCTCACGTCGATGCCGTCGGCGCGCAGCAGCGCGACGATCCGTTCGCCGCGCTCCTCCCGGGCGGCCCGCACCCGGGCCAGCTCGGCCACCAGCTCCGGGTGGTCCGGGTCGAACAGGTACGCCAGCAGGTGCAGCGGCACCGCCGGTTGCATACCGGACCAGCGACAGGACAACTCCGCGCCTCGGATCAGGCGTAGTTCCGGCGGAAGCGCGTCCACGGCCGGCGCCCAGCCGGCGGTGGTGTCGTGGTCGGTGATGGCCAGCACGTCCAGCCCGGCCTCGGATGCCGCGCGGACCAGCTCACCAGGGCTCAGCGTGCCGTCGCTGGCCGTCGAGTGGGTGTGCAGGTCGATCCGCGGGGCGGAGCCGGTACGCGAGGTCACCATCCGACGCTACCGAGGGACCACGGAGCCCGGCTCACGGAGGTCACCCCGGCCGTGAGGCTTCAGAATTGGGTCACCAGGACTGGCCGTTCGCCAGCTGGCACGCCGGGCACCGGAGCAGGGCTGGCCGGCTTTCCTGCCCGCACCTCGCCGACGTCGACCCGGACCAGCTTGCCGGTGTCATCAAGATAGGAGGCCTTCGACTCGTCGCTCCAGACGATCGCGCCGGTCATCGGCGGCCCGGCCGAAACGGCGGCCGTGTCCGGCCCGAGCCCCTGCAGGTCGACCAGCAGGGACCGGCTGACCTTGCCGACCCACCCGTTCACCAGCAGCCACCGCCCGTCAGCGGAGACCCCGCCGACTCCGTCCTGGCTCAGGTCCGGACCGCAGCCCGTGCGTACCGGATCCAGGTGACGCGTCGGGTCGAGCACGGCCAGGCAGGTCCCGCCCGGATCGATCGTGGAGATCTGACCGACCAGCCGGCCGTCGGGGAGACCCCCGTAGACGTTGAGGGTCTTCTGGTCGACGGCCTCGGGCAACTGCCCGGCTGCGGGCCGCCACAGGGTATGGCCACCGTCGGCCGGGTCGAGTCGGACCAGGACGCTGTCACCGACGAACCGGACGGGTGCCGCGTCTGCGGGCGCCGGGGTGCGCACCACCCCGATGAGCTGGGTGCCGACCACACCCGCCATCAGCAGGTCACCACCATCGCGCCAGGCGACCTGACGGCTGTCGTCTGCCAGGACGATCGGGCCCGCACCGGCCAGCAGCACCTGCACCAGGCCGTCGTTCTGCACCACCCAGAGGGAACGACCCGCGGTGGTCGGCGTGCTGACCACCAGCCAACCGCCGCCGCCGGGCAGGACCTGGGCGCGTTCGGCCGGCCCGACGTCGGGCAGCACCAGTCGCCGTCCGTCGGCGCTGACCAGTGTCTCGCTCGTGATCAGGGCTGCGGACGTTCCGGGCGAGGGGGTGGAGCCGCGAACGCTGGCCGTCGGGCCCGGGCGGCTGGACGGGCCCGGGTCACCGATCACCACGATGGGTGTCCCGTCCTGGCCGGGCCCGGCACCGAGCTGGGCCATGCCGACGCTGAGCAGCACGGTGGTGACCGTCGCGAGGGCGAGGCCGGCGGCGGTGCGTCGCCGCCGGATCCGGTTCGCGCGGCGGATGGCCTGGCCGGCCGGGTCGGCGCCCAGTGGGCGGGCAAGGACGACCTGGCGCGAGAGAGTCTCCCGCACCGCACCTTCCAGCTCGTCAGGTCGCACCTGGTATGAACGCCGCGGGTCGCCCGTCCGGTTGTCAGGCCGACCAGGGAATCCGCTCACTGCTGCTCCCCGGAGCCCGTGCCGACGGGCACGGCCGCCGGGGCGGTGGGCAGCACGACCTGCGGGCCGATCGGACGCGGCGCGGCGGAGCGGGGAGTGGCCGGGCGGGGCACGGGTCGGCCAGTGGCCTGCCGGGGTCGGGACGACGCGGCGGCACCGGAGGCTGGGACCTGGCCGGTCGGGGCACCCGAGGCCCCAGCCCGAGCGGCACCGGCTGCGCCCGACCGACCGGCAATGCCGGCTGCGGCGGCCAGATCCGGTGCGTCGGCGCCCATTCGCCGGCGCAGTGTGGCCAGCGCTCGGGACGCCTGACTCTTCACCGTGCCCGGTGAAATGTTCAGCATCGCGGCGGTCTGCGCCTCCGACAGGTCCTCGTAGTAGCGCAGCACCAACACCGCCCGCTGCCGGTTGGGCAGCTCCTTGAGATGCCGCCAGAGCAGGTCACGATCAAGTTGCTGCTCGATCTCGTCGACACCAGCCCGCTCGGGCAGCACCTCGGTGGGGCGCTCACCGTGCCAGCGCCGCCGCCACCAACTCGTCGAGGTGTTGACCATTACCCGTCGGGCGTACGGCTCGACCGCCTCGATCCCACCGAGCCGCTTCCACGCGAGATAGGTCTTGGTCAGCGCCGTCTGGAGCAGATCCTCGGCCGTGGCCCAGTCCCCGGTGAGCAGGTAAGCGGTGCGAAGCAGCGCGGCGGAGCGGGCCGCGACGAACTCGCGGAACTGCTCCTCCAACGAGTCCTTGCTCGCCACCGCCCACCTCCACGCCCCAGCTGTCCTGGCAGAGTGCCACGTCAGAGGCGCTCCGGTCCATGACGAAAGGTGCGCACTTGCTCCGATGTTCGGTCGAAAACCTTCACGCCCCGTCGTCGGCCTTGGCCTCGTCGGCCTCCTTGCCGAGCCGAGCCTCGACTGCCTGCGGCTCGTACATTTCCTCGACCACGCGCAGGTAGAGCTCGTTCGGGTTGGGCAGGTTCTTGATCTCGCGGAGCGCCTGCTCCTGGCCGGCGGACTCCAGCACGAACGTGCCGTAGTTGAGCGCTCGGCCGGTCGGCGTCTGCTCGTACTTCATGTCGGTGACCCGAACGAGCGGCATCATGGCGACCCGGCGGGTGATGATGCCGTTGACCACCATGACCCGCTTGTTGGTCAGGATGAAACGGTCATACCACCAGTCTGCGACCTTCCAGGCCACCCAGCCCATGACGGCGAACCAGAGCAGCACGGCGATGGTGGTCAGCACGCCCACGTTCTGCCCGGCGAGAAAGCCGGAGAGGTAGCCGAGCACGAAGGTCGCCGCGATGCCGATCAGCAGCGGGGTGGTGAGGTGGATCCAGTGCCGCTTCCACTCACCCCGGTAGCGCTCGGTGGGGAAGAGGTAGCGGGCAACCAGCGAGCTGGGCTCGTCTTCCAGTGGCAGCACCCGTCGAGGGGACGAGCCGGTCGCGTCGGCGCGCAACCCGGCCAGCTCGTCCTCGGAGATCTGCGGCGGCTGGTAGCCGGCCTCGGGATCACGGATCCACGCCCGACCGGAACGACCCTCGCCGGCATAGCCGGGCCCGTCGCCATAGCCGACGTCGTCCGAAAGGGACGGACCGTCGGACAGGCTGGGCCCGGCTCCGTAGCCCGGGCCGTCATCAGGCCCGATCCGCGGAATCGGCTCGGTGTCACGCTCACGGCGTTCCCGGTCGGGGTCGTCCGGGTCAAAGGGTGGACCGGAGGGGCTGCCCATCGGCTGCTAGGCGACGAGGCTGGTGAAGAAGTCGCCAAACCCCTGGGCGATGTCCATGATCCCGCCGCCGAGCGACTTGAACACGTCCGCCGCAGAGTTTGGCCGGTAGGCGACGAAGAAGATCAAGAACGCGATACCGGCCCAGGTGAGGACCTTCTTGACCATGGCGGGCCATCCTCTCGCGCGGCGCCGGGTCCCATTACCGCAGCGGCACCCAGAGTATCAGTGTGGTGTCGTACAGTGAATATCTGCGTCCGTTCTCCGTCAATCCGGATGGGTTGTCAACCCCTCCCGGGTAGATGCGGGGACGGTGCGCCGTACACGAGCTCGGGCGGAGTCCACTCGGTCAGGTCGTGTAGCACGACGTCTTCCGCGAGCAGGTGTCCCGCACTCGCCGGCCAGGCTATCGCATGGAGCCACATTCCCCGAGCTTCGCCCGCGTACGCGCTTCGATCCGTCGGAGAATTCACCAACCACAGTGGAGTGGGGTGCCCACCGACCCTGATCCTGGCCTGCCCGACGTGGTCGGGGTGGCCCGGCCCCGGGTCGGTCAGCGCGCCGACCAGCTCCGGTCCCGGGTCCGGGCCAGCCAGTCCGGCGAGCCGGGTACCCAGGCCGACGCCCGGCTCCTCGGCCACGAACACCAGGTCGGCCGGACCACCACCCAGTGGCGCCGGGCCCGCGCAGGCCACGGCGGTCGCCCGCACTCCCGTCCGGTCGTCCCCGGCGTACGCCACGCCGGTGAGGGTCCAGCCGGACGGCAGCGGCCACGGGCACCACAACGGCATCCCCGGCGGCTCCGCGGTCGCGGTGATCCGCTCCACCACGCTCGCCATGATCTCCGCTCCGATGTGCTCGGGCACGTGCAGCGGCGGCACCGGGCCGCAGCGCAGACACCTCGAGTCGCTGTGCATCAGATCCGGTGCCCGTACCGGGCCCCCGCATCTCGGACAACTCACCGCGACACTCACATCCCCACCGTCGCCCCGGACCGCCGGCACGTCAAGCCGGACCGTCCGATTCGGCACCCCGGTGGGGGTCAGTCCGGCGGCGCGCCGGCGTGGGCACGGATCCAGGCGTGCATCGCGATGCCGCTGGCCACGCCCGCGTTGATCGACCTCGTCGAGCCGTACTGGGCGATGGAGTAGAGCTGGTGGCACGCGGCGCGGGCCGGCGCGGAGAGTCCGGGCCCCTCCTGGCCGAACAGCAGCACGCAGTCCCGCGGCAGGGCACCGGTCTCCAGCGGACGCGACCCGGGCAGGTTGTCGATGCCGAACACCGGCAGCCGCCGCTCGGCCGCCCAGGCGACGAACTCCTCGATCGTCTCGTGGTGCCGCACGTGCTGGTAGCGATCGGTCACCATCGCGCCGCGCCGGTTCCACCGTCGCCGCCCGACGATGTGCACCTCGGCGGCGTTGAACGCGTTGGCGTTGCGGACCACCGTGCCGATGTTGAAGTCGTGCTGCCAGTTCTCGATCGCGACGTGGAAGCCGTGCCGATGCCGGTCCAGGTCGGCGACGATCGCCTCGTGCCGCCAGTAGCGGTAGCGATCGACGACGTTGCGCCGGTCCCCCTCTGCCAGCAACTGCGGGTCGTAACGCGGGTCATCCGGCGGGTCCCCCGGCCAGGGGCCCACGCCCACCTCAAGCTGGTCGTCGGTCACGGTCATCAGAGGGTACGGACCGCGCCGAGGCTCGCCGCGCCGGCCCGCCGATCAGCCCAGCCCGAGCGCGGCACCGAGTCGGTCCAGGAAGCGCCGGTCCGCCGGGCTGGCCAAGTGGTCCACCCGGCGTTCGCCGGGGCTGGGCACCGCGCGGCAGACCCGGGCCGCGACCGACTGCACCCACTGGCGGTACGCGGCCGAGTCGGCGGGGTCGGCGCGCCGCCCCAGGACCCGGCTCGCCGCCCGGCAGGCGGCCAGCAGGTCCACCAGATCGGTGAGTCGCTCGGCGGGCTGCGGGGTGCCGTCGTGACGGGCGTAGATCGCGGCGACCACCGCACGGACCAGATCGCTGTCGAAGGCTCGCCCCGCCGCCACCGCATCCAGGCCGGCCAGGCCCGCCATGACCCCCCGTTCCGCGCGGCCGGGGCCGGGAGCGGCAGCGGCCACGAGGACCCGACCGGGCAGGCTGGTGAGCAGGTCCCACTCGGCAGCGGAGTAGACAGCGGTGGTCAAGGGTGCGGCTCGGCGACCGGCAGAGGGCGGCTCTCCGGCGACGGAGTGGCTCATCGGAACCTCCGGCGCCAGCATATGCCCCGAAATGGGAACAGGGCCCCTTCCCCAGCAGAACCCGCTGCGGGAAGGAGCCCAGAGCCCGACGACGGTCGACCCGCCGCGATGCTCAGCGCGGCTCGGGGAAGCTGGGCCGCTCCGGATCCACTCCGTCGGGGACGGCGCTTGCCGCGTACTCCCGCTTGGGGACCATGACCTTGCGCCGGAAGACGCAGACCATGGTGCCGTCCTGGTTGTAGCCGCGGGTCTCCACCGACACCACGCCCCGGTCGGGCTTGGAGCCGGACTCGCGCTTGTCCAGCACGGTGGTCTCGCCGTAGATGGTGTCGCCGTGGAAGGTCGGCGCGACGTGCCGCAGCGACTCGACCTCCAGATTGGCGATCGCCTTCCCACTCACATCAGGCACCGACATGCCCAGCAGCAGGGAGTAGATGTAGTTGCCGACCACGACGTTGCGCTTGAACTGGCTGGACGTCTCGGCGTAGTGCGCGTCCATGTGCAGCGGGTGGTGGTTCATGGTGAGCAGGCAGAAGAGGTGGTCGTCGTACTCGGTGACGGTCTTGCCCGGCCAGTGCCGGTAGACCGCGCCGACCTCGAACTCCTCGTAGTAGCGGCCGAACTGCATGCTGGTCCCCTTCGACGGGCGGCGATGGAGTTCGGCACAGCATGCCTTACCGGTGGTTAAGGCGACCGGCGGGGCGCGACGGCGGCGGAAATGTCACACCGGTCACTCAAACGGGGGGAGACGCAATGAGCGGCGGGGCCCTCCCCGGCACCCGCCGCCCACGCTCTGATGTCAGGAAGTCTGCCCTACGGCACCGTAGGTTCAACAGAGATCGGCGTCACATTTATCTTTTTGTAACACTACTCTGAGTAACGAAGCGGAGGTTGATCAGCGATCTCTGCAGGCCGGATACCTCCTCGTCAAGGCGCAAGTTACCGATTCGTAGCGCTCAATCCGGTGGATCTCCTTGGAAACGCTCCCATCACCGCAGGTCACGCAAGTGCGTCATGCACTTGCGTTCCGCACATCGACGAAAACAGACGTGGGTCGATGACCCCTGGCACACCCCGGCAGCCCCGAGCACGTTTCGTGCCCCACCGTCCGGGAATTCGATACGGTCAGCCCTGGTTCTACGGGACGTAGATAAACCGCGGTGATCGGAGAGTGCAATGGCAACCGTTGAGCTGACCTCGGTGAACTTCGACGAGGTGACCGGCGACGACGGCATCGTCCTGGTCGACTTCTGGGCCGACTGGTGTGGTCCGTGCAAGCGGTTCGCCCCGGTCTACGAGCGCTCCTCGGAGAAGCACCAGAACATCGTCTTCGGCAAGGTCGACACTGAGGCTCAGCAGGAGCTGGGCGCGAAGTTCGACATCCGGTCGATCCCGACGATCATGGCGATCCGTGACGGCGTCATCGTCTTCTCCCAGCCGGGCGCCCTTCCCGAATCCGCGTTGGAGAACCTGATCGAGCAGGTCGAGGCGCTGGACATGGACGACGTCCGCAAGCAGCTCGCCGAGCACAACCACTGAGCCGTCTCCACGACGGAACGCGAGGCCGGGCCCGGTACGGGCCCGGCCTTCGTCGTACCCCCGGAAGCGCACGCATGATCACCTGCCCGGTCAGGCGGGACTGACCAACGGTGGGACCCGAGGCGGCCGGTACATCCCGTATCGTCACGACCCGATGGAGAATCTGACCACCCGCGGGCGCGTGACCCGGTTGGGCGCGACCGCACTCGGTCTCGTCCTGCTGCTGGTCGGCACCTTCTGGGGCAGCGACGACGACTTCCCGTTCGGCCCGTTCCGGATGTACTCCACCTCCAATCCGCCGAACGCACCCGCCCCCGACACCCGCGTCGAGGGCGTGAACAGCTCCGGTGCGGTGATCGACCTCGACCAGGCCGCCACCGGCATCCGCCGCGCCGAGATCGAGGGTCAGCAGGCCCGCTACGCCGCCGACCCGACGCTGCTCACCGAGGTCGCCGACGCGTACGCCGAACGCCACCCGGACGCCGCCGCGCTGGTCGAGATCCGCATCGTCATCCGCTGGCACGGCATCCGCGCCGGCCGACCGACCGGCCAACACACCGATGAGACCGTGGTCCGCTGGCAGGCCCCCCGATGAGCCGCTGGCTGACCGAGGCCGTGCCCCGGGGCCGGGTGGCCGCGTTCCGCACCCTGATCTACCTCTTCGTCGCCGCCGACCTGGTGATCTTCACCCCCTGGGTACGCACCCGGGTCAGCGTGCCCGGCGAGCTGTACCAGCCGCTGTTGATCGGACGTGTGCTCCAGCTGCCGACGCCGACGTCGGCGCTGGTGGCGGTGATCTTCTGGTCG
The DNA here is from genome assembly GCF_040607415.1 of Micromonospora sp. NPDC005291. Taxonomy (NCBI): domain Bacteria; kingdom Bacillati; phylum Actinomycetota; class Actinomycetes; order Micromonosporales; family Micromonosporaceae; genus Micromonospora; species Micromonospora sp. NPDC005291. The sequence continues at coordinate 349,211 of NZ_JBEXGR010000004.1, forward strand.
CTGCTGGTGCTCGCTCTCCTCGCCGCGACCGGACGCGCGCCTCGACTGCTCGGCTGGGCGGTCTTCGCGCTGTACCTCGAGTGGATGATCATCGCGATGAGCTACGGGAAGGTCGACCACGACCGGTTCGGGCTGCTCATCGCGCTGGCCGTGCTGCCCACCGCCGGTCGGGCCCGCCACGGCGACACCACCCGCACCGAGGCCGGTGGCTGGGCGCTTCGAGTCACCCAGATCGCAGTGATCTGCACGTACTTCCTCGCCGCCTGGGCCAAGCTGCGCTTCGGCGGCCTGGACTGGGTGACCGGCTCGGTCCTGGCCCGCGCGATCATCCGACGAGGCACCGATCTGGCGGACCTCATCGCCCAGGTGCCGTACCTGCTGATCGTCGCCCAGTTCGGCATCGTGGCCTTCGAACTGCTGAGCCCGGTGGTCTTCCTGCTACCGCCCCGCTGGCGACTCGCCATGGTCGGTTTCTTCTACTCGTTCCACGCGGTCACCATCGCGACGATCACGATCTCGTTCGCGCCGCACCTGGCCGCGATGACCAGCTTCCTGCCGCTGGAGCGCGTCCGCCCGCTGGTCTGGGCCCGCCGGCTGGCCGGTCGCGACACCTCCGGGCCGGCGACGGACGCGGCAGATCCGGACCCGGCGGGCGCCGGCACGGACCCGGTGCCGCTTGGTCAGGCTCCGGTGGGAGCGAGTGCGGAACGGGCGCCGCTCGGCGATCAGGCCCCGGTGCTCGGCCGGCCGGTCGGCCCGTAGAGCCGCTCCCGGGCCTCCTGCGGTAGCGAGCAGGCCGGCGTGCCACCGGGAAGCCGGTGCCGGTTGCGGGCCACCCAGCGGTACGCCGGCCAGGCCGCCGCACGTGCCGGCGGAAACCGCAGGCCGGCCCCGGCGACCCGCCAGAACGGGCCGCTCGCGGCGAGCAGCCTCGCGATGGCGTCCGGCCCGGCGGCGCGTGAGCCGTCCGCGCCGACCCACTGCACGGCCTCCTCGCACTCGTCAGCCGTGAGGCCGAGCGCGTCCAGGTCGGCGAACTGCCAGGGCACCACCCGCGCGCCGGTGGGAATACGGCGTTCGATGAACTCCGCGCAGCGCGTGCAGAACGCGCAGTCGCCGTCGTAGACGAAGGTCGACGTCTCCATGGTGTCCATCCTCCACTCCCCGACCACCGAAACGACCACCGGTGTACGGCGGGTCACTTGCGCTCGACTCGTACACGTGTTCGAATAGTGCCCATGCGCTGGGACAACCTCACCGCTCCCCCGGTTGAGGGAGACCCCGAGCGGGCAGCGCCAGCGACGCCACCCCTGCCGCTGGCGCTGCCCGGCGCCATCGCCCGCACCTTCGACACCCCCGAGTTCGCCGGGATGACCTTCTACGAGGTTCGGGCCAAATCCATCATCAACCGGGTGCCCGGGCAGTCCCGCGTCCCCTTCGAGTGGACGGTCAACCCGTACCGAGGCTGCTCTCATGCATGTGTTTACTGCCTAGCCGGAGACACGCCGATCCTCATGGCGGACGGGCGCACCAAGCCGATCAGCGAACTGGAGCCGGGAGACCGCATCTACGGGACGGAGCGACGTGGCGCCTACCTCCGGTACGTCGTCACCACCGTCCTCGACAAGTGGTCCACGGTGAAGCCGGCCTACCGGGTCACCCTGGAGGACGGCACGACGCTGATCGCCAGCGGCGACCACCGCTTCCTTTCGGACCGTGGCTGGAAGTACGTCACCGGAGCCATGCAGGGCGTCGGCCAGCGCCCCTACCTGACCACCAACAACCGCCTGATCGGCACAGGCCGTTTCGCAGCCGAGCCGAAGGAGTCACCCGACTATCGACGGGGATACCTCTGCGGGATGGTCCGCGGGGACGCGCATCTCGGCACCTTCTCGTACTCCTACGGGATCGTGCATCGGTTCCGTCTGGCGCTGGTCGACGATGAGGCGTTGAGTCGAAGTGAGCGCTACCTTGCCCAGGAGGGCATCGAGACAAAGCGCTTCTTGTTCACATCGGCCAGCGCCACCCGCCAAGCTCTGTCCGCCATCCGCACCTCCAAGCAGCGTGACATCGAGACGATCACCGGCCTGATCCAATGGCCGGTCAGCCCCAGCGACGAGTGGCGACTCGGCTTCCTGGCAGGCATCTTCGACGCCGAGGGCAGTTGCAGCAGAGGTGTCCTGCGCATCAGCAACAGCAACGACGCCATCCTCGACCAGACGACGGAGGCACTACACCGGTTCGGGTTCTCCTGCGTTCGAGAAGATCGCGGCCGACCCAACCGCGTGCGAGAGATCAGGCTGACCGGCGGCCTGGCCGCCCGGCTCCGGTTCTTTCACATGACCGACCCGGCCATCACTCGGAAGCGGTCGATCGAGGGTGCCGCACTGAAGCATCAGGGCGCCCTCAGGGTTGCCGGCATCAAGGCACTCGGGCTGGAGCTGCCTCTGTGGGACATCACCACTGGCACCGGGGACTTCATCGCCAACGGAGTGGTCAGCCACAACTGTTTCGCGAGAAATACCCACACCTATCTCGACCTCGATGCCGGTGCGGACTTCGACCGGAAGGTGATCGTCAAGGTCAACGCCGGTGAGCTGGTCCGGCGGGAGTTGGCCGCGCCGAAATGGCGGGGCGCGCACGTCGCGATGGGCACCAACGTGGACTGCTACCAGCGGGCCGAGGGGCGTTATCGGCTGATGCCGCAGATCATCGCGGCTCTGCGAGACTTCGCGAACCCGTTCTCGATCCTCACCAAGGGCACGCTGATCCTGCGAGACCTACCGCTGCTGCGCGAGGCCGCCGAGGTGACCACGGTCGGCATCTCCTACTCCGTGGGTTTCGTCGACGAGCAGCTCTGGCGTGCCGTCGAGCCGGGCACACCGCACCCGCGTCGCCGACTGGACGCGGTCCGGGCGCTCGCCGACGCCGGCTTCTCCCTCGGGGTGCTGATGGCCCCGATCCTGCCGGGGCTGAGCGACAGCGATGAGTCGATCGACGCCACCGTTTCGGCGATCGCCGCCGCCGGGGCGACCAGCGTGACCCCGCTGGCCCTGCACCTGCGTCCCGGCGCTCGGGAGTGGTACGCGCACTGGCTGGCCCGGGAATACCCGCACCTCGTGCCCCGCTACCGCGAGCTCTACCGGGCGGGCTCCTACGCCCCGCAGGCGTACCAGCGGGAGTTGACGGCGCGGGTGCGGATCGCCGCCCGCCGGCACGGGCTGCACCGTGGTGAGCTGGGCGACAACCGCCGCGTGCCCGAGCCTCCTCCATCGCCCGCCGGCGAGCAGCTGACCCTGCTCTAGCCTCGGGGCGGCGCTACAGTCGGCGGGTGCGTACCGCTCAGCAGATCCTCGCCGACTCCACCGTGATCGCCGTCGTGGGCGCTTCCCGCGACCCGTTGAAGGCCGCGCACCGCGTGCCGTTGCAGATGCAGCAGCACGGCTGGCGGATCATCCCGGTCAACCCGACCGTCGACGAACTCTTCGGGGAACGGGCGTACAAGACGCTCGCCGACATCCCGCACCCCGTCGACCTGGTGGACGTGTTCCGGCCGGCCGCCGACGCCGTGCAGGTCGTCCGCGACGCGGTGGCGATCGGCGCCCCGGCGGTCTGGCTGCAACTGGGCATCGTCTCGGCCGAAGCGCGGCGGATCGCCGAAGAGGCCGGAATGGACTACGTGGAAGACCGCTGCCTAATAGTCGAACGAGCAGCCGCCAACCTGACCCGCCTCCCCTAACCCCACCCCACCCCACCCCACCCCGCCCCACCCCACCCCACGTCGATCATGGAGTTGTGGTGCCAGATTCGCGGTTTTTTACCGCATCTGTCCCCCACCACAACTCCATGATCGACGGAGCAGGGGCAGGGGCGGGGGCGGGGGCGGGGTGGCGGTATGGCTGCGTGGCGGTCGCACGCTGCGTTGTGTTCTTTTCGCGGCTGTTGTGGGCTTTCGCTGGACGACGGGCTCTGCCTCGCCGGTTCCTGGCACTGACGGTCGCGGCGCTGGTAGCGGGGGTGATGGCCGGCGGGTTGCTCCGGGTGCCCCAGGTGGACTCCTCCGCAGTGAGCTTGGCGGTTTGGGTGTCCATCGGCGTCCGTCTGCTGGCCGGACGGTGGTGGCCGCCGCGGGACGGCCGACTGCACTGGCGGGAGCGGGTCACCGGCATGGACAGGTCGAACCCGACCTGGTGGCACGCCGGTCGCTCGCCGGCTGGGTCGATCTGGCGGCGGAGTGGGTCATGCTGACCGTGATCGGTGCGACCCCTGAGCAGGGCCTCTGGGTCGACATCGTCCGGCCGGTGCTCGTCGTCGGAGTCGCGGCATGGCTCGGTCGGACGGCCTACGCGCAGGCGCGGTTCACGTGTCAGCTGGCGTTGACTCCCCGCGCGATCCGGCACGGCCGCCAGGTCCTGGACTGGACGAACATCGACCGGGTCAGCCGCACCGGCGCGACGTTCGGCTGAACGGCGTACGGCTGCGGCCCGCGGTCTGGCGGTCGCTGCAGCCCGCCCCGGTCGTCTTCGGCAGGGACACGGCGGTGCCGGAGGACCGGCTGATCGCGGCGTTCGAGGAGTACCGGTTCCAACCGCAGGACCTGGCCAGGGAGCCGGCTGACGCGCGGATCAGAGCTTGTACTCCTTGAGCAGGCCGCGGGAGATGATGGTCTTCTGGATCTCCGAGGTGCCCTCGCCGATGAGCAGGAACGGGGCCTCCCGCATCAGCCGCTCGATCTCGTACTCCTTGGAGTAGCCGTAGCCGCCGTGGATGCGGAACGCCTCCTGGACGACCTCGGCGCAGTATTCGGAGGCGAGCAGCTTGGCCATCCCGGCCTCGACGTCGTTGCGCTGACCGGCGTCCTTGAGCCGGGCGGCGTTGACCATGAGGGCGTGCGCGGCCTCGATCTTCGTGCCCATCTCGGCGAGCTTGAAGGCGATCGCCTGGTGCTTGGCGAGCGGCTGCCCGAAGGTCTTGCGCTGCTGGGCGTAGCTGACCGCCAACTCGAAGGCGCGGATCGAGATGCCGCACGCGCGGGCGGCCACGTTGACGCGGCCCACCTCGATGCCGTCCATCATCTGGTAGAAACCGCGACCCACCTTGTCGGCGCCACCGAGGATGGCCGAGTCGGGCACGGTCACCCCGTCGAGCACCATCTCGGTGGTCTCGACGCCCTTGTAGCCCATCTTTTCGATCTTGCCCGGGATGGTGAGGCCGGGTGCGGTCTCGCCGAAGCCCGGCTCCTTCTCCAACAGGAAGGTGCTCATGTTGCCGTACACCGACTCGGCGCCGGTGTCGGTCTTGACCAGGGTGGCCACCACCGAGGAGTACGCCCCGTTGGTCAGCCACATCTTCTGCCCGTTGAGCACGTAGCTGTCGCCGTCGCGGACGGCCCGAGACTTGATCGCCGAGACGTCCGAGCCGGTCTCCGGCTCGGACATGGAGAACGCGCCGCGCACCTCGCCGGTGGCCATCTTCGGCAGCAGTCTGGCCTTCTGCTCGGCCGAGCCGTGCTGGGAGATCAGGTACGCCACGATGAAGTGGGTGTTGACGATCCCGGAGATCGACATCCAGCCCCGGGACAGCTGCTCGACCACCAGCGCGTAGGTGAGCAGCGACTCGCCGAGCCCGCCGTACTCCTCGTCGATGGTGAGGCCGAACAGCCCCATCTCGCGCATGCCGTCGAGGATGTCGGTGGGGTACTCGTCGGCGTGCTCCAGCCGCTGGGCGTGCGGGATGATCTCCTTGTCGGCGAACTCCCGGACCGTCTCAAGGATCGACAGCTGCACATCGGTCAGGCCGGGCGTCTGGGCGAGTCTGGCCATCTCAGCCTCCGGGGATCAGCGCACTACTCATGAGTAACTGAACGCTGGGTCAGTATCGGCCTCCGGAGCCGGCAAGGCCAAGGTGACCAGTCCACACAACCGCTGTGAAAAGGTTCACCGCTGCGGGTAGCGTCCGGCAAGAGGGACTTTTCCGGCACCGGCAGGAGGAGGACAGCTGTGAGCTACCCGCCGCCGTCGGGACCGCCCGGGGACGAGCCGCCGCCGTCACCCTACGAGCCACCCCGGGACCAGTCGCCGTACGGGCCACCGGCGGACGAACCATCGCCGTACGGGCAGCAGGGGCCGCACCAGTCGGCGCACTGGAGCCAACAGCCGCCGTACCCCCCGCAGGGCCCCTACGGCCAGTACGGCCCACCGCCGTCCGGCCCAGGTCGGGCCACCAACGTGCTGGCGATCCTGTCGCTGGTGTTCGCCTTCGTGTTTCCGCCGGCCGGTGCCGTCCTCGGCCACGTGGCCAAGCGGCAGATCCGTACCAGCGGCGAAGAGGGCGACCAGCTCGCCACCTGGGGGCTGATCCTCGGTTACGTCTTCACCGGGCTCACCGTGCTGGCCTGCTGTGGGTGGCTGGCCCTGGTCGCCCTCGGCAACTCCGGCAACAGCGGGGGCTACTGACCCGACGGGCCGATCTGGACCAGCGCGGTCAGCGGAACCGAGCCTCGCGGACGCTGTTGCCGCCGTCCACCACCAGCATCTGACCCGTGATGTACGAGGCGGCCGGAGAACACAGGAAACTGATCGCCGCGGCGACCTCGTCCGGAGTGCCCGGTCGACCCACGGGAGTGCCCAGCCCCTGCTTGATCTCGGCCATCGTGGACGCCGCGGTGTAGATGGTGCCGGGCGCCACCGCGTTGACGGTCACCCCGTCGGCGATCATCTCCATGGCCAGCGCCCGGGTCAGCCCGACCACCCCGGCCTTCGCCGCGGCGTACGCGGCCTCGGTGGGCAGGGCGTTGACCGGGCCGGCCGTGGCCGCCAGGTTGACGATCCGACCCCAGCCCCGCTCTGCCATCCCACCGATGAACGCCCGACTGCACAGAAAGGCGGTGGACAGGTTGCGGTCGATCTCGCCGCGCCACTCGTCGTAGGTCAGCTGCGCCACTGGTCGCAGCACCCCCTGGCTGGCCCGACTGGCCAGGCCGGCGTTGTTGACCAGCACCTCGACGTCGCCCAACTGCTCGGCGACCGCGTCAGCCAGGGCACCGACCTCGGACTCGTCGGTCAGGTCCGCGACGAAGCCGGTCACCCCCAGCTCGCCGGCCCGCTCGTGGATGCGCCGGGTGGTGGAGACGATGGCCACCCGCGCGCCCAGATCGGCGAGCCGCCGGGCGGTGGCGTACCCGATGCCGTCCGGGCTGCCCGCCCCGGTCACCAGGGCGACCCGCCCGTCGAGCCGCATGGTCACCGGGTCGGCGAGCGCGACCGGCTCGTCAGGACCAGGGCTGCCGGCCGGCGTGGCCGCACGGGCACGTCGGGCCACGCCCGGGCGGCTGACGTCCCGTCTGGGTCGGCTGCCGGAGCGGTCCGCGGCGCGCGCGTCGAATGCCATGCCAGGATCCTGCCCGTTACGACCGGCCCGAGCAATGCGGCACCCGGTAGCGGGGGCGTCGGGTTTGGGCTGCGGTGGCTACCCTGACGGCGCACCCGACCTGACGGAGAGTTCGCATGACCAATAATCCCCCGCCCTCCGGCGGCTGGCACGACCCGGCGTCGTCGGGACAGCAATTCGACGACCCCACCCTCCCGGTGAGCAGCCAACCGGTACCCGCCCAGCCGACCGCCGCGTACCCGTACGCACCGAACGACCCGTACGCGGGCGGCGCGCCGCAGATACCGGTCCAGCCCGGCCCGTACGCGGCCACACCCGGTTACCCGCCACCGGTCGGCTACCCGGGTTACGGCTACCCGCCCGCACCGAAGCAGAACGGCCTGGCCATCGCCGCGATGGTCGTCTCGATCATCGGCGCCCTCGGCCTCTGCGGCTACGGCCTCGGTGGCTACATCGGCGCGATCGGCGCGATCCTCGGCCACGTTTCCCGCAAGCAGATCAGGGAGCGCGGCGAGGGCGGCGAGGGCTTCGCCACCGCCGGCATCATCGTCGGCTGGGTCGCCACCGCACTGGCCGTGCTGGCCACCATCGCCATCGTGATCTTCATTGTCTGGGTGGCGAACCAGGACTCGTCCAGCTACGAGAGCGGCACCTACTGAGTTCGGCGAGCCGCCCCCGGGTGCGACCCGGGGGCGACTCGGCCGGTCACTCCGGTGCGGTGAACGACGAGGTGCGGCTCATCCCGGCGGCCCGGCCCTTGGCCGCGACCACCAGTGCCATCTTGCGGGACGCCTCATCGATCATCTCGTCACCGAGCATCACCGCGCCGAGCTTGCCGCCCGCCTCCGAGGTGTAGTGCTCGTACGCGTCGAGGATCAGCTCGGCGTGGTCGTAGTCGGCCTGCGCCGGCTGGTAGACCTCGTTGGCGGCATCGATCTGGCCCGGGTGCAGCACCCACTTGCCGTCGAAGCCCAGCGCGGCCGAGCGCTTGGCGACCTCGCGGAAGCCGTCCACGTCCCGGATCTGCAGGAACGGGCCGTCGATGGCCTGCTTGTCGTGCATCCGGGCGGCCATCAGGATCCGCATGAGGATGTAGTGGTACGGGTCTCCCGGGTAGTCCGGGATCAGCGCGCCGACCACCAGCGACTTCATGTTGATCGACGCCATGAAGTCGGCCGGGCCGAAGATGATGGTCTCCACGCGCGGCGAGGCGCCCGCGATGGCGTCCACGTTGACCAGGCCGGCGGCGTTCTCGATCTGCGCCTCGATGCCGATCCGGCCGACCTCCAGGCCGAGCGTCTTCTCGATCTGCGTGAGCAACAGGTCCAGCCAGTGCACCTGCTCGGCATTCTGCACCTTTGGCAGCATGATGCAGTCCAGGTTCGCGCCGGCACCCTCGACGACCTCGATGACATCCCGGTAGGTCCACGGGGTGGTCAGGTCGTTGACCCGCACCACGCGGGTCTTGCCGGCCCAGTCGCCCTCGTTGAGCGCGGCCACGATGTTCTTGCGCGCGTCGGGCTTGGCCAGCGGGGCGACGGCGTCCTCCAGGTCGAGGAAGACCTGGTCGGCCGGAAGTCCCTGCGCCTTGCCGAGCATCTTGACGCTGGAACCCGGCACGGCGAGGCAGGACCTGCGGGGGCGACCGACTGCGGCCATGGATGCGCTCCTTCCAGCGTCCGGCGGGCATGCCGACGCCACTGATGACAGATCCGAGAACTTAACGATCCCAAAGGGCGTTGTGACGCCACGGTAACCTCGCGCCATGACCGGGGTGAATGGACCTGTGGAAGATCTCACTGGGCGTCGGCTGGTGGTCGTGACCGGGGCCAGTTCCGGCATCGGGTTGGCCGCCGCCGTGCACCTGGCCTGCCGGGGTGACCAGGTGGTGCTGGTCGGGCGGGACCCGGCCCGCCTCCAGGCGGCGGCGGAACGGGTACGCGAGAACTCGGGTGAGCGTCCGGAGTTGTTCCGGGCCGACTTCGCGGTGCTCGACGACGTACGCGGGCTCGCCGAGCGGCTGCGCGACGCGTACGACCGGATCGACGTGCTCGCCAACAACGCCGGCGCCATCGCGCTGCAACCACTCACCACCGTCGACGGTTTCGAGATGTCGATCCAGGCCAACCACCTGGCCCCGTTCCTGCTGACCAACCTGCTCGCCGACCGGGTGGGCCGGATCGTGGTGACCGCCTCCGGTGCGCACCGCTTCGGCGCGCTCGACCCGGACCACCTCAACGCGCCGCTGCGCGGCTACCAGCCGATGGGCGCGTACGGCACCAGCAAGCAGGCGAACATCCTGTTCACCGCCGAGGCGGCCCGCCGCTGGCCGGGCATCCCCGCGTACAGCTTCCACCCCGGGCTGGTGCGCACCCGGTTCGCCAACGACAGCAGGCTGGTCGCCTTCGGTATGCGGATCCTGCCGTTCCGCAGCCCCGAGAAGGGCGCCGAGACACTGGTGTGGCTGGCCAACCAGGACCGCTCCCGGCTGGTCGACGGGGGCTACTACGCCGACCGTCGGCTCCGTCGGCCATATCGAAAGGCCGCCGATCCGCAGCTCGCCGCCCGGCTCTGGGCGGCGAGTGCGAACGCCGTCGGCATCACCGAATGAGGGGGTCATCATGCTGACTCTTGTCGCGCTGGTCGAGTTTTCCGTCGGGGCCGAGGCCGCCGGGCAACGCTACGAGGACGAGGTGCTGGCCCTGCTCGGCCGGCACGGCGGTCAGTTGGAACGACGGCTGCGCGGCACCGACGGGCAGACCGAGGTGCACGTGATCCGGTTCGATGCCCGGGCCGGGTACGAGTCGTTCCTCGTCGACCCGGACCGGGCGGCACTGCGCGCCGCGCTCGGCGAATCCGCACCGACCACCCGGGTCATCGAGGTCCACGAGGGCTAGACCGGCGGCCGTGCGGTCCGTCCGCGCCGACGCGGACGCCACCCGCGCCACCGCCGCAGCAGCGCCAGCACGGGCAGTGCGACCAGGACCGCCAGGACGAACCCCACGGCGAGCAGCCAGAACGGCAGCGGCCCGTAGTCGGGGCGGTCCGACTGGCGTACCGCGCCGTCGATAGCGAGGTCGGCGGCGACCGACAGGTCGGTGATGCCCTCGGGAGTGCGGAAGAGCACCTCCGGCGCGGCTGCGCCCCGGCGCAGCACCACGAGCTCCACCGCCTCCGTGCCGGGCTCGTGATAGGGCCCCCAGGCGATGTCGTGGTCCTCCGGCCGGTCGACCGCCGTCGGGCCTGGCACGCCGACCAGCGCGACCGCCTCGTCGGCCGAGCGCCAGCCGAGGAGCTGGACGAACGTACGGGAGGGCAACGACGGGAACGCCGCGCCGGCCAGCGGTGCGCTGTCGATGGTGGACCGCAGCGCGAGGGTCCAGGTGCGCGGGTAGGACGGCACCGGGCAGCCGGTGCAGGTGGACCGGTCCAGGACGGCCACCGACCGCCCGTCCGGCAGCCAGGAACCGGCCCCGGCAAGCCGCCCGCCGGCCAACGGCAGCTTCCGGTACGGCTCGGCGACGCCGCCGGCCCCCGCGTCGGCGACCCGGGCGAACCAGACCTCGTCACGGACCTGGAGAGCCAGCTCACCGCCGTCCAGTGAGAGCGCCGCCGTGCGTCCCGGCGGAATCCAGGCCGTGTCGACCCGTACACGCAGCACGTCCGTACCGCGTTCCCGGTCGTAAACCCCGACGTACGGGGTGGTGTAGGTGTTCGGCGGAGTGAACGCGGCTTCGTCGTCAGCGTAGACGAGCCGCCCACCGTCCGGCGCGAAGGCGAGCGGGTAACCATCCGTCCGATCCGGGGTGAACCTGCCGGATTTCAGGTCGAGCAGTGACGCGCCGACCCAGGCGTACCTGCCGTCCGGGGAGAGCAGCGCGTCGAAACCCGGGACGAACGGACCGGCGTCCAGCACCCGGTACCGATCGGCGTCGGCGGCCACCAGGCCCATCCGGGTCTCGAACCAGTCGGTGCGCACGGCCGGGCCGCCGAAGAGCATCGCCGCCGAGCCGGGTGCCGAGTCCCGTACCGAGGCGGTACGCAGCGGCGGGTCGACGAGTCGGGTGGGCAGGCCAGGGGCGTCGTGACGCGGGCTGGCGGGCATCGGCAGCGCCACGGGGTACAGCGCGTACCCGGTGCCGAGAAGCAGGACCAGGACGGCGAGCGCGCCTGCGGCGACGGCCCGGCGACGGCGGTGCCGGGTGCGCGCCGCGTCGAAGAGCCCGTCCGGTACGCGCGCGGGTGGCACGTCGTCGGCGAGGCGGCGCAGCGCCTCGGAGAGCTGGCCGGTCACCGGGTCACCTCCTGCGTACTACGGCCGACAAGTTCGGCCAGCTCAGGGGCAAGGACGCGCAGTCGGCCGAGAGCGTGTCGGGTCTGGCTCTTCACGGTGCCGACCCGGCAGCCGAGCAGTGCGGCCGTCTCGGCCTCGGTGTGGTCCTCGTAGTAGCGCAACACGAGTACCGCACGCTGTCGCACGGTCAGCCGAGCCAACGCCGCCCACAGCACCAGCCGCAGGTCGGTGTCGTCACCCGGGAAGGGCCGTTCCGGCAATGCCCCGCCCAGCCGCTCCGGCGGACGGGCCCGCCGCCAGCGCCACCAACTCGCCGCCTGGGTGCAGAGCACCCGACGCAGGTAGGCGTGTGGGTCCTCGACCCGCTCCCAGCGCACCGCGACCCGAGCCAGCGACACCTGGACCAGGTCCTCGGCGTGGTGCCGATCGCCGGTCAGCAGTAATGCGAACCGGGTCAGCCCGGCAATCTCGGCCCGGACGAAGTCGGCGAAGCCGTCCCGGGTGCGGTCCTCAGTTGTCAACGGATCGCCCTCCTCACCCGGACAGACGCCGGGCGGACCCGCCGCGGAGGGAACCGGCGTCCATATTCCTCACGTCGTCCCCCCGCCGTCGTGCGATCAGTCGTCCAACGGGGTCGGGTCGGTCGGCAGCGCGGTGGGTGCGACCCGGCGGCCACCGAGCACCACCACCGCCACTCCGACCAGCAGCAACGCCATCCCGAGCAGCGCGTACGGGCGCGGAATCTGACCCAGCCAGGCCCAACCGAGCAGGGCCGCGCCCGGCGCCTCCAGCAGGATCAGCACGCTCACCGTGGTCGCCGGAATCTTCTTCAGGGCGTAGTTGAACATCGAGTGCCCGAGCAGTTGGGCTCCGGCCACCAGGGCCAGGATGGCCAGCCAGGTACGCCCGTCGAACCCGGTCAGCCGTACGCCGCCGACCAGGCAGATGACCAGCAGGATCAGCGCGCAGATCCCGTAGCAGATGGTGGTGTACGTGGTGGTGCTGATGCTGGCCCGGGCCCGCTCGCCGAAGGCGGTGTAGATCGCGGCGAACATGCCACCGGTCAGCGCCAGCACGTCGCCGAGGACGGCCCTGCCGGAGACACCCACGTCGGCCCCGGTCGCGATCACCGCACCGCCGACCGCCACCGCGATGCCGATCCACACGACCAGGGGCAGCCGACGCCCCTGTGCGCGGGCGATCAGCCCCTGCCAGACCGGTTGGGTGGCGACCAGGGCGGTGGCCGCCGCGACGGAGGTGAGCTGGGCGCTCGGCATCCAGGTGGCGAAGTGCGCGGCCAGCGCGACCCCGGAGAAGACGCAGAACAGGCCCTCCCGCCGGCCCACACCAACGGTCAGCCTGCGGAACTCGGCGCGGCGCCGGGCCAGCGAGAAGGGGCTCAGCACGGCCACCGCGAGCAGGTTGCGCCAGAACGCGATGGCCAGCGCGGGGGCGGCGGCGTACGCGATCAGCGGCGCGGACGACGACACCGCGACCACGGCCAGACCGACCGCGCCGGTGGTCAGTGGATCCAGGGACGGGCGGGGTGAAGGCGGGGACACGGGAAGTAATCCTCACACGTATCACGGACAGCACGGAACGTCAGCACTCCGTTACGATCACGCGGGTCCGCGCCGGCGACCCTCGACCGCCCGGAGGCGCTCCCCATGCCCAGCTACCAGGCGGTGCTGTTCGACTTCTTCGGCACCCTGACCCGTTCGGTGCAGCGCGGCGTCGCGCACGTCGGCACCGCCGAGCTGCTCGGGTGCCACACCGACACGTTGACCGAGGTGCTGGACCGCACCTACTACGAGCGGGCCACCGGTCGACTCGGCAACGCGGAGGCGACCCTTCGCTGGGTGTGCGCCCAGGCCGGCGTACACCCCAGCGACCATGCGGTGAGGGCGGCGGTGGCGTCCCGGCACCGGGCGGTCCGCGCGGACACCTGGCTGCGCCCCGACGCCGTGCCGGTGCTGGCGGCGCTGCGCCAGCGCGGACTGCGAACCGGCGTGATCAGCGACTGTACGCATGAGCTGCCGGCCTTCCTGCCACAGCTCGCGGTCGCCCCACTGCTCGACGTGCGGGTCTTCTCGGTGCAGGTCGGACGGTGCAAGCCGGATCCGGCGCTCTACCTGACCGCCAGCCAACGGCTCGGGCTCGCGCCCGGTGACTGCCTGTACGTCGGTGACGGCGGCAGCCAGGAGCTGACCGGTGCCGAGCGGGCCGGGATGACCGCCGTCCGGCTCGCCGCACCGGACCTGGCCACGCACATGGTGTTCAACGCCGACCTGGACTGGCGCGGCCCCACGCTCGGCACACTGCGCGAGGTGCTCGCCCTCGTCGACACCGACGCCGAGGTGGTGGGCGCCGGCGGTCGGGCGGGTTGACGCGCGGGCGACTCGATCAGCGCCGACGGACCCGGTGCAGGCGGAACGGCTTGCGGGTGACCCGGACCGCCGGAGTGGGCCGGGGCGGCTCGGCCTGCGCGTCGGCCGGCAGGTCGGCGCCGGCCAGCGGCGTACCGGCCGGGGCGAGCCGGTTCACCGCACACCCGTCGGCTGCCCACCGGGCCACCAGATCGGCGGTCGGGCCGGACGCGTTGAGGCGCTTCGCCGCCACCAGTGGCGCGATGGTGTCCCACGCCTCGGTGCCCGGTTGCACCCGGGTCACCCGGGCCGACCAGGTGACGATCCGACCACCGTGGTCGCCGCGCAGGGTGACCTGGGCCTCGGTCGCGTCGGCCAGACCCGGCGCGGCCTGCTCGCCCGGCCCGCTGACCACCAGGAGCGTGCCCTCGAGCGGGGCGCACCAGAGCGCGAGCGCCGGGCCACCGGGCACGCTGACCCAGGCCACGGCGGCCTTCTTCATCGCCTCGTCGACCAGCGGCGTGCTCCCGGGGGCATCCTCGTCCGTCACACCCGCATCCTCCCGCATCGGCGCCTCCGCTCAGCCTACGAACGGCGGCACGGCGATCTCGCCCCGCGCCACCGGCATCACCTGGCCGGCGACCGTCGCGCCGACCGTCGCGCCGTTCGCCGCGGTGACCGTGCACGCCAGCGCGGAGGGACGGTTCATCTCCACACCCTGGCGCACCGCGTAGCGGGACAGCCCTTCGCCGGGCAGCAGGCCGCTGGCCACCAACCAGACACCGAGACCGAGCGCCGCCGAGCCGGTCGCCGGGTCCTCCGGTACGCCGAGCCCCGGAACGAACACCCGGGCGTGTGCGGTTTGGCTGGCGGGGTCCCAGGAGAAGACGCTGACATGCGCCACCCCGTACCGCTCGGCCGCCGCCGGGTTCACCCGCGCCCGGGCCACCGCCTCCGGCCGCACCGGCAGGTACGGAAACTCCAGCCCGCAGCCGGCGACTCGTGGGGCGGGCCCGATGTGGTCGTCCGCGACCAGCCCGGCGATCTCCAGCAACGGCTCCGGGTCCAACTCCGGCCCGAGGGTAGGGGCGCCACCGGTCAGCGTCGCCCCGGTCGCGGTCACCGCGACCGGCAGCACCCCGGCCTGGCACTCCTGGGTGACCTGCCCCACACCGAACATGCCGCGCCGGCTCGCGGTGACCGCCGCGCCGACACTCGGGTGCCCGGCGAACGGCAACTCCTCGACCGGGGTGAAGATCCTGACGCGGTAGGTAGCGCCGACCTGGGTCGGTGGCAGCACGAACACCGTCTCGGACAGGTTGAACTCCAGCGCGAGCGCTTGCATCTGCTCGGTGGCCAGCGCCTCCGCGCCGAACACCACGGCCAGCGGGTTGCCGGCGAAGGGCCGGTCGGTGAAGACGTCCACGATCTCGTAGGCCAAGGTCGACATGTTGATAAACACTAGGCGCTTAGGCTGGTGCCCGTGAGCACGCCGACCCGGGTCTACATCGCCCGCCTCGCCGGAGTCGCCGTCTTTGACCCGAACGGCGATCAGGTGGGCCGAGTTCGTGACGCCGTGGGACGGCTACGGGCGACCAAGCGTCCGCCGGAGGTGGTGGGCCTGGTCGCGGAGATGCCGATGCGTCGTCGGATCTTCCTGTCCATCAACCGGATCACCTCCATCGACGTGGACGCCGTCGTGCTCGGCTCCGGCACCCTCAACCTGCGCCGGTTCGAGAAGCGCCCGAACGAGCTGCTGGTGCTCCAGGAACTGCTGGACCGGCGGGTGCAACTCGACCCGGGCGGTCAGCCCGGCGCGGTCGTGGACGTCGCGATGGAGTGCACCCGGGGTGGTGAGTGGTCGCTGACCCGTGTCGCCGTACGCGAGCAGACCGGGCGGCTGACCCGCCGCGGCCACCTGCACCAGGTCGAGTGGGACCGGGTGCGCGGGCTCAGCGGCATCGCCGACAACCGGGGTACGGCGAACCTGCTCGCCGTCCTGGAGGACATGCGCCCCGCCGACCTGGCCAACGCGCTGCAGGATCTGCCCGACGCGCGGCGCAACGAGGTCGCGGCCGCACTGGACGACGAGCGGCTGGCCGACGTGCTCAGCGAGCTGCCGGAGCACGACCAGGTGGAGATCCTCGCCGCCCTCGATCGGGAGCGGGCCGCCGACGTACTGGAGGAGATGGACCCGGACGACGCCGCGGACCTGCTCAACGAACTGCCCCCGCCGGAGCAGGACGTGCTGCTGGACCTGATGGAGCCGGACGAGGCCGATCCGGTGCGTCAGCTCCTCAAGTACACGCCCGGCACGGCGGGCAGTGTGATGACCTCGGAGCCGGTCATCCTGCCGCCGGACGCCACCGTCGCCGAGGCGCTGGCCCGGATCCGGGAGCCACAGCTCTCCCCCGCCGTCGCCGCGCAGGTCTTCGTGACCCGGGCACCGCAGAACACCCCGACCGGCCGCTACCTGGGCATGGTGCACTTCCAGGCGCTGCTGCGCGAACCGCCGGCCGACCTGCTGGGCAAGGTGGTGGTCAACGACATCGAGCCGCTGCGCCCGACCACCCCGCTGCCGGAGATCACCCGCCGCATGGCCACCTACGACCTGGTCGCCATGCCGGTGATCGACCGGAACAACCGGCTGGTCGGCGCTGTGACGGTGGACGACGTGCTGGACCACCTGCTGCCCCGGGACTGGCGGGACCGCGACGCCCTGGCCGCCCCGGGCACCACCGACGCGATGCTGGATGGCGCAGATGGCTGACCAGCGGCGGGCGGAGCGGCTCGACCAGCCACGCGAGCCCCGGGGTATCAAGCTGCCCCGGTTCGACGCGGAGGCGTTCGGCCGGTGGTCGGAGGGCATCGCCCGGGGCATGGGCACCGCGAACTTCCTCGTCGTCATGACCGTGGTGATCGCGATCTGGTTCGTCTGGAACACGTTGGCCCCGGCGGTCCTGCGCTTCGACCCGTACACCTTCACGTTCCTGACCCTGGTGCTGTCGTTGCAGGCCAGCTACGCGGCGCCGCTGATCCTGCTGGCACAGAACAGACAGGCCGACCGGGACCGGGTGGCCCTGGAGGAGGACCGGCGGCGCGCCACCGCGCAGAAGGCGGACACCGAGTACCTGGCCCGGGAGATCGCGGCACTGCGAATCGCGTTGGGCGAGGTGGCCACCCGCGACTTCCTCCGCTCCGAGCTGGCCCGGCTGGCCGAGGAGCTGGACGAGGCGGGGCAGCGCCGGCAGCGGTTGGAGCGCCGCCAGCAGGAGAAGGACAGCCGGCAGGAGAAGCGCGGCCAGCGGCCGACCGACGGTGTTGGCCTGGACGAACCACGCGACGACCTGGACGGCGACTTCGCCCGGGACGCCCGACCGGACGGCACCGGTCCGCGCCTGTCGGACGGCTGACCGGCGGGTCGAGGCGGGCCATCGATTGGCTCACACCGCCCCGGGCAGCAGCGGCAGCGGATGCCCCGCGACGTAGCATTGCGGGCATGTCAGCACCCGTGAGCACCGTCGAGGACGCGATCCAGGCCGCCCTGGCCACCGTCAACGACCCGGAGATCCGCCGGCCCATCACCGACCTGGGCATGGTCCGCTCCGCCACGATGGGTGCCAGCGGTGTCGTACGGGTCGAGCTGCTGCTCACCGTCGCCGGTTGCCCGCTCAAGGACAAGCTGCGTACGGACATCACCGCTGCGGTCGCCGCCGTACCCGGGGTTACCGGCGTGGAGATCGACTTCGGTGTGATGAGCCCTGAGCAGCGGCAGTCGTTGCAGTCGCAGCTGCGCGGCGGTGGTGCCACCGAGGAGCCCGTCATCCCGTTCGCCCAGCCCGGCTCGCGTACCCGGGTGTACGCGGTGGCCAGTGGCAAGGGTGGCGTCGGCAAGTCCAGCGTGACGGTCAACCTGGCTGCGGCGCTCGCCGCCCGTGGGCTCTCCGTGGGCGTGGTCGACGCGGACATCTACGGCCACTCGGTGCCCCGGATGCTCGGCACGGAGGCCCGGCCCACCCGCGTCGAAGACATGATCATGCCGCCGCAGTCGCACGGCGTGAAGGTGATCTCGATCGGCATGTTCACCTCCGGCAACGCCGCCGTGGTGTGGCGTGGCCCGATGCTGCACCGGGCATTGCAGCAGTTCCTGGCCGACGTCTACTGGGGCGACCTGGACGTGCTCCTGCTCGACCTGCCCCCGGGCACCGGTGACGTGGCCATCTCACTGGCCCAACTGCTGCCCAACTCGGAGATCCTGATCGTCACCACCCCGCAGACCGCCGCCGCCGAGGTGGCGGAGCGCGCCGGCTCGATCGCCCTGCAGACCCACCAGCGGGTGGTCGGCGTCATCGAGAACATGTCCTGGCTGGAGCTGCCGGACGGCTCCCGGATGGAGATCTTCGGTGCCGGGGGCGGCGCCGCCGTCGCCGAGTCGCTGAGCCGGACCATCGGCGCTCAGGTGCCGCTGCTCGGGCAGATCCCGCTGGACACCCGGGTCCGCGAGGCCGGCGACGCCGGCAACCCGATCGTGCTGGCCGCGCCGGAGTCCCCGGCCGCGAAGGCGCTCGGCACGATCGCCGACCGGCTCGCTCTGCGCCGTGAGTCGCTGCTCGGCAAGCCGCTCGGCCTCAAGCCCGCCGGGCGCTGACCGTCTGGAACACCATCAGCCCGCTGGCCGATCGGCCGGCGGGCTGATCACATGACGGGTCGGTCAGGTGGCGGGTCGGTCAGGTGGCGTCGTCGTAGCTGACGCGGGGGGCCGGCGCCGAGGGGGTGCCGGTGGCCGTGCCGGACCGGGTCCCGTTCGACCGCACGTCCGCGGCGCTGGCCACGTCCTTCAGGTCGTTGTGCACGCCGCTGACGTCCGCACGCAGGTTGTCGTAGACGCCCTGCAACGGCTTGCGGATCGCCGCCTCGTCCTCCTCGCTGAGGAGGTGCTTGCGAATGAACGCCTTCGGGTGCAGATCCTCCAGCTGGATGTCGGTGCCCAGCTCGCGACTCAGGTCGCCGGTGGCGTTGCGCGCCATGTTGCGCAGGTTGCGCACCAACCGCAGGCCGTCGGAGATGACTGCGGGCAGGCGGTCACCGAAGATCAGCAGCGCCAGGAGCAGCAGCGCCCCGATCTCCCACCAGTTCAGGTTCTCGAACATCCCGCTGGCCTCCTCTCGGCGTCAGCAGCAAGACTACGCACGCCGGACGGCGTTCGGGCAAGGGGTGAGCCGCTGTTCACTTGGCGTCCGCCGCGAGAGTTACCGAGGTGTTCTGGCGGGAGGAGCCCCGCCGAAACTCGACGGTCACCACCGAGCCGGGCGCGAACTTGCGGACCAACGCGGTCAGGTCCGTCGGCTCGGTCATCGGTCGACCGTTGACTTTGAGGATCACGTCGCCGACCTTCAACCCGGCGCCGTCCGCCGGCCCGGACGGCTCCACCTCCGCGAGCCGCAGGCCACCCCCGACAACCCCGCTCGGGCCCTCGGCCCGGGCGCCGATCACCGTACGCCGCGCCTTGCCGGTGCCGATGATGTCCTGGGTCACCCGCTTGGCCTGGTTGATCGGGATGGCGAAGGCAAGCCCGATGTTGCCCGCCTCCTGCCCCTCGGCCACCAGTGACTTGATGGTGGAGTTCACCCCGACCACCCGCCCGGCGCCGTCGACCAACGGACCGCCCGAGTTGCCGTGGTTGACCGCGGCGTCGGTCTGGATGGCCGCGTAGTAGCGCACCGGGCCGCCCGGCTCGCCGGCCTGCATCGTCCGGTCCAGGGCACTCACGATGCCGGCGGTGACCGTGTTGGCCAGCGACAGCGGCGAGCCGATGGCGAGCACCGGATCGCCGACCGCCAGCGCGTCGGAGTCGCCGAACTCCACCGGTCGCAGCCCGGGGCGACTCACCTTGATCACCGCGATGTCCGACTCCGGGTCCTGACCGACGATGGTCGCCGGTGCGGTACTGCCGTCGTTGAAGACCACCGATGCCTTGCCGGTGCCACCGGCCACCACGTGGTCGTTGGTGATCACATGGCCGTCGGCGGTGGCGACGAAGCCGGAGCCCTCACTGGTCCCGCCGAGGCTGCTCACCCGCACGGTGACCACGCTGGGTAGGACACGTTCGGCGACCCCGGCCAGTGACTCGGGCCTGCGCTGGGCCAGTGCGGGGACCTCCGCCGGCGCACCGCCGAGCACCGTCCCAGCAGCCCCGCCGCGTACCGCGAACGCGTAGCCCAGCGCGCCGCCGAGGGTGCCGGCCAACAGCGCGGTGATCACGGAGATGAGCAGCAGTTGGCGCAGCGCCGGCCGGCCTGGCGCGTCCGGATCGGTGACCGGCTCTGGCTCGGTGCCGGCCGCCACCACCCCGGGCACCACCACCGCGGTCGGCGCCGCCGGATCCCGCCATGGATCGGCGAGCGCGTCCGACCACCAGGGCGACGCGCCGGCAGGGGCGGGCCCGCCCGCGATCGGTGTCGGCCAGCTCGGCGACGGCCCGGCGGTCGGCACACCCGCCACGGGCATCGCGGGCGGGTGCCCGGATGTCGGTGTGCCGCCTGGCGGCACAGTGGGCGCGCTGCCAGCCCCCGGCATGGTCGGCGGCCCCGCCGGCGGGGCCCCTGCCCCGGGCGGTCGCGCCGGAGCCGGAGTCTCACCGCCCCGGCGCCAGTCCCAGCCGTCGGTCACGTCGGTGCCTCCCAGTCCGTCCCCGGATCCCGCACCGCGTCGCCCGGCCACGGGCCGGTCTGGTCGCGGCTGACGGGATACCGCCTCCAGGATTGCACGGATGCACGCGGTGGAGTCAGCGGTTGCCCCTGTGATCGCAACAGGCGGAGGCGCGGCTGCGCCCGACGGCGGTCGCCTCTACGCTCACAGTGCCAACCCGCCCCCGCACCACGCACCGCCCCCGGAGGTGCCCCATCGCCACGGTCGCCGGTTCCGGCAGTTCGACGACCCAGGCTCAGCAGTTCGCCGAGTCGTACGCTACCGAGGATCTCGTTCTGCGCACCGCCCGCAGCCTGGCCCATGAGGTGGGCCTCGACGCGGTCACCCCCGGCGCGGGAGCGGCACTGCGGCTCCTGGCCGCCGCCGGCAACGCCCGTGCGGTGGTGGAGATCGGCACGGGCACCGGGGTTAGCGGGGTCTGGTTGCTGCGCGGCATGCGCGTCGACGGTGTGCTCACCACCATCGACGTGGAGGTGGAGCACCAGCGGATCGCCCGACGGATCTTCGCCGAGGCGGGCTTCGCGGCCGGCCGTACGCGGATCATCACCGGTCGCGCGCTCGACGTGCTGCCCCGGCTCGCCGACGGTGCGTACGACCTGGTCTTCGTGGACGCGGAGGCGACCGGCTTCCATGCCTGCGTGGAAGCGGCGCTGCGGCTGCTGCGCCCGGGGGGCGTGCTCGCGCTCAACGGCGTGCTGGCCGGTGGCCGGATCGGTGACCCGGCCGCCCGGGACGCGGAGACGGTGACGGTCCGCGAGACGATCAAGGCGGTTCGGGAGTCGGAGCACTGGATCCCCGCGCTGCTTCCGGTCGGTCACGGGGTCCTCGCCGCGGTGAAGTGTTGACCTCGCTCAGTCGACGCTGGCCAACCAGCGCAGCAACGACCGGACGCCCCAGCCGGTGGCGCCGCGGCTGACCTCGGCGTGGTCGCCGTCCGCCCAGGACGGGGCCGACATGTCCAGGTGCAGCCAGCGGTCCCGTAACTCGCCGGTGAACTCGCGCAGATAGAGCGCGGCCAGCACCGAGCCGGCGCCCTGCGCCGGCGCGCTGTAGAGGTCGGCGATCTCGCTGCCCAGGTACTCGACGTAGTCGGTGTGCAGCGGCATCCGCCATGCCGACTCGCCGGCCGCCTCGGCCGCGGCCAGCACGTCGGCGGCCAGCTGGTCGTTCTCGCTGTAGAGGGCGGCGGTGCGCTTGCCCAGCGCCACGGCGTTGGCTCCGGTGAGGGTGGCCAGGTCGAGCAGCAGGTCCGGTTTGAGCTGCTGCACCGCGTACGCCAGTGCGTCGGCGAGGACCAGTCGGCCCTCGGCGTCGGAGTTGGTCGTCTCGCTGGTCGTCCCGCCGTAGTGCCGGACGACGTCGCCGGGGCGGAACGCCGAGCCGCTGACCATGTTCTCGGCAAGCGGGGCCAGCGTGGTGATCCGGACCGGCAGCCGCAGCGCGGCCGCGCCCAGGGTGGCGGCGACGACCGCGGCCGCGCCGGCCATGTCCTTGCGCATCAGCTTCATGGCCGGCACCGGCTTGATCGAGATGCCGCCGGTGTCGAAGGTGATGCCCTTGCCGATCAGCACCACGTGTGTGCGCGCGTCGGCGGGATGCCAGTCCAGCTCGACGAGCCGGGGGCCGCTGGCCGAGCCACCGCCCACGGCGAGGATCCCACCGAAGCCCTCGGCGGCCAGCTCGGCCGGGCCACGGACCCGCAGTCGCAGATCCGGCAGGTCGGCTGCGGCGGAGGCCACCTGGTCGGCGAACCACTGCGGGTTCTTCACCGAGGAGGGGGTGTTGGTCAGGTCACGGGCGAGATGGGTCATCGCCGCGGTGGTCCGGGCCGTGGCGACGGTCGCCTCGTACGCGGTCGGGTCGGCGAGCAGAAGATCGACGCTGCTGAGCGCCGGCGGGTCTACAGCCTCGGTCAGCCGGAACCGGTACGGGGCGAGCAGCAGCCCTTCGGTCAACCCGCGGACGGCGGCCGGCGTCACCTCGGCCGGTAGCGCGATCGTGATATGCGTCTCATCCGTGGCAGAGCGGGCCAGGGCCGCCCCAGCCGTCCGCCAGGCCGCCTCGTCGCCGGCGCCGATGCCGAGCAGCATCAGCCGGCCGGGGGTACGCCCGGGACGCAACTGGTTGTGGATCTCGCCGGCTCGGCCGGTCAGTCGGGCCGCCGGCACCAGCGCGGCGGCCTCGTCGGCCGTGCTGTCCGGAGGTGCCACGGCGGTCGACATCGGCTCCGCCGGGGTGCCACCCTCCCCTGCCGGATCGGTGGGACGGACAGGCAGGACGAGGACGTCGAGCCGGTCGGGCTCAGCGATCAGACGGATGGCGAGCACGCGGAACCGTACCTCCAGGAAAGTGTCGCGGAGCGGGACCAGGCCCGCATGCCCGCACCGATGAAGGCCCTGAGCCACCGGCGATACCGGTGGCTCAGGGTCCAAAGAACGTTCCGGGCGGCATACGCCGCCCGGACCACTCCTTACTCAGCCGGCCGCTGCCTTCAACGCGTCACCGAGCGCGTTGGCCTCGTCGGGAGTCATCTCGACGACGAGCCGGCCACCGCCCTCCAGCGGGACCCGCATGACGATGCCCCGCCCCTCCTTGGTGACTTCCAGCGGACCGTCGCCCGTCCGCGGCTTCATCGCCGCCATGTTGTCTCCCCTCAGACCTACACCAGGGTCGGTGGGTTGCCCCACAGCCACTTCTCACGACCACCCGCAACGGTCGCGGGGGTGTCGACCAACGATTTTCCCTGATGAACACCGCCGGACCCAAACCGGAGCAGCATTGATGTAACAGCATCTAGCTTATCTTGAGAAGGCCTGTCACAATGTGCGGTCATGCAGGCACGGTCGGCACTCTTCGACCTGTACGGCGACCACCTCCGTCCGAGGGGTGGCCGGGCACCCGTTGCCGCCCTGGTCAAGCTGCTGGCGCCGCTGGGAATCGCGCCACCAGCTGTTCGCACCGCCGTCTCCCGGATGGTGCGCCAGGGCTGGCTCGAGCCACTCCGGTTGGTCTCCGGACCGGGATATTCGATCACACCGAAAGCCGCCCGGCGACTCGACGAGGCAGCGGCCCGGATCTACCGGACCGGCCGGGTCACCTGGGACGGCCGGTTCGATCTGCTGGTGTTGGAGGCCCCGGGCTCCCGACGGGATCGGCAGCGGCTCGCCGGCACCCTGAGCTTCCTCGGCTACGGCACGCTCGACGAGCAGACCTGGGTGGCCACCCGGCCCGCCGAGGACGTCGACCTGCTGCTCGCTGAGTCCGGTATCCGATTCGAGCGGTTCACCGCCGCGCACTACTCCGGCACGCCCGGCGCGATGGGCGTGGTCCGGCGAGCGTGGAACCTCACCGAGATCGGCCGCGCCTACGAGCGGTTCGTCGCCGACCAGCGCCCGCTGCTCGGCGCGGTCACCGTGCGCAGCACCGACGAGGAGGCGTACGCGACCCGGTTCCGGCTCGTGCACGCGTGGCGTACCTTCCTGTTCCGGGACCCGCAGCTGCCCCCGGCGCTGCTGCCCGAGCGCTGGCCCGGCACCGCCGCGGCCAGCTTCTTCGACCGGCACGCGGCCCGCCTGCGTCCGGCCGCCGACCGGTACGTCGAGCAGTGCCTCGACTCCGGCAACCGCATCGTCCGACAGAAGGGTCGTTGACACGTGACCGAGCCGCTGCTGGTCGATCGGACCGACGCCGTCGTCACCCTCACGCTGAACCGGCCCAAGGCCATGAACGCGCTCGACGTGGCCCTCAAGGAGGCGCTGCGGGACGCCCTGGCCGAGCTGGAGACCGACCGGTCCTGCCGCGCGGTCGTGCTGGCCGGGGCCGGCGGGTCGTTCAGCGCCGGCCAGGACCTGCGCGAGCACGTGTCCACCCTGGAAAACTCCGCCAGCGACCCGCTGGGCACCGTGCGGGCGCACTACAACCCGATCGCCGCCCGGCTCGCCAACCTGCCCAAGCCGGTGATCGCCGCGGTCCGTGGGATGGCCGCCGGGGCGGGGGCGTCGCTGGCATTCCTCGCCGACATCCGCATCGGGGGCCCGACGACCAGTTTCCTGATGGCCTTCGCCAAGGTCGGCCTCGCCGCCGACACCGGCGCGTCCTGGACGCTGCCCCGGCTGGTCGGCCACGCCAAGGCGGTGGAGCTGCTGATGCTGGCCGAGCCGGTCCGCGCCGAGGAGGCCTGCCGGCTGGGCCTGCTCAACCGGTTGATGGACGACGACGAGCAGGTGTTGCCGGCCGCCCAGGAGCTGGCCGCCCGCCTCGCCGCCGGCCCGACCATCGCGTACGGGGCGATCAAGCGGCAGCTCTCCATCGCCGACGCGGGCACCCTGGCCGACGCCCTCGCGGCCGAGGCGCAGGCGCAGGCGATCTGCGGCGCCACCGCCGACCACCGGGCGGCCACGCTCGCCTTCGTCGGTAAGCAGAAACCGGTCTTCGAGGGACGCTGAAGGCGGCAGGACCCGCTAGTCGTCCTCCTCCGGGTCCTGGTTGGCCTCCGCGCCCAGCACGAACGCCTGCATGGCCAGCTCATCGCCGGACGGCGAGACGAAGGCGGGCAGCTCACGCGGGCCCAGCTCCTGCACGTACGACCAGAACAGCCGAACCGCCTCGGCCGGCGTGCCAGCCTCGATCGGCAGGTCGAGGCTGACCAGCCACGTGCTCCGCGCCGGGGGCGGGCCGAGCTGGTCGGCCAGCGCCCGGAAGGCCGCCGGCTCCAACTCGGTGACCGGCCCGTCGAGCGTCAGCAGGTCGGCCGGCACCGGCTCGTCGAAGGCTCGCCGGGTGTACGCGACGACGAGCGTGCCCGGCGCGACCGGGGACTGCGGGTCGTCCGGGTCTTCCCGGTGGCGCTGACCCGGCGTGGTGACCCGGCCGAGCGCCACCAGTCGGGGCGGCGCCTCGACCAGCACCGCCACCTGGTCGCCCGGCCCAGGCCGGGCGACGTCGGTCAGACCGGTCAGCTCCAACGTGTCGTGGTGCACGAGCCGCTCGGTCTCGTACCGTTCGGCTGGCAGCAGCACGGCCCAGGTGCCCACCCCGTCGGCACGGCCGGCCCCGCCGGCCCGGTACGCGGTCTCGGTCGTCATGCCTGCCATCCCATCATGTCGCCGGTGGGAGTGTGACGTGACAGCCGACGATGTGATCGTCGACCATGCCGGTGGCCTGCATCAGCGCGTACGCGGTGGTCGGGCCGACGAACCGGAAGCCGCGTTTCTTGAGTGCCTTGGCCATCGCCGTCGACTCCGGGGTGATCGGCGCGACCTCGGCGAACGAGGTGGGGCGGGTCGGCCGGGGCTCCGGTGCGAAGGACCAGAGCAGCGCGGACAACCCTTCCGGCAGCTCCAGTGCGGCGCGGGCGTTGGCGATCGCCGCCTCGATCTTGGCCCGGTTACGGACGATGCCCGCGTCGGCGAGCAGCCGGGTCTCGTCGGCTTCGTCGTAGCCGGCGACGGTCGGGATGTGGAACTCGTCGAAGGCCAGCCGGAACGCCGGGCGTTTGCGCAGGATGGTCAGCCAGGACAGCCCGGACTGGAACGCCTCCAGCGTCATCCGCTCGTAGAGCGCGTCGTCGCCGCGCAGCGGCCGCCCCCACTCGGTGTCGTGGTAGATGGCGTAGTCGGGGGTGCTCGACCCCCAGGCGCAGCGAGGCAGCCCATCGGCACCGATCACCAGGTCAGTCACCTCGTACACGCTAGGGCATCGGACCGACACCCCATTGCCACCGGCCGCCCGGCTGCCTATGGTGCTTGTTACCGACCGGTAGGTCATGGTCACCCAGCGGTGCGCCCCGGCCGGTGACGGCGAGCGGAGGCCGCGCGATGAAGGAATTCCCGGACGTCATCGCCTGGTCGATCCCAGCGTTCCTGCTGCTCATCGTGTTGGAGCGGGTCTCCTACCTGCTGCACCGCGACGAGGACGAGGTCGGCTACGGCGGCGCGGACACCGCGACCAGCCTGGCGATGGGGCTGGGCAGCGTCTTCACCGACCTGCTCTGGAAGGTGCCGATCGCCGCCGCGTACGCGCTGCTCTACGCGCTCACCCCGCTGCGGGCGGCCGAGGTCTGGTGGAGCTGGCCGCTGATCCTGCTCGCGCAGGACTTCTTCTACTACTGGTCGCACCGTGGCCACCACGTGATCCGGATCCTCTGGGCCTCGCACGTGGTGCACCACTCGTCACAGCGGTTCAACCTCTCCACCGCGCTGCGCCAGCCGTGGACCGGCCTGACCAGTTGGGTCTTCTACATCCCGCTGATCCTGGCCGGCGTGCACCCGGCGGTGGTCGCGTTCTGCGGTTCGGTCAACCTGCTCTACCAGTTCTGGATCCACACCGAGCGGATCGAGAAGATGCCGCGCTGGTACGAGGCGGTGTTCAACACCCCGTCGCACCACCGGGTCCACCACGCCTCGCAGGGTGGCTACCTGGACCGCAACTTCGGCGGCATCCTGATCGTCTGGGACCGGCTGTTCGGCTCGTTCGCGCCGGAGCGGGAGCGCTGCGTGTACGGCCTGACCAAGAACGTCGGCAGCTACAACCCGGCCCGGGTGGCCTTCCACGAGTACGCCTCGATCGCCCGGGACCTCCGCGCGGCGGTGAGCTGGCGGCACCGCGCCGGGTATCTCTTCCGAGCGCCGGGCTGGCAGCCGACGCCGGGCGTGGTCAGGGCAGCCGGCCCTGCTCGACCAGGCGGGCGAACCTCTTCAGCGCCTGGGTGAGGCCGAGCTTGGAGCCGGGCCAGAGCACCGGCCACGCCAGTCGACCGGCCCGGCCACCCGGCAGGTGGAACCACTCGTGCCAGACCACCTGGGTGCGAGCGCGGCCAAGCTGGGTGCAGCGCAGCACGCCGGGGCCGCGCAGCAGCTGGCCGTGGTGCACCACGCCGATCTCGTACGGCTCGTCGACCCGGACCACCCGCATCTCGTCGCGCAGCGTCGCCCGGCCGAGAGCGGTCACCGCCTCGATCCGGCTGCCCTCGCGCCCGTCGCCCTCGACCACCCGGACGCGGGTGAACGGGATCCAGTCGGACTGGCGTTCCCAGGCGAGCAACGCTGCGAAGACCCGCTCCGCCGGGGCGTCGACGATCACCGTCGCGGTCACCTCACCGGCACCGGGTTGGGCTGCCTCTCGAAGATCGTCGGCACCCTCCGGGCCGGTCACGCCGACTCCGACCGAACCACCGCGCCATGTCGCTCGGTGCCGTCGGCGGGTGCGCCCTCGGTCTGCTCACGGTCGGCCGGCTCGCCGTCGGCCGGCTCGCCGTCGGCCGGTGCCACGCCGTCGGAATCCGCCGGGGACGAGGTGGCGGCGGGCAGCGGGCCTGCGTCGGCCGAGGCGATCGGAGCCGCCTCGGCGTCGGATTCGGCGTTCAGCGGCACATCCGCGTCCAGCTCCGCCGAGTCCGCGGTCGCCACCTTGCTGGCGGACTGCTCACGGGCCTGGCGCAGCGTGTCCGCGTCGTCGGTGCGCCCCTCACGCAACGCGATGACCTCCGACTCCAGGACGCCGATCAACTCCGACTTGTAGCCGATGTCGTAGGCGGCGCGACGCATCGCCTGATCGACCTGGGCCATCCGGTACCCGCGCAACCCGGTGTCGAAACGGACCGCCCCCACATCGGATTCGCGCAAGGGCCGGGTGCCCGGCAACGCCACGGCCTGCGAATCCGGCTCGGCGGGCACCAGGCCGGGATCACGGCCGCTGACCAGCACCGTCACGCCGAATATCACCGCCGCGACGGTCAACGCCACGACCAGGAGGAGCAGAAGCTGACCCATGCACTGATCGTGGCACGGCAGCGGGCCTGGAGCGACCCCGCCACCCGTCCCGATCACGATCTGCGCCGACGCCCGCCCGGAGTTCCGGTCGGGCGACCGACTAGCGTCGGGACCGGCCGACGCGGCGGCGACGGTGCGGACTGTCAGGAGGCGGGCATGGCCGGGGCGCTTCGGCTGGGTGGGCGCACGTTCGCCCCCGGCGAGCTGGTGGTGATGGCGATCGTCAACCGCACACCGGACTCGTTCTTCGACCGGGGGGCCACCTTCGCCGCCGACAGCGCTCTGCGCGCGGTGGAGCGGGCGGTGGACGAGGGCGCGGCCATCATCGACATCGGCGGGGTCAAGGCCGGCCCCGGCGTGGACGTGGGCGTCGCCGAGGAGATCCGGCGCACGGTGGACACCATCGCCGCCGTCCGGGCCGCGTTTCCGGAGGTGGTGATCTCCATCGACACCTGGCGTGCCGAGGTGGCGACGGAGGCCGTGGCAGCCGGTGCCGACCTGCTCAACGACACCTGGTCGGGCGCCGATCCGACGCTGGCCCAGGTGGCCGCGCAGACCGGCGCGGGCCTGGTCTGCTCGCACGCCGGCGGCCTGGTCCCGCGGACCAGGCCGCACCGGGCCGCCTTCGACGACGTGGTCGCTGACGTGGTCGCGACGGTGACCGGGCTCGCCGAGCGTGCGGTGGCCGCAGGGGTACGCCCCGACGGCATCCTCATCGACCCCGCACACGACTTCGGCAAGAACACCCGGCACTCCCTGGAGATCACCCGGCGACTGGGCGAGTTGACCGGAACCGGCTGGCCGGTGCTGGTGGCGCTCTCCAACAAGGACTTCATCGGTGAGACGTTGGACCTGCCGGTGGCCGAACGGTTGGAGGGGACGCTCGCCGCGACGGCGGTCTCGGCCTGGCTGGGCGCCCGGGTGTTCCGGGCCCATCAGGTCGGCCCGACCCGCCGGGTGCTGGACATGGTGGCCTCGATCCGAGGCGACCGCCCGCCCGCGGCGACCCGGCGGGGCTTGGCCTGACCGGTCGTCGCCGTAACCGACCGCGAACGGCCGGGCGGGCCGGCACGATCGCCGGAGGTCGCGACGCTCAGGTCCAGCGGAGGATGTTCCTACGCCAGGCATAGAGGATGCCGAGCGCGAGCACCGCCACGAACACCGCCATCTCCACCACCGTCACCAGACCGAAGCCAGGCCGGTCGAAGACCACCGCCCAGGGGAAGAGGAACACCGCCTCGACCGCGAACAGCACATACAGGTACGCGTACACGTAGTAGCGGATCTGCATCTGTGCCCAGTCCGCGCCGACCGGGTCGATCCCAGACTCGTAGGTGGCCCGCTTGCCGGGCGGATCGGCCGGATGCGCGGGGCGTAACACTCGGTTGGCCGAGAACGCCGTAACGAAGAACAGCACGCTGGCGAGCAGTAATAGCCCGAGCGTCGCGTACGAGCCCAGGTATCCGGTCACAGTCGGGAGCCTACCGTCCGCCCGGAAGGGTCCGTCACAAACACGTTACGGATTTGTTTCCGCATGGGACTAGTGCACAGGGGCAACTGTTACCGAATATTGGACACCCACCCATGTCACCGGAGGACAGATGGCCCGCGTCAAGGCAGCGCCCGGTAAACGGGCGGAGGGGCGGCGTTCCACGCCCCTGCTGGCGACCGTGCTCGCCCTCGGTCTGCTCGCGGCGCTCGGCGCGGGCCCGGCGTGGGCCAGCGCGGCAGAGCCGGACGGGGAACCGGTCGTGGCCCTGACCGACCCGGTCAGCGAACCGGGGGCAGACCCCGAGACCACCCCGGCGGAGGAACCCACCCCGACCGAGGAGCCGGGTGATCCGGTGCCGACCGACCCGGCACCGGAGACCACCGCGCCGCCGCCGGAGACGACACCGGCGGCACCGGTGACCACCGCCCCGGACGTGCCGCCGGCGCCGACCACCACCGCGCCCGTACCGGGCGGCACGACCCGACCGCCCACCCCGGCGCCCCCGGCGCCCCCGGTGCCCACGGTTCCCCCGGTTCCGCCGGTTCCCCCGGTCCGCCCGCCCGCTCCGGGGCCCGAGGCGCCACCGCCGAACCCGCTGGGCGTCCAGGTCACCACCCAGGACGTGACCCTCACCGAGGCGTACTGGAACGCGGCCAGCACGGCCACCACCTTGCAGGTCACGGTGAGCAACACCGGCACGACCGCGCAACGGGTCCGGCTCTCGTACACGCTGCCGGCCGGGCTGACCGACACCGGGACGAAGGGCTGCGCCGCCGCCGGTGGCGGCGCGTACCGCTGTGGGGCCTGGACGGCCGAGGCCGGCGTCCGGTTCAGCACTCTGCTCCGACTGCGGGTCGACAGCACCGCGTGGAAGCGGATGCCGCTCGGCGGCTCCGTGCAGGTCGTCGCGGACGCGCCGGGAGTGCCCGGCGAAGCGATCGACGACCAGGGCTTCGCGGTGCTCTTCCCGCCCGGCCCGCCGGTGCCCGGGATCGCCCTGGACGCCGACGAGGTGACCTTCGACATCAGCGGCGCGGCCAGCACTCTCGCGCTCCGGCTGGGCAATACCGGCACGGTGGACGCCGCCGGGCGGGTCGAGGTCATCCTGCCGGCCGGGGTGACCGTACCGACCCCGCCGCTCGGCTGCGTGGCGGTCGACCCGTCCCGGACCCGCTGCGACGCGGGCCTGGTGGCGGCGGGCGAGACCGCCGAACTGCGGCTGCCGGTGGAGGCGACACCGCAGGCCCAGCGGGAAGCGCCATTGTCCGGCGCCGTTGTCGGCCAACTCGATCCGCGCAGCGGCCCGACCCGCCAGGTGCAGATGAGCTTCCGGATCACCGCGGCGGCAGCCCTGGCCACGCCGGTGGTCTCACCGCCGGCGCCGACCGGCTCCCAGGGCGTACTCCCTGCTGGCGCTGCCACCGACGAGGGCGGGATGACCTCGGTGGAGCGCACCGCGACCATCCTGATAGCGGTCTCCGCGCTGCTGGTGGTGCTGGCGCTCATGCTGGCCACCACCTCGTTGCGCCGCCGGCTCACCGGCCCGGCGCCCGAGCCTGCGCCCAGCCCCGCCGACTGATCCTCCGGCGACCCCGGCCGCGCACAGCCGGGGTCGCCGGAGGGACCCGGTGGTGATCTGAATTACGGCGGGCGGGGCATAACACCGCAAACCTGGCCATTTCTCAGCCCAGTCGGGTCCCAGTCGGCGGACCTCCGGGGAGGGTCGGGGGTCCGTTCGACGTAGGCTCTCAGGTGAGGAACGACAGCGGCCGGACCAGCCTGGAGCGGTGCGGTGAGACGTCGCGTCAAGGAGGTCCCGTGGCCGGGCAAGGCGAGGTCAGCATCATGTTCAGCCGCCCGCGTGACCGGGCGCAGCGAAGCGAGGTGCAGTCGTGACCAAGCAGATCCGTCAACTCGACCGGGTGGTCATCCGGTTCGCCGGTGACTCCGGCGATGGCATGCAGTTGACCGGCGACCGGTTCACGTCGGAGACGGCGCAGCTCGGCAACGACATCTCCACGCTGCCAAACTTCCCCGCCGAGATCCGGGCTCCCGCCGGCACCCTGCCCGGCGTGTCGAGCTTCCAGGTGCACTTCGCCGACTACGACATCCTCACCCCGGGCGATGCGCCCAACGTGCTGGTGGCGATGAACCCGGCGGCCCTCAAGGCCAACCTGGCCGACCTGCCGCGCGGCGCGGACATCATCGTCAACACCGATGAGTTCACCAAGCGCAACCTGGCCAAGGTCGGCTACCAGAGCAGCCCGCTCGACGACGACTCGCTGGCCGGCTACGTCGTGCACCCGGTGGCGCTGACCTCGATGACGATCGGCGCGCTCGCCACCCACGCGGTGTCCAAGAAGGACGCCGAGCGGTCGAAGAACATGTTCGCCCTCGGCCTGCTCTCCTGGATGTACTCCCGGCCCTTCGAGTCGACGCTGCGCTTCCTGGAGCGCAAGTTCGCGGCCCGCCCGGAACTGGTCGCGGCGAACGTGGCCGCCTTCAAGGCCGGCTGGAACTTCGGCGAGACCACCGAGGACTTCGCGGTCCGCTACGAGATCAAGCCGGCGAAGATGAAGCCGGGCACCTACCGCAACATCACCGGCAACGCGGCACTCTCGCTGGGGCTGGTCGCCGCCGGAGTCCGCTCCGGGCTGCCGGTCTTCCTCGGCGCGTACCCGATCACGCCGGCCTCGGACATCCTGCACGAACTGAGCAAGCACAAGCGTTTCGGCGTGCTCACCATGCAGGCAGAGGACGAGATCGCCGCGGTCGGCGCCGCACTGGGCGCGTCGTACGGCGGGTCGCTCGGGGTTACCACCACCAGCGGCCCCGGCGTGGCCCTCAAGAGCGAGACGATCTCCCTCGCGGTGGCGCTGGAGCTGCCGCTGGTGATCGTGGACGTGCAGCGCGCCGGCCCGTCGACCGGCCTGCCGACCAAGACCGAGCAGGCCGACCTCAACATGGCGCTCTACGGCCGGCACGGCGAGGCGCCGATCGCGGTGGTCGCGGCCCAGTCACCGTCGGACTGCTTCTTCGCCGCGCTGGAGGCCGCCCGGATCGCGCTGACCTACCGCACCCCGGTGATCCTCCTGTCCGACAACTACGTCGCCAACGGCTCGGAGCCATGGCTGCTGCCGGACGTCGAGTCGCTGCCCGACCTGCGCGTCGAGTTCGCCACCAAGCCCAACGGCGAGGACGGCACCACCTTCCTGCCCTACCTGCGCGACCCGGAGACCCTGGCCCGGCCATGGGCGATCCCGGGCACCGCAGGGCTGGAGCACCGGATCGGCGGGCTGGAGAAGGCCGACAAGACCGGGGACATCTCCTACGACCCGGCCAACCACGACTTCATGGTGCGTACGAGGGCCGCCCGCATCGAGGCCATCCCGGTGCCGGACATCGAGGTGGAGGACCCGGACGGCGACGCCCGGGTGCTGGTCCTCGGCTGGGGCTCGACGTACGGGCCGATCGGCGCGGCCTGCCGTGGGCTGCGCCAGCGGGGCCTGTCCGTGGCCCAGGCGCACCTGCGGCACCTGGCCCCGATGCCGGCCAACCTCGGCGAGGTGCTGCGCTCCTACGACCGGGTGGTCATCCCGGAGATGAACCTGGGCCAGCTCGCCCACGTCATCCGGGCCCGCTACCTGGTCGACGCGATCAGCTACAACCAGGTCCGCGGCCTGCCGTTCACGTCCGCCGAGCTGGAGACGACGCTGGAAGAGGTGCTGAAGAATGTCTGAGCCCGTCGCCCTCAAGCTCACCGCGAAGGACTTCAAGTCCGACCAGGAGGTGCGCTGGTGCCCCGGCTGCGGTGACTACGCCATCCTGGCGGCGATCCAGCAGTTCATGCCGGAGCTCAACATCCCCCGGGAGCGGACGGTGTTCGTCTCCGGGATCGGCTGCTCGTCCCGCTTCCCGTACTACATGAACACGTACGGGATGCACTCGATCCACGGCCGCGCCCCGGCGATCGCGACCGGCCTGTCGGTGTCCCGGCCGGACCTGTCGGTCTGGGTGGTCACCGGCGACGGTGACGCGCTCTCCATCGGCGGCAACCACCTGATCCACGCACTGCGGCGCAACGTCAACCTCAAGATCCTGCTGTTCAACAACCGGATCTACGGGCTGACCAAGGGGCAGTATTCGCCGACCTCCGAGGTCGGCAAGGTCACCAAGTCGACTCCGGCCGGCTCGGCGGACGCCCCGTTCAACCCGCTCTCGCTCGCCCTCGGCGCGGAGGCCAGCTTCGTCGGCCGCACCATCGACTCCGACCGCAAGCACCTGCAGTCGGTGCTGCGGGCCGCCGCTGAGCACCAGGGCTCGGCGTTCGTGGAGATCTACCAGAACTGCAACATCTTCAACGATGGGGCGTTCGACCAGCTCAAGGACCCGACCACCCGGGACGACTACCTGATTCGCCTGGAGCACGGGCAGCCGATCACCTTCGGTGCCGACGGGCAGTTCTGCGTGGTGCACCCGCCGGGCGCGTTTGGCCTGGAGGTCCGGGAGACCAGCTCGGTCCGCCCGGAGGAGATCGTCGTGCACGACGCGACGGTGACCGACCCCGCGTACGCCTTCGCGCTGTCCCGGCTCCCCGGCCTGGACCTGCGCAACACCCCGATCGGGGTGTTCCGCTCGGTGGACCGACCGTCCTACGACAGCGTGGTGCAGAGCCAGCTCGCGGCCGCCAAGGCGAAGGTCACCGAGACCTCCGAGCAGCAGCTCGCCGGCCTGCTGGGCAGCGGCGACACCTGGACGATTCTCTGACCCGTACTTTCGTGACGAGAGCGGCCGTCCCCGGAATCGGGGGCGGCCGCTCTCGTCGTACCGTGCCGCTCAGCGCTGGGCGGAGGCAGGCAACCAGAGGTTGTCGATCTCCTTCTCGGCCGCCGCGAGGCTCGCCTCGTGCAGCGGGATCAGCTCGGCCATCGCCGGGACCGCGGGGGCCAGGGTCAGCTCGGCGCTGATGAAGCGGGGCTGCATGCCGGTCAGGGACAGGCCGTGCGGGAGCCAGGGCTCGGCGTGGTCCCAACCGTTGCGCGGGGTGCCCTCGCCGTAGCCGCCGCCCCGGCTGGCCAGCACGACGAACTCGCGGCCGCCGAGCAGGCCCTGCTGGGTCGTCGGGTCGTACGCCAGGCCAGCCACCATCAGGTGGTCGACCCACGCCTTGACGCTGCTGGGTGCGCCGTAGTTGTAGAGCGGCAGCCCGAGCAGCACCGCGTCGGCCTGCTTCACCTCGTCGATCAGCCGCTCGCTGAGCTCCCAGGATGCGCGCTGTGCCGGGGTGTGCTGATCTGGCGGCGTCATCCGGGCCAGGCCGGCCACCGAGTCCAGGTGTGGCAGCGGTTCGGCCTCAAGATCACGGTAGGTCACGGTGCCGCCTGGATGAGCCGCACACCAGGCGGCGGTGGCGCGGGCGGTGAGCCGCCGGCTGACCGACATTTCACCCTGAATGCTCGAATCGATATGTAGCAGATGCATTGTTCCTCCTCCAAGGATCGTCTGCGTAGCGCCAACTATTTATAGCAGGTAGATGTTCCGTCGGGTCGGTAGACTGGCTCACATGTCCGCCCCGCCCCTGGATCCCGCAGAGCACCGCTCAGGCGCACTGCTGGACCATCTGGCCCGGCGGATGCGGCTTCGGTCCGAGTCGGTGCTGGCGCCACTGGGGCTGCGCCCCCGGCACCTGGTCGCGCTCACCGTGTTGCGCGACAGCGGCGGGACCAGCCAGCAGTCGCTCGCCACCACCCTGGCGATGGACAGCACCAACATCGTCGGGCTGCTCAACGACCTCGAAGCGGAGCAGCTGGTCGAGCGGCGCCGATCACCCGAAGACCGTCGGCGACACGTCGTCGAACTCACCGAAGACGGGGCAAACCGCCTCAACGCCGCGGAATGTGCCCTCGCGGGCGTCGAGGACGAGGTGCTGGGGGTGCTGGCACCCGCCGAGCGGGAGACTCTCTACGAATTGCTCCGGCGCGCCGCCAACACGACACCGGTCGCCTGCACCGAGGCGATCCGCCGGGACGCCGACGCCTGCTGACGCCGCCGCAGCGGCGAGACGGTCAGGCGGTCGTGGCCGACTGGGGCCGGTCGTCGCGCACGTGCACCAGCATGTCGCCGGTCTCGATCACCGCACCGGCCCGGTCGGCCAGGGAGACCACCTTGCCCCGCCGCACCAGGGCGATCACCAACGACTCCAGCTCACGCGGCGAGCGACCCACCTCGTCCCGCTCCGCCGAACGCATCGCCAGCGCCATGCCCTGGCCCGGAGTGAGCAGATCCTCCACCACGTCGATCAGCGGCGGGGCGGAGGTGGACAGGCCGAGCAGCCGGCCCGCGGTCGCCGACGAGACGATCACGTGGTGCGCGCCGCTCTGCTTGAGCAGCGGGGCGTTCTCCGCCTCCCGTGCCGCCGCGATGATGCGGACCTGCCCAGCGGTGAGCTGCCGTACCGTCAGCGCGACCAGCACGGACGCGTCGTCGCTGTCGGTCGCGATGATCACGGCCTTCGCGTTCTTGACGTGCGCCTCGTTCAACACCGACGACCGGGTAGCCGAACCCTCGATGGCCACCAGCCCGGCGGAGGTGGCCTGCCGCAGTGCGGCGGCGCTGCGCTCCACCACCACGATCCGCGACCGGTCCAGACCGTTCTCCATCAGGGCGGATACCGCGCTGCGCCCCTTGGTGCCGTAGCCGCAGATGATGACGTGGTCCTTCACGCTTCTCCTCCACCGCGACAGGCGACGGCCGGTCCGGTACTGCTCGGTCAGAACTTCCAGGGTGGTACCAACCAGGATGATCAGGAAGATCACTCGGGCCGGGGTGATGAAGAGGACGTTGACCAGCCGGGCCGACGGCGCGGCCGGCGTGATGTCGCCGTAGCCGGTCGTGGAGAGCGACACGACCGCGTAGTAGAAGCAGTCGAGCAGGGTGAGGCCGTCCTCGTTGACATCGCGGTAGCCGTCCCGGCCCAGGTAGACCGCGGCGACAACGGCGAGGACCAGGCCCAGGGCGGCGGCGAGCCGTAGGCTCAGCGCGCTCAGCGGGCCCCGGCGCTGCGCGGGAAAATGGATCACCGTCGAACCTGCTCCGCCACCGTCGCCTGCACGCCCACAACATAGCGGGTACGCCCCGGGCCGCACGTCGGGGTTGCACCGCAGGTCCGAGTTGCGCAGCGGACAACCGAGACCGTCCCCGCAACCGACTACCTGACGACAACACCGAACCGGTGCAGGCCGGCTGACGGAGGGGGCGCAACCCTCGTGACGACGAGCGGCGGACGGCGAGCCGAGGCCGACGACGAATACACCGAGTACGTCCGATCCCGGATGGTCCAGTGGCGACGGACCGCCTACCTGATGTGCGGGGACTGGGACCGGGGCGACGACATCCTGCAACGAGTGCTCACCGAGCTGTACCGCTCCTGGGCACGAGCGCGGCAGGCCCACCACCTGGACGCCCTCGTACGCACCATGCTGCTCCGGCGGCTGATCGACGAGCGGCGGTCCGCGGTGGCAGCGGGCCCGCACGCTGAGCGTCGGCGTCTCCCGCTACCGCAACGTCACCGATCCCACCGACAAGGCGTACGTCAACCCGAACACCACCTTTGACGGACACCCGGCGCGGTTCGGTGGAGAGAACGGCAACGAGTCGCTGACCGTCTACGACGTCAATGGGGCGACCGTGACGATCAACGACGACGCGCTGCTTCCCACCGGTGGCACCCGGGCGCTGTTCCCGGCGATCACGCTGGTGGCCGAGCCGGCCGCCTGGCACACCCACCTGCACCCGTGAGGCCTCGGGCCCGTGCCGTCGAGCGGCGCGGGCCCGCATGGGTCGGTCGGGAACGCCGGAGACGGGCATGATGGGGGTGTTTCCCCGACCGCGAGGGTGAGGTCCGTATGTCGTTACTGCGACGAGTGATCGGCGGGGTGCTGCGCCGCCACCGCCAGCGTCAGGGCCGCACGCTGCGCGAGGTGGCCGAGTCGGCCGATGTCTCGGTGCCCTACCTGTCGGAGGTGGAGCGGGGCCGCAAGGAGGCCTCCTCGGAGGTGCTCGCGGCGATCTGCCGGGCGCTCGGCATCAGCCTCGCCGACCTGCTCGGGGAGGCCCGCGATGACATGCGCCGGGTCGAGCCCCGCCTCCCGGTCGCGCCGCGCGCCGCGCTGACCCACCTGGAGCGGGTCGATGCCGCTCGACGGGAGATCGGCAACGCGACCCTGCTGGTGGGTCCGCTCACCGGCGGGCTGGTCCTGCACTGCGTGCCGAAGGTTGGTGAGCCAACCCTGCGCCTCGGCGCGCTGGCCTCCGCTGGTGGCTTGCGCACCGGTCCGCGTACCCCCTTCCTGACCAGCGGCGACGCGGCCCAGG
This sequence comes from Micromonospora sp. NPDC005291, assembly GCF_040607415.1. Classification (NCBI taxonomy): domain Bacteria; kingdom Bacillati; phylum Actinomycetota; class Actinomycetes; order Micromonosporales; family Micromonosporaceae; genus Micromonospora; species Micromonospora sp. NPDC005291. The sequence continues at coordinate 387,602 of NZ_JBEXGR010000004.1, forward strand.
CTGGTGGGCGGCGGCTGACCGCCGCGTAGGCCGCGCGGTTCTGCCGTCGGCGGATCTGCCGGCGGCAGAATCACTGGGCCAACCAACGCCTTCGCGCGCACGCTGAAGGGGTCGGTCCACCGGGCGGTCCCACCGCCCGCCGGCACGGTGGAAGGTGGCGGCACATGATCGGGTACGGCGTGCGGATGCTGGATGGTGGGCAGCCGTCCTTCGGCGATCAAGTCTTCGAGCGGCTGCTGCGAGAGCGCATCGTCTTCCTCGGCACCGAGGTAACCGAGGAGTCGGCCAACCAGATCTGCGCGCAGATCCTGCTGCTCGCCGCCGAGGACGCCGACCGGGACATCTACCTCTACATCAACTCGCCGGGCGGCTCGGTGAGCGCGGGGATGGCGGTCTACGACACGATGCGCTACGTCCGCAACGACGTGGCCACCCTGGCGCTCGGGTTCGCCGGCTCGATGGGGCAGTTCCTGCTCTGCGCCGGCACGGCGGGCAAGCGGTACGCGCTGCCGCACTCTCGGATCATGATGCACCAGCCGTCCGGCGGGATGGGCGGGACCGCCTCCGACATCACCATCCAGGCGGAGAACATGCTGCACGTGAAGCGGACGATGCAGGAGCTGATCGCCCAGCACAGTGGACGGACGCTCGACGAGATCCAACGCGACTGGGACCGGGACCGCTGGTTCACGGCAGAGCAGGCCCGGGAGTACGGCCTGGTCGACCAGGTGCTCACCCGAGCCGGGCAGCTACCGGCGGTCTGACGCTCAGCACCTGCGCCTCAGGTGGCCAGGCCCGCGCGGTAGGCGTAGACCACCGCCTGCACGCGGTCGCGCAGGTCGAGCTTGGTGAGGATGCGCGACACGTACGTCTTGACGGTTTCCTGGCTGATCACCAACGTCGCGGCGATCTCGCTGTTGGACAGGCCGTTGGCGATGAGGCGCAACACCTCCAGTTCGCGCGGGGTCAGCCCTACGTCGTCCGGTGTGCCCTCGGCGGGACGGATCCGCGCCGCGTACCGTCCCACGAGTTGCCTCGTCACCTCGGGCGCCAGCAGCGCGGCACCGGTCGCGACGGTGCGGATACCGTGCAGCAGTTGGGTCGGAGGGGCGTCCTTGAGCAGGAAGCCGCTTGCTCCCGCGCGCAACGCCTCGTACACGTACTCGTCGAGATTGAACGTCGTCACCACGAGCACCTTGACGGGTCGGGCCACTCCGGCACCGGCCAGCAGGCGGGTCGCCTTGATGCCGTCGAGCACGGGCATCCGTACGTCCATCACGACCACGTCCGGATGCAGCCGGCTGGCGAGGTCGACCGCGGCACGCCCGTCCCCACACTCGCCCACCACCTCGAGATCGGGCTGAGCGCCGATGATCGTCGCGAAGCCGGTGCGGATCAATGCCTGGTCGTCGCAGACCAGCACCCGAATCGGCGTCGTCACGACGGGTTCCCGGTGGGAATGCGGGCCTGTACGACGAACGCGCCGTCCGCACGCCGTCCCGCGCTGAACTCGCCACCCAGCACGCCGACCCGTTCGCGGAGCCCCGCGAGGCCGCGTCCACTCCCGCCGGGGGCTCCGGCGTACGCGCCCGAACCTTCGGTGCTGACCTCCACAGTGGTCTCCCTCTCGCCGTGGTGCACGTGGACAGTGGTGCGCATGCCGTGGGCGTATTTGAGGGCGTTCGTCAACGCCTCCTGCACCACCCGGTAGGCCGCGACCTCGGCACCGCCGGTCGTGTCCGCCGGGCTGCCATCCTCGGTGAAGTCCACGGGCTGCCCGGCCTGCCGGGTCTGCTCGACGAGGGCGCGGAGCTCGCCGACGGACGGCGTACGCGGATCGGTGCTGTGGTCGGGGTTGAGCAGGTCGAGCAGGTGACGCAGGTCGGTGATGGCCCGGCGGCCGGTGTCGGTGATGGCGGTCAGGGTCGTGTCGAGGCGTTCGGGGGCGGCGGTCAGGTAGCGGGCCGCCTCGGCCTGCACGACCATCGCCGTCACATGGTGGGTCACGATGTCGTGGAGTTCGCTGGCGATGCGGGTGCGTTCGGCGGTGCGGGCGGTCAGGGCGACGTGGCGGCGGCGTTCGGCTTCGGCGGCCCGAGCCTGCCGCAGCCAGGCTCCGATGCCCCAGGCCAGGACCAGCAACAGATAGAAAGTGGCGAACCCGGTCACGCCCTCGGTCGACCCCTGCCGGTCGAGAGCCACGGCCAACGCCACGTACGCGGCGGAGGCCAGGACCATGGTGGTACGCCGACGACGTTCCAGGTGTGCCCCCGCGCTCACCAGCGCGATGGCCAGCGCGGAGCCCGCGACCGTGTGATAGGCGCGGAGCTGGTCGATGACGAAGCCGACCGACACCAGGGCGAGGCAGAGGGCAGGCCAGCGTCGGCGGACTGCGAGCGGGAGGCACTCCAGGGCGAGCACCGCGACGGTCAGCGCGTCGAAGGGGCGCGCCGGCAGATCCCCGAGCTGCGTGCCGTGGTTCTGCAGCGCCGGCACCACCGACGCGAGGGCGAGGAGCAGCGCCACCGGGAAATCCCGGACCGTGACGTCCCACCGCCGCCACGAGTCCGGGACCCTCCGAAGGCCGATCATCAGGAAACCGTAGCCGTCGCCGGCTGGACGTCGACCGCGCGGCGGCGACGCGGGACGATGTGACCGCGGCGGTGCGCCAACCACATGAACACCAGGGTCAGCACCACACCCGCCGCCAACGTGTAGAGGCTGCCCTCCGGGCCGAAGTCGCCGCCGGTGACCAGGGTCGGGCCGGACATCGTGGTGTCCAGCAGCCCCTCGGACTGGCCATTGCCGGAAACCACGACGCTGAAGATGCCGCCGGCGGCGAAGTTCCAACCGAAGTGCAGGCCGATCGGCACCCAGAGGTTGCGGGTGGCCGCATAGCAGGCGGCGAGCATGAAGCCGGCCTCCACCGCGATGCAGATCGCGCCCCACACGCTGGCGTCGGGGTTGAGCAGGTGCATCAGGCCGAACACCACGCCGGTGAGCACCAGTGCGATCCAGGTGCCCGTGCGTTCCTCGATGATGCGGAACAGGACGCCCCGGAAGAGCAACTCCTCGGTCACCGCGGCGGCGGCCATGAACCCGAACAGCGCCAACGCGCCCGACACCGAGCCCAGGCCGTTGATGTCGTAGTCGGCGACGAAGGCGATGTTCACGATCACCGCGGCGAACATCCCGAACCCGATCAGCGCCCCTCGGGCGATCCGAGCGCCGGCACCGGCTCGCGCCAGCTCAGTGACCGCGCGACGCTCGGTACGCCCTACCACCCAGCGGTAGACGAGGACCGCGACCACGGCCGTCAACACACCGATGACCAGAGTGAGCCAGGCGTTCCCCTCCACCGCGACGATGGCCTGACCACCGACGAAGGCAACCGCCGCAACGGCCACGAGCTGTTTCAACAGACGCATGATGACTCCCTCAACGAGACCGAGGCTGAAGCGCAGCGGCCACGTCAAACGCTATGGAGTCGCCGGTGAGGAATCGTCACCGTGCGGTGGACACTTGCGGGTAGCTCGCACGGGGGACAAGCACCTGCGGCACACGGCTCAGTACGAACGAGCGGGTGACGATCAGGGCCAGCGCGGCCGGTAACAGCACCGCACCGATCCACCGGCTCGGAGTCTGCGGTGGGAGCCGCTAGTGGTTGAGGTAGGCGAGGACCGCACGAACACGCCGGTTGGCATCCTCGGCCGGGGGCAGATCGAGCTTGGCGAAGATGTTGGTGATGTGCTTCTCCACCGACACCGGCGCCAGGACGAGCGCCGCGCAGATGGCCGCGTTCGACAGGCCCTGGGCCATGAGGCCGAGCACCTCGCGTTCCCGTGCGGTGAGCCCGTCGACCCCGTGGTTACGGCTGTTGCGGGTGAACAGCTGCCGCACCACCTCCGGGTCCAGGGCGGTGCCACCGTTGGCGACCCGCTCCACCGCGTCAAGGAAATCATCGAGGGCGGTCACGCGGTCCTTGAGGAGGTAGCCGACACCGCCTCGGCCGTCGGCGAGCAGTTCCACGGCGTAGGCCCGTTCGACGTACTGGGAGACGATGAGCACCTTGGTGTCCGGGTCCGTGGCACGCAGCGTCAGAGCGGCGCGTAGTCCCTCGTCGCGAAAGCCGGGTGGCAGTCGAACGTCGACGATGGACAGATCTGGTCGGTGCTCGGTGACGGCAGCCAGCAGGGCGGGGGCGGTGTCGACGGCGGCGACGACGGTGTGACCTGTGTCGGTCAGCAGCCGCACCATGCCATCCCGGAGCAGCAGCAGGTCCTCGGCGATCACGATGCGCATCAGTGGGGCAGCTCCGCGGACAGGACGGTTGGACCGCCGGGTGGACTGGTGATGGTGAGCCGGCCGTCGAGTGCCTCGACCCGGCGGCGCAGACCGTCGATGCCGGAGCCGGACGGGTCGGCGCCGCCCTGTCCGTCGTCGGTGAGCGTGACAGTGACCGTGCCGGCGGTTCGGGCGAGGGTGACGACGCAGGTCCGGGCGTCGGCGTGTTTGCCCGCGTTGGCGAGGCCCTCGGCGATGACGAAGTAGGCCGCCGACTCGACCGCCGGCGGGTAACGGTCGTCTGGGTCGCCCCGAATCTCGACGGCGAGTGGGCTGTCGCCGGCCAGGGCGGCGACGGCGGCGTGCAGCCCTCGGTCGGTGAGGATCGGCGGATGGATGCCGCGGACCAGCCGGCGCAGCTCGGCGAGTGCGTCGTCGAGCTGCCGGCGGGCGAGGTCGACGTCGGTCGCGGCGGCCGCACCCATCCGCAGCTTGCGGGCGGCCAGTGCCAGCGTCATGCCGGCGGCCACGATCCGGGCCTGGGCGCCGTCGTGCAGGTCCCGCTCGATCCGACGCAGCTCAGCGGCCTGGGCATCGACGACCCGACGGCGGGTCTGTGCGAGGCGGACAGCTTCCTCGACCAGGTGCCGGTGCGCGCCGGGTGCCAGGAGGGCCCGGGCCGTACGGGCCTGGGCCAGTGCGACGGTCCGCAGGAACCACGCGAGGAGCGGCAACAGCAGTACGCCGAGGACGGTCAGGCCGAACCGGCCCGGCACCGTCGTCATGAGCGGACGCATCGGGAACGGTGCGTGCGGGTTCGGCACCGCCCACGCCCACGCCGGTGCCACGACGGCACCGAGATCGACGGCGGTGACCACGATGGCGACGATCCCGCCCGCCAGGCCCAGCGGAAACAGCGCGACCAGCCAGGCCAGGTCACGCCAGGTGGCCGGTTGCACGGCGACCGCGCTGACCCGCTGTCGGATGGTGCCGCCCTCGGTCGGCAGATACGGCGCGACGATCGCGGTGCCGAGCACCCAACGGGCTCGGTGCCGCTCCAGGTCCGCGAGGCGCCGGGTCACCCAGGCCGCGCCGAGGAACACCGGGCCACCGAGGTGCGTGATCGACAGCAGGCCGACGCCGAGGCTGGCCGACAGGCTCCAGGCGAGACCGACAAAGCCGGCAACGATGCTGCTGACCAGGTACGCCAGCGCCGACGCCGTTGTGCGGATCATCGCGGCGATCCTACCGGCGGCGCGTCGGCACAGGACCGCGACCGCCGGCCGGACCCGGCCCCCGACGATCCGGAGGGCGGGTCCGAGCGGTGATCCGGCTGTGCGCACCGTCAGTGTCCGTCGCTCAGGGCCGGCAGACTGCGCCGCCGCAGCAGGACCCGGGCCGGTACGGCACCCGCGACCAGCCCCAGCGCCGCGACACCGCCGAGCATCCCCGCATACGTGCCAGCGTTGACGAACACCCGCAACGTGCCGTCCTGCGCTGTGCTGAACGCGCCGACCACGATCGCGGTGACCAGGACACCGAGCGTCAGCCCGACGATGACCGTGATCATCGCCTCGCGTCCGACGAGCCGGTGGAGCTGCCCGGTCGTCGCCCCGGCCAGCCGCAGGTCGGCGAACTCACGACGGCGCGCGGCGGTGGCGATGGCGAAGGTGTTGATGACCGCGATCGCCGTGAAGCCGAGGGAGATGACCACCATGAGTTCCCAGGCGCCCTGCTGGTTCTGACCGTCCCCGGCGGGTGCCGCACCGAGCGTGGGGGTCACCCGCAAGCCGGGCCACGAGGCGGCGATCCGGTCCGGGACGTCACCGCGGTAGCGCAGCCCGACCGTGCTGACCAGGCCGCGCGGGTCGTGTGCCGCCACCAGGTCCGCGGGAAGCGCCAGGTCACCGAAGCCCCGGGCTCGGGCGTACACCCCGGCGAGGCGCAGTTGGACCTGGTGGCCGTCGGCGAGCCAGACCCGCACGTCGTCACCCACCCGCCAGCCGTACTGGTCGGTCACGTACTCGCTGGCGGCGAAGCTGCCCGTGCCCGGCAGCGTCCCGGCGCGTAGATCGAGGTCGAGCGCGGCCTCGGTGCCGGCGACCAGCAGACCCTGCGTCGCATAGTCCTCGGGCTTGCCACCCTGCTCGACGATCGCCCGCGTCGGCAACGTCGCTGCCGCGCCTGTCACCCCGTCGAGAGCAAGGAGCTTTTCGACGGTACTGAGCGGCAGCCCGCCCGGTGCGGTCACCTGCGCCGTCGCGGCTGCGGTCCGGTCCGCCTGCTCCCGCCCGGTCAGTTCGTCCAGCAGGGCACTGTTGAGCAGCATGGTGGCATTGATCGCGAACATGAGCACGAGCGGAACCGCGACCGCCGCGACCCGTCGCCGCTCGGCCCGGGTGACCAGGCCGGCCAGCCAGCCGATCGCGCCGACGCCGACGAGGCGGGACACGGGCGTCGTCAGCACCCGGGCCAGCAGCGGGCCCAGGGCCGCGACGGTGCACAGCAACAGGGCGGACGACACGAAGCTCATGCCCATCCCGAGCGGTCCGTCGAGCGGAACGAAGACGAGCAGGGCGATTGCACCGGCCGTGGTCACCACCGCGGAGGCGGCCCGCAGGACGAGACCACCGGTCGGTGCGTTCGCGGTCTCGGCGAGTGCCTGCGTGGGTGCGATCCGCACCGCTCGACGGCCGGCGACCCGGGCACCGAGGAAGGTGACGAGCATCCCGGCCGCCGTGGCGGCGATGAGCACAATCACGTTGGTCTGTACGACGAACTGGGCCGGCACCGCACCCAACTCCCGGAACCGGGCGGCCACCACATGGGCGAACACCACACCCAGCGGTACGCCCGGCAGCGCGGCGACCCCGGCGAGCAGGAGGCTTTCCACGCCGAGGAGGCGGCGCAGCTGATTGGGGGTCGCACCGGCGGTGCGCAGCAGGGCCAGCTCACGCAGTCGCTGGCGTACGCCGAGCGTGACCGTGCCGGTGAGGACGAAGACCGCAGCGAACGCCGTGATGCCGATGACGAAGCCGAAGATCGAGATGGGACCGATGTAGTCCGGCAGGGCGCCCGGCAGGTCGGCCCGGACCCGGTCGGCACCGGTGAGTACGGGCGCTTCCCCGGCGACCCCTTCGACGGCGTTGCGGAGCGCGACCGCGTCGGTGCCGGGGCTCGCCAGGACGGCCACCGCGGTGGGGCCGGGCAGCCCCGACACCGACGCCACCTCGCTGTCGGCGACGAACAGCGCGCCCTGGGCGGGCAGCCCGTCCCGCCCGGGCGGTGCGGCGACACCGGACACGATCATGGTGTGGACACCGGTCTTCGTGGTGACGACGAGACGGCCGCCCACCGTGATGCCCGAACGGCTGGCAAGGTCGGCGTCGATGACGACCTGACCCGGGCCGGGTGCCTCACCGGTGCGCAGCGAGTACGGGGTCAGCGGTGCCGAGGCCCACCCGTGTCCGATCACGGGAGCGTCGTCGGCACCGTGCAGTGGACGTCCGTCCGGCGTACCTGCCTGGGCCGGGAAGGCGACGTCCGCGACCGCGGCCGCAACGCCCGGAAGGTTGCCCAGCCGGCCGACGAGGTCCGCCGGCAACGAGCCGGCACCCGTGAGCCGCTCGGACTTGACCTTGCGCTTGACCTTGACCTTGTCCTTCTTCTGTTTGGTGGTGACCACTTCGAGGGTGACGTCGCGGTCGCCCGACACGACGATCGACGCTGCCGCGAACCGGTCGGCCGGCGGCTTCGCGGTGAGCACGGAGGCGAGCAGCAGACCGCCGCCGGCGAACAGGGCCACGGCCAGCAACGCGGCGAAGAACGTGCCCGCGTAGGCGCCGCGATGCTGGCGCAGGGTGCCGAGAGCGAGCCGCATCATCGGACGGTCACCGCCATCATCTGCGCCGCGACCTTCTCGGCGGTCGGGTCGGCGAGTTCCGTGACGATCCGACCGTCGGCGAGGAACACCGCGCGGTCGGCCCACGCCGCCGCGGCCGGGTCGTGCGTCACCATGACGATCGTCGTACCGATGCCGTCCACCGCTTCGCGCAACAGCCCAAGCACCTCGCGGCCGGTCGACAGATCCAGCGCCCCGGTCGGCTCGTCGGCGAAGATGACCTCAGGCCGGCTGGCGAGGGCGCGGGCGAGCGCGACCCGCTGCCGCTGACCGCCGGACAGTTGGCCGGGCCGGTCTTTCTCCCGTCCGGTGAGCCCGACGCGGCGCATCAGCTCGGACGCCCAGTCCCGATCCGGTCGTACGCCGGCCAGCCGCTGCGGCAGCAGGACGTTGTTCCAGACCGACAGCGAGTCCATCAGGTTGAACGACTGGAAGACGAACCCGACCCGCTGCCGCCGCGCCTGGGTGAGCCGCGGCTCACGCAGCCTGCCGATGTCCTCACCGGCGAGGAGCACCCGCCCGCTGTCCGGCCGATCCAGGCCCGCCGCGCAGTGCAGAAGCGTCGACTTCCCCGAGCCCGACGGGCCCATCACCGCACAGAACGAACCGGCCTCGAAGGCGACCGACACACCATCCAACGCCCGGACACCGCCCCCGTCGGCATAGGTCTTCGTCACGTCGAGCATCTCGACGACCGGCCCACGAGCGGCGGTCACATCACTGTTTCGCATAACGGAAAGCCTGGTTCAGGCGGCGCTTCCGGAACACACGGCGACCCATGATCTCGGTGGTGGGGAAACCCCTACTGTCGGCGGGGACGCGCTTTGAACTGGGCGAGTGCAGCCTGGACCGGCCAACGCGGTCCACCAACGTCCGGTGCCGTCCAGCATGGACTGCCGCAGAGCCCATCAGCGGCCTGGTGTCCCGAGTACGACGGTGAGGTCTTCTTCGGCCGCCAGCACAACACCGTCGAACTCCATCTGCGCGGCGGCTACTGCGACAGCCCGGTCATTGCCTGGCCAAAAGTGGGTGAGCATCAGTCGGCGGGCACCCGCCCGGCGAGCCCAGAGACCGGCCTCGGTGGAGGTCATGAGATTGCGTACGGGCCGGCCGGCCTCGCCGGCACGGTCGGTTGCCTCGACGATGAACAGATCGGCGTCGCGGCCGAGTTCAGCCAGCAGCGGCGTCGGGCCAGTGTCCCCGGAGTAGGCCAGGACGAACCCGTCGGCCTGAAGACGGATGCCGGTGCTGGGCACGAAGTGCGGCAGTAGCAGTCCCGTCAGATCGAACGGCCCCAGCCGGTAACTGCCGGGCAGAAGGTGCACGTCGAAGACGTCGCGCAAGTCGACGTCGGGCTCCAGGCCGCCGAGCCGGTCGAGCACGCCCGGCGGGCAGAACAACGGCAGTCGTGGTCCAGCAGAACCACCGTAGAGTCGCATCCGGAACAGCCCATGCAGGTCGATGCAGTGATCGGGGTGCTCGTGGGTGATGACCACCCCGTCCACTGCACCGTCTGGCCAGTGCGCGAGCAGCCGCGGCAGCGTGGCGTAGCCGAGGTCCAGCACCAGACGGTAGCCGTCCCAGTCCAGGGCGAAACCGCTACAGGCACGCCCTGGCTCGGGGAAGGCACCACAACTACCCAGCACGGTGACTTGTCGCATCGGTAAAGGATCTCAGCCGGGCAAGCCTTCTCCGCGGCAATGTCGACAAGCTCGCGCAGCTTCTTCCGCTGCCGAACTCCTGGAGGCGAAGGCCTTCTTCGAAGCCGACCTCGCCGACGTCGTCATCCGTTCGCTCTGAGTTCCCGGGGTGCCGGGCCGGGTCGGCGGCGGTCACGGCCGTCTTCCCGTCCAGCTCCCAGCCTTTCGCGTACGCCGCGGCGAACTCTTCCCCGCCCAGCGCAGCTTGACCCCCGGCGGGTGAGCTCGCGGACCTACGCATCGGTGTGGTCGTGCGCGCCCCGCAGCCGGGCGGCGGCCTCGAGCAACACGGCCGACTCGTGCCGCCACCCGCGCGTCGCGGCGAGCGCGGCCGCGTTCACCGTCAGCCCCGGCCTTGTCGCCTGACCTGGGCAGATGCCTTCAAGGTCATTCCGCGCCTGTTCCGCGACCTACGATCGAGCAGCGTGCGTATTGCCAGCTCAGATAGCGTTTCTGCTGAGTATCGAGGTGCCCCCGGCAGGATTCGAACCTGCGACACACGGTTTAGGAAACCGATGCTCTATCCCCTGAGCTACGGGGGCGCGAGGGCCCAGTCTAGCGACCTGGGGGTTCACCTGGGGTGGCAGGGAGTGGCCCACGTCCACCCACGTTCCCCGCACCCCGTTCTCCCAGCCCAGGAGCACACCCCGAAGCACACGAACCCCGGTTTGCGACCGGCGGTCGGCCGCGGTGACCCGCGTTGGCGCCCGTTCACCCGGCTTGGCATCGCCGGGCCGCCCACCAGTCGATCCAGTCGTGGCCGGACTGATCGAGCAGATGACCCGCGACAATCCCGACCGGGTACCTCCAACGGCATGCCGGGCAGACAGGTCGGGGCGGCGGCGGTGGCCATGGCGACGTCGACGGCCGTTCGGGCTGCTGACGTCACTGATCGGCCGGGGGACGGCGGGCCAACCCCCGGGCGGACGCCGTCCGGTCCGTACTAGCCTGTCGCAGTGGCGAGCAATTCTCAGCCGAGCGGCGGGTTCTCCGGCACGCTACGGGCGATCCTCAGTTGCGTTATCGCACTAGCGGTCGGGGCGGGCGCGATCTATGTCCTCGGACCGTGGTCGGTTGAATCGCCCGTGACGACTGACCCACCCCGTGCGTTGGGGGCCCCGGTGAAGGTCGCCGGACGGACGGTGTCCGTGCTCGGTGCGGGGGACATCCTGCTGCACCCCGAGTTGTGGGACCAGGCCCGGCGCGACGGCGGGGGCGAGTTGGACTTCGGCCCGATGCTGGCACCCGTGCGCGAGACCGTTTCCAGCGCGGATCTGGCCCTGTGCCACCTGGAGACTCCGCTGGCACCGCCGGGAGGCCCGTACATCGGCTTCCCGAAGTTCAATGTGCCGCAGGAGGTGGTCAAGGGCATCAAGAACATCGGGTACGACGGTTGCTCCACCGCCTCGAACCACACCATCGACCAGGGGTACGACGGCGTCAAGCGGACCCTCGACGCGTTGGACAAGTCGGATCTGGGGCACACCGGCAGCTACCGGACCGAGCGTGACTCCCGCACTGTCAAGATCTATCGGGCCAAGGGCGTGAAGATCGGGCACATCAGCTTCACCAAGAGCTTCAACGGCCTGCGCCCGCCGGCCGGCAAGGAGTGGGTGGCGAACCTGATCGACGCGAAGGCGATCCGGCGGGACGCGGCGGCGGCTCGGGAGGCGGGCGCGGAGATCGTGGTGGTCAGCCTGCACTGGGGCACCGAGTATGAGCACGAGCCGGACGTCGACCAGCAGACCTGGGCCCGTCAGATCGCCGCCATCGACGACGTGAACGTCGTCTTCGGGCATCACGCACACGTCGTTCAGCCGGTGGAGCGGATCGGCGACACCTGGATCGTCTACGGGATGGGCAACCAGATCGCCCGGCACGCCGAGCCGGTCAACGCCAACCGTGACGGTGCGATGACCCGGGTGACGTTCGGTCCGGCCGGCGAGACGAAAAGGTGGAAGGTGGTAGCCATCGAGGCGATCCCCACCTTCGTTGATCTGAACCCGGACATCCGTCTGGTCGATCTTGAGCGGGCGCTGGCGGATCCAGCCCTGCCCCCCGGGCGGCGTCGGATCTACGAGGCCGCGGTCGAGCGCATCGAGGGCAACCTGTTAACCAGGGCCGCTGACACGGCGGGCCTGGTGGTACGCGGCGTACCCCGCAAGTAACAGCCACGTTTCAGGCGACACAAGGGCGAAATCGTCCCAGATCTCGTGGTGGTGCGCCTTGCTAGCATTCGCGGCGGCCGGCGGTCATGCCTGGCCGACGAGCTGGATGGGCAGCGGTCCAGGGAGTAGTTCCACGGGGAAGGTTGCCGTTTCGTGTCAGGCAGGTCGGCGCAGTACGCGCCATGGCAGTCGACGGCTGGGCCCGCAGACGATCATGAACAGCTGCTGGCCTGGCGACGACGGGCGCTCGACCAGCAGTTGCCAGCTGCGGCCTTCCCAGCCGGCACGAGCGCGCCCTCACTGGTCTATCTCTGGACCACGATGTTCGTGGTTGCCATGGCGATCCTCGGGTTCGCGGTCAGCGCCCAGCGCGGGGTACTCCCGGCTGTCGTCGACTCTCAACGTGACGTCGTGTCCAAGCTGGCATCGGGCATGCAGGTCGAAGCCCGCGGCCGGGCGACCGACCTCAGCCGGACGGTGCAGGAACGCGGCACCGCGAGCGACGCCGACCTGCTGGCCCGGCTGGCCGGGGAGGGCGCCGGCTTCACCGGCGCGGTGATCGTTGAGACCGCCTCCCGGCGACCTCTCGCCGCCAAGGGCGCGGCGCTGCCGATCGACCTGCTGCCGCCGGTGCTGGTAGTTGACGAGACGACCGCCGTCACCACGCCGGATGGCCCCATGCTGGTCTATTCCGTCGCGCTGGACGACACCCGGGCGGTGCTCGCGATCCAGCCGGTCACCATGCGGAACCTGCGACTCAACCCCGACGCGGGTCACGGCATCCACATGATCACCCCCGACGGCAAGAGCAGCCTGATGCAGGGAGCCAGTGCCGTCGACGCCGTGCACCTGCCGACGGTCTTCGCCGGCCTGGTCGGGCCCGATTCGCCGCAGAGCCGTGAGGTGGTGGTCAAGGAGTGGGCGGACCGCAGGTTGGTGGTGTCGTCCGCGCCGGTGGGTGAGACCGGGCTCGTGGTCGTCTCCCTGCTCGCCGCGGAGGTGAGCGCGGGGACCTCGGGCACCAAGGGGGTTTTGCTCGGGCTCAGCCTGCTGGTCGTGACTCTGCTCAGCTTCGTACTCATGCGCATGTCGCTGGTCCGACCAGTCCGGGCGCTGCTGAATCAGGCCAAGGCCGACGCCTGCGGCGCGATGACGCGGCGTCGTGCGCCGACGCGCATCCGCGAGGCGCACCGGATCACGCGGGCGTTGGCCCTGACCTCCGGCGACCAGTACCCGGCGGACCAGCGTTGGCGGCCAACCGTCCTACAGGGCCTGACCGTAGCCGTGGTGGTCGCGATGCTCTGGCCGGTGGCGGCCACGGTGCTCGCGTTGCAGGCGCCCGAACCGACGATTCCCGTGCAGTTGGTGCGGGATGCGGAGAGCCGGGCCGAGGAGGCCAGCAACGCCCTGGGACACCTGCTCGATGATGGCCTGGCCACCGTCTCCCGGGTTTCGCAGGGGGTCACCTCGAAGGATCTCGCGCAGGCGGATCGGACACTGGACCGGGAACTCGCCGCCGAGCAGCGGCTTCGGGCGTTGTACCTGGTCGACCGAGACGGGACGATGGTGGCCGGCGCGGGTCGGAAGCCGTTGCGGGCCTTCGCGCCACTGCCGGGCGAGGTCGGCATCCATCTCGACGACACGGCCGAACGGTTGCCGCTGGTGTACGCCTTCAACCAGCGCGCTGACGGCTATGCGGTGATTGGTGAGTTCGACCCTGACCGTCTGCTCGGGCTGGTCCGTCGGGTCGATGGCCGGGTCCGGGTCGTCGACGCCGAGCTGCGGACGATTTTGGATTCGGAGGGCTACCGGGCATTTCAGCCGCTACAGGGCGAGTTGGCCCGAAGCATCGCCGTCGACGTGCTGCCAGGCAGCACGGTTGGCCGGTCGACCACCGAGGATGGCGCCCCGGCGATGGTCGCCGCCTCCGGTCTGACCGTGCCGACGACTGTCGCCCACCTCGAGTGGGCGGTCGTGCTGGAGCAGGACGTTGCCGGGTTGCGCCTGCCGACGATGGTGGAGCGACGCTGGACCTTGCTGGTGGCCGGTGCCGTGGTGGGCATCGCCCTCCTCACTCACGTGTGGCAGCTCTACATCTTCGTCCGGCCGTTGCGGAGGTTGAGTTCCTTCGCCGAGCAGATGAGCGAAGGGACGGTGGAACTGCCCGTTCCACCGCAGCGGCACGACGACATCGGCGCGATCGCGATGTGCCTGGAGATCTGTCGGCAGGTCCGGCACACCGGGTCCGCCCGGTTCGGTGGTGCGCTGCGGCTGCGTGGCGCGGGAGCCGACCGGACCAGCGTCCTCGCCCGCGTCCGGCACGCGGCCGGGACTCGCAGCCGGGCGACGAAAGGCTGAGCATGTTCTACCTCTACACCGTCTACAGTCTCTGCTGCCTCGCGCTCCTGGTGGCTGGCGTGATCGAACAGCGGAACCACAACCGCAACCTCAACACCATCCCGCACCGCGTGCTGGTCAACGGGATCCGTGGCAAGAGTTCGATCACACGACTCTGTGCGGGCGCGCTGCGCGGCGGCGGCAAGGTCGTGGTGGCCAAGACCACCGGCACCGCCGCGAGGTTCATCTTCCCGGATGCCAGCGAGGAGCCGGTACACCGCAAGTTCGGGATCGCCAACGTGGTCGAGCAGATCGGCATCGTCCGGCGGGCCGCCGTCTACCACCCGGATTCGCTGGTCATCGAGTGCATGGCGGTCATGCCGGCGTTGCAGGAGATCAACCAGAGCAAGCTCATCCGGTCCACCATCGGGGTGCTCTGCAACGTCCGCGAGGACCACCTCGCGGAGATGGGGCCGACCCTCGACGACGTGGCCCGGTCGTTGAGCCGGTCGATGCCCGAGGACGGCATCTGCATCACGGCGGAGAAGGACCGGCTGGCGATCCTGGAGAAGGAGGCAGCCAAACGGAACTGCCGACTGATCGCGGTCGACCCCGAGTCGGTGACCGACCAGGAGATGTCGGGCTTCGGCTGGATCACCTTCAAGGAGAACGTGGCCATCGCGCTCGCCGTTGCCGAACAGCTCGGCGTCGACCGGCACAGCGCGCTCACCGGCATGTGGTCGGCGCCGCCTGATCCGGGAGTGCTCTCCGTGGCCCGGGTTCTGTACGGCGACAAGCGCGTCCGGTTCGCCAACATCTTCGCCGCCAACGACCCGGAGTCGACGTACATGAACATTGAGCAACTGGAGAAGCAGCGGCTGATCAGCAAGCCGTTGACGATGGTGATCAACTGTCGACCGGACCGGGTGGAACGAAACGGGCAGATGGGTACGCTCGCCGGCCGGGTACAGCCGCAACGCATCGTGCTGATCGGTGAGATGACCCGCAGCGCCCGGGTCAACGTTCCCGCCGAGTTGCAGAGCCGGGTGGTCGACCTGGGCGGCAAGCTCCCATCGGAGCGGCTGATCAGCGAGGTCATGGCGGTAACCCCGGAGGATGCCTCCATCGTCGCCGTCGGCAACATCCACGGGCAGGGTGAGGTGCTGCTGCACGAGTTGGCCGCCCTGCCGAGCTGGGAACCGCAGGACCGCACCCGTGCCGAATCGATGCTCCGTCCGCCGACCACGCGCAGTTCCGCCGTGGACGGCGAGACCGTGTTCCTGGGAAGGACCTACCGGTGACATTCGGAGGAGAACTCAGCGCTCAGCTGGCCACCGCCTGCCTCGGCATCGGTCTGGTCTTCGCGCTGCTCTGCTATCTGACCACAAACCTCTCGCCCGGCGGGATGATCACGCCGGGCTGGATCGCGCTCGCGCTGATCGAGGACCCGCTCCAAGCCGCGGTGATCGTGGTGATGACTGTCGTCACCTACGCCCTCACCCGGCTGATGCAGCGCACCGTGATCCTTTACGGCAAGCGTCTCTTCGCCGCGATCGTCCTACTCAGCGTCCTCCTCCAGATGACGCTGTTCGTGATCGTCCAACGGGACCTGCCGCTGCTCTTCGCGCACCAGACCCTGGGCTTCGTGGCACCGGGACTGATCGCCTACCAGCTCGTGCGCCAGCCGCCGAAGGCAACCGTGCTGGCCACCGTCATGGTCACCGTCATCACCTACGGGGTGGCGTTCAGCGGCGTCGTGGCCGGCTTCGTGCCGGTCACCTGAGGCCACACACCGACGAGGGACAGGCATGAACTACCGGACTTACTCCCGCAGCCGCGCCATGCTGATGACCGTCGCCGCCTTCGCGTTGCTGAGTGGTGGTAGCACCTTCGCCTACGTCGTCGTCCGGCACACCGCGGCGGATCCGATCGAGCTGAGCCTCGGCGCGCAGGCCGCGCAGGCCGCCGCGCCTACTCGCTCCGGCTACAGCTACCGACGGTTGACCGAGCCGAACCGGACGCAGATGATCGACGCCAAGGGAAAGACCGTCGCGATCATGACCGACGGTTCCCGCACGATGCACATCAGCGGCCCGCAGCGGACGTTCGCCGAGGCACGGTTCACCAAGGCCAAGGTGCCCGCCAATTTCTGGGTGCGACTCGCCCCCCGAGAGTGGCGGGCGGGGGCCGAGAAGGAGAAGTGGTTCACCGACTGGTTCCTCAAGGCCCGCACGGACCGCTCGCCGGATGTGCTGGCGGTGGCCCGGGAGTACACCTACGTCGCCGTGCCGAAGAAGGATGCGAAGGGCCGGCAGTACTCCGGCGACGCCGCCTTCGGGCCACTCTCGGACATCGACCCGGACGGTCGCGCGGAAAACTCCGACTTCTACGACTACCTCGGGGTGCCGTGGGAGTTCCCCGACAAGAAGGAGAAGCCGACAGCGTCGCACATCCGTAGCCTGGACTGCTCGGGCTTCCTGCGCATGGTCTACGGCTACCGGATGGGCTATCCGCTGCTCGGCACCAACAACGCGGGCCCCGGCCTGCCCCGACGGGCGACCGCGATGGCTTCGGTGGGACCAGGGGCGCTGCTCATGCCGAACACCGGCAAGCGGGCCCGGGAGCTGGATCGGCTGCTCCCCGGCGATCTTCTATTCTTCAACGCCGGGCCGGTGCAGGGCGCGAATATCGAGCACTCCGGCATGTACCTCGGCGTGGACGACCGGGGGCACCACCGGTTCATCTCCAGCCGCACCACCGCCAACGGCCCGACCATGGGTGACCTGGGTGGTGAGTCGATCCTGGACGGTACTGGCTACTGGGCCCTGCGCTGGCGGACGGCCCGCCGGATCTGACCTCGACAGCAACCCACCAGCGGGTCAGGCCACGGCGAGCTGTGCCGCGAGCACCGTCGCGACGCGGTTACGGGCCTCGGCCTCCCGCCGGACAGACCAGCTCAGCTCCAGGTGAATGAAGACGGCTTCCAGTGCCGCTGCGGCCCGGCCCTGCTCGTTGGTCTTGCCCTCAAGTTGGCCACACTTCTTCACCCACGCCCGGCAGGTGTTCAGCCCGGCCCCGGAGAGGCCATCCGCGATCCGGCGGGCCACCGGGGTCACCGGAGCCGAACCGGTCGACACCACCGCGTCGGACGTGGGCAGGTTCCGATCGGCAAAGCCGTGCAGTTGGATCTGATCCAGGCCGTTCTTGGCGAACTCGGCCGCCAGGGCGTGGAACAGCGACCGATCGTTGTGGGCAACGTCCGCGTCGCCGTCGGCGGCCTGTCGGTGTGCCCCAGCGACCAGCAGCACGCTGGCCGGCGCCTTCCGGTACAACGCCAGTCCCAGCTTCTCCGTGTTGATGTCGAAGCCGGGGTGCGGCACCTCGATCACCGTGCGCGGGGTCGCGCTCCGGTCCACCAGCACGGCACCCCAGGAACGGTCGTCGGACCCCTCGGCGAGGTAGAGGTCAAACGGTCGACCGGTGACCGGGTCCGCCCCACGGTGAGCCCGGAAGCCGAGGTCGCCGAAGACCTGATCCAGGTCGGCGCCGGCATTCGGAGCGGTGACCAGCGATCGCGCTGCCCGCCGGGCCGCCGCCCGTTCCTCCGTGTCCGGGTCACGGTAGGGATTGTCCCGGGAAAGGCCGGCGGTCAGCTCATCGAGCAGAAGCTCAGGATCAGGCCCTCGCTGCTGTTCAAACTCCGGCTCGGCGTCGGCGCACGCCCCCGACCCGAGCACTGCCAGCGTCGCCGCCGCGAACAGTCCGCGGCGAGTTGAACTCACAGCCGGAAGCGGTGTACGCACCCGTGCAGGCTATCCGATCATGCCCGGGCGTCTGCTCCGGCTCGTCCCGACGCAGTACCGAGCTGACCTGACCCGGCGACAACGACGCCGCACCGACAGCGAAGATGGGGGCGCCCGATCGCACCACATCCCCCGACCTGTCCGATTACGGGGCGAATAGCACCAAAGGCCATATAGGCCAACGAAGTCCTCGCCACGCCTATAGGTTGACGGTTCCGTTCATCCGACGGTTTACCGAGGTGTCGTGTGACTGATGCCGACCTCGCCGATCTCCCAGCGGTTCCCTGCTGGACTCCGCGCCCCGTTCGTGCCGGCCCGAGGCCGACCTGGGCTCGCCTGGACAGGCTCGTGACCCAGTGCCGAGACAGTGGCAATTGAGTGGTCCGCGACCGCATTAGCTCCACAATGGATGCTATGGCCTGATTCCAACCCACGTCATACGCCGAAGTTCGCGTCGATCCCACGAATCGACACCGGAAGATGCCGTCCGGTGTCCCTCAATTCAACGGAAGGGAATCACGTGTTCGCCGCCTACGTAACGATCAACATCCTCGCTTCGCTTTTCACCGCCATCGCCGCCGTCACGTATTTGATCAATCATGCCTACCCCAGGGAACAGATGGAGATGAAGCGCCTGCCGATCTCCTGGATGCCCAGATTGGGCGCGACGCTCGCGGTGGGTTCACTCGGCCTGCTGGCCGGCTTCTCGGTGCCGGTGCTGGGTACGCTCGCCTCGCTCGGCCTCGTGCTGTACTTCATCGGCGCCTTCATCGCCCACATGCGGGTGGGATCGCGCAAACTCGTCGGATGGGCCGTCTTCTTCGTGACCGTCGTGGCCGCTCTCGTGGTGAACCTGGCCTACCACGGCCCCTGGTGATCCACAACGGCTACCGCCGAGACTGCCGGGAACTTGCCACGGACGCGCCGGTCGGTCGACCGGGGCACGGGCCCGTCGGTACGGTGCACGTCTCCGACCTGCACGGCAGCCTGCGACCCGGTGCTGGACACGATGACGTTCCTCAACGAGGTCACGTCGCGCTGTCCGGCCGCGGTCTCGGTCGGCCCGGGCCGGTTCGTCGCGGCCGAGACGGGCTACCCGAAGCTGCTGGGAGAGAGCGGCCCGGCCTGAGCGTGGCGATCGCGGCGGTTCCCGCCATCGACTCCGGTCGAGCCGACCGGTGACGTGCACGCGTAGAGCCCGAAGGGACGACATCACATGCGGGAAGACCACTGTTGGACCGTCACGCCGTGGCGTTTCTCGGACGAGCCGAGAGCGATCGAGGGGATCCATCGGCTGCTCCCCGACGAGGAGCCGTACCGGAGCTGGGCGCACTTCTCGTTCGTCGCTGACAGTGGCCACGTGCACAGCGTCGACCTGCTGGTGGCGACGCCCACCGGGCTGTGCCTGGTGGAGGTGGAGACGCTCCGTGGCCAGGTCCGCAACGTCGGCGGGACATGGCTGCTGACCACCGGCGGCCGGACCCGCGCCGTCGACAGCCCTCGGCGGACCGCCGACATCAAGGCGGCCCATCTGTCGGCCGTGCTCGGCCGGGCGGCGGCGACCCTGGGGCTGCCGGCGCCCGTCGTCCACGGCGCGGTCTATCTGCCGGAGCCGAACCTCGACGTCGAACTGACCCCGGATCAGGCCAACCGGGTGTACGGCCCGGACACCACCGGACCCGCCGGGCTCCCCCGGCTGCACGCCGACCTGCTGAGCCGGCCCGCGCCGCCAGAGTGGGCGGGTGCCGCAGTCGCCGTCTCCCGGGCGATGCCGGAGCTGCTGCGCCTGGGCGGCTGCGCGCCGGTCGAGGATTGGAGCCGGATCGGCACCTGGCAGGTCACCGAGGAACCGATCGAGGTGGCCCCCGCCTGGCAGGACTACACGGCCTGGAGCACGACGCTCGACAAGGTCTCCCGCCTGGTGCGGGTCTACGTGTCCGGCCACTTCGGTGGCGAGCAGCGCCGGGCCCTGCTGGAGGAGGCGACGCTGCGCGAGCACCTTCTGCTGCGCGGCCTCCGGCATCCCGGCATCGTCGAGGTGGTGACGCTGGGCCACCACCGGTCCGGTCCGGCCCTGCTGATGCACCAGGAGCTGCGGGCGCTGCGGCTCGACCACTTTCTCGCGCTGCATGGTGCGGCACTCGACGAGCGTGGCCGGGCCGGCATCATCCGCCAGTTGGGCGAAGCGCTCGCCGAGGCTCACGCGCAGGACGTGCAGCACACCGCCCTGTCGCCGTCGTCCGTCGTCGTCACGCCCCGGCCGCCCCGAGGCGGCACGGTCGAGCAGGGCTGGCTCGACCCCCGGATTCGGATCACCGGCTGGCACGCCGCCGGCCTCGCCTCCGCGTTGGCGAGTCAGGAACCGGCCCACCGCACGTCGCCAGCTGATCGGGCCGGGAACGTGACGGCCGACCTGCTCGGCCTGGCGGCGCTGGCCCGGGCGGTGCAGACCGGCCGGGTGACCGACGACGCGCCGCCACGGCCTGCGGACCTGCTCCCCGACGGCGGCCCGGTCCACCCCTCCGCGGGTATCCCGGATCTCACCGACCGGCTCGTCGCCGCGGTCCGACAGGGCGACGAGATCGAAACGGCGACCGTGGTGACGTCCCTGCGCGATCTGCCGCGACAGCGGGCCGACGAGCTGCGGGCCGCGGTGACCCCGCCCGAACGTCCGTCGTCCATGGTCGCCCGAACGGCCGGCTCCGGCCGGTCGACCGTCTCTCGCTGACGAGGAGAAGCGTGCCGAACCGATTTCTCTACCTGGCCCGACACGGTGAAGCCGTCGACGAGGGTGACCTGACCGCCCGGGGACGGCAGCAGGCGCGGGCGCTGGGGCGACGACTCGCCGCCGTGCCGTTGAGCGCCGTCCACCACGGGCCGCTGCCTCGGGCCACCCACACCGCGGAACTGGTCGGCCGGGAACTTTCGGGCGTTCCCCTGCATTCGTCCCCGGTGGTGGGGGACTACGTCCCGCCGTTGCCCGACCTCGGGGCGCTGCCGGAACCGTACGCCCAGTTCCTCGGCAGCGTCTCCCCGGCGGAGCGCGCCGCTGGCGCCCGGCTGGCCGCAGCCGCCGTCGAGCGGTTCGCCACGCCCGCGACTGTGGAGACCCACGAACTGATCGTCACCCACAACTTCCTGATCGCCTGGCTCGTCCGGCACGCCCTCGACGCGCCGAACGCCCGCTGGCTGGGCCTCAACGCGGCGAACTGTGCGCTAACCGTCATCCTGTACCGTCCCGACCGCCCGGCCGCGCTGGTGGCGTACAACGACGTCAGCCACCTGCCGCCGGACCAGCGGTGGACCGGGCTGCCACCGTACGCCGGGGTGCTGACGTGAGCGAGTGCGCGCTGCCGGCGACCGCTCAAGCGTCGGCGGAGCCGCCCCGGCGGCGTACCGTCGTCCGCGACGCCCTGGCGGTGGGGCTGGCCACCGGCACCTACGGCTTCTCCTTCGGGGCTCTCTCCAACACCGCCGGGCTCTCCACCGCCCAGACGGTCGCGCTCTCCGCGCTGATGTTCACCGGAGCGTCACAGTTCGCCTTCGTGGGTGCGGTGGCCGCCGGCGGCACGCCGCTCGCGGCGGTTTTCCCCGCGGTGCTGCTGGGCCTGCGCAACTCGTTCTACGGCTTCTCCCTGGACAGGCTCCTGCGGCTGCGAGGGCTGCGCAGGCTGGTCGGCGCGCAACTCGTGATCGACGAGTCCACTGCGATGACCATCGGGCAGCGGCGCGCGGAGTTCGCGTCGTTGGCGTTCTGGGCGACCGGCGGATCGGTCTTCGTCCTGTGGAACCTCGCCACGCTGCTCGGTGCCTTCAGCGGCGACATGATCGCCGATCCGGCAGCGATCGGGCTGGACGCCGTCGCGCCAGCGGCCTTCGTCGCCCTCGTCGCGCCGCGGATCCGCACCCGGCCGGCGTGGCTGGTCGCCGCAGCCACCGGCGCCGTTGCCCTCTGCCTCGTCCCGTTCCAGCCCGCCGGGGTGGTGGTGCTGGCGGCCGCGGCGGTGGTGATGGCCGTCGTGACGCTCATGCCCAGGCTCGCCGAGGTGGCCACCGCCGAACGGGGCACGACGACGGAGGTGGACCAATGAGCATGTGGGTGGCGATCCTGCTGGCGGCGGCCGGGTGCTACGCGCTGAAGCTGCTCGGCTTCCTGATGCCGGCCACGCTGCTGGAACATCCGCGGATCACGGCCGCGGCGGCCCTCCTGCCGGTCGGAGTGCTGGTAAGCCTGATCGTCGTGCAGACCGTCGGTGGCAATGAGCGGATCGTGCTGGACGCCCGGCTCGTCGGGGTGACGGCCGCGCTCGTCGCCGTGCTGCTCCGGGCGCCCTTCCTCGTCGTCATCGTCTGCGCCGCGGCGGCCACCGCGCTCACGCGGCTGATCTTCTAGGGCCCGTCCTGGGACGTCGAACGGATAATCCGTTGGGCGAGTGTGCGTTTCGAGAGCACCGAAGGTCGATCCTCTTCCAGGCACTACACCGGGGCTGCATCGAAGAGGAGTTTCCGGGATGGTGTCGTATCAGGGCGCAGCCGCTCGTGGAACTCGTGAAAGAAGGGCCCGGAGAGGAGACGACCATGACGGAGTACCTGATCACCTTCAACGATGAGTGGGTGCCCGACCACACGGCGGAGGAGCTGCGCGAGAAGGGCACGGCCGCCCGGACCGTGCTCGAGGAGATGCTGGCCGACGGTGTCCTGATCTTCACCAACGGCGGGCTCGACCGGTCTACCGCGGTGTGCAGTGTCGAGCCGGTTGATGGCAGTCCCGTCTTCACCGACGGCCCGTACGTCGAGACCAAGGAGCACCTCGGCGGCTTCGCCGTCGTGGACGTGCCCGACGACGCGGCGGCGCGATACTGGGCCGGCAGGCTCGCGACCGTGCTCGACTGGCCGCAGGAGGTGCACCGGTTCCGAGGTCCCGGGCAGGCCCGGCGTAACGGCTCTGGGGAGAAGTGAGCGCAACCGAGGAATCCGTCCGAGCGCTGTTGGCGCCATGACTGGTCCCACCGTCGAGCAGGCGATCACCCGTGTCCACCACGAGGAGTGGGCGCGGGTGGTCGCCGGCCTCGCGCGCCGTTTCGGCGACCTGGACGTCGCCGAGGAAGCGACGGCCGAGGCGTTCGTGGCGGCTGTAGAGCGGTGGCCACGCGAGGGCGTACCGCCCAATCCCGGCGGTTGGCTCGCCACCACCGCGACCCGCAAGGGGATCGATCGGCTCCGTCGCGAGTCGCAGCGCGACGCCAAACACCAGGCGGCCCGGATCGTGTACGACGACACCCCTCCTGAGCCCACCGGCCCGATCGAGGACGACCGGCTCAGACTGGTCTTCACCTGCTGCCACCCTGCGCTCGCGTTGGAGGCCCGGGTGGCGCTCACCCTGCGCCTGCTCGGCGGCCTCACCGTCTCCGAGATCGCCCACGCCTTTCTGGTGCAGGAGACCACGATGGCGCGACGCATCACTCGCGCCAAGGCAAAGATCAAGGCGGCACGCATTCCCTACCGGGTGCCCTCGGCCGACGACATCCACGAGCGACTCGCCGGCGTGCTCGCGGTCGTCTACCTCGTCTTCAACGAGGGGCACCTCGCCAGCGAGGGGCACGAGCCGGTGCGCGTCGACCTCACCGACGAGGCGATCCGCCTCGGACGCCTGCTCCGAACTCTCCTCCCGGACGACGGCGAGGTAGCGGGCCTGCTTGCCCTGATGCTCCTCACCGACGCCCGGCGGTCGGCGCGCGTGTCCCGCACCGGGGAGCTGGTGACCCTCGACGAGCAGGACCGCGGCGCATGGGACCGCACCCTGATCGCCGAGGGCAACGCCCTGGTTCGCGAACGGGTCGAGGTGGTGGCGACCGGTGGTGACCCACCCGGGCGCTACCAGCTCCAGGCCGCGATCAACACGGTCCACACGGATGCCCCATCCGCCCGAGACACCAACTGGTCCACCATCGTCGCCCTCTACGGCCGCTTGGTGCTGCTCGACCCCTCGCCGATCGTGCGGCTCAACCGGGCAGTCGCGGTCGCCGAGGTCGACGGCCCGGGGGTCGGGCTCGCCGAGATCGACCGGCTCGCCGAGGCCCTTGACGGCTACCATGCCTTCCACGCCGCACGCGCCGACCTGCTGCGGCGACTCGGGCGCAGCGGCGAGTCGCGGGCGGCGTACGACCGGGCCATCGGTCTCGCCGGCAACCCCGCCGAGCGGGCCTATCTCACCCGCCGCCGCGACCAGCTCGCCGGCTGACCGACACGTCGAGCCAGCCTGTTCCAGCGCCGTTCGCGGCAGATCAACGCACCTGATCTGGAGGCTTGGCCTTCTGCGGGTAGATCGTCTCGTGGCGGGCCAGCATGGCGACGAACTCGCCGATCTTCCGCTCGCGGGTCTGCGCCCGTTTGACGGCATTGACGCGATGGATGAGAGCGAACTGGTTGGTTCTGGTGAGTACGTCGAACATGGCCTGGGCGGCGGGGTCGGCGGCGATGGCGGCGAGGAGGTCGGCCGGCACCTCGGCTTCCGACGGCGGGGCGTAGGCGGCTGCCCACCGCCCGTCTGCCTGTGCGGCTTCTGCCGCGGCGCGGCCTGGTGGCAGCATTCGCCCCTGCGCCTCCAGTCGGGCCACATGGGCGACGTTGCGTTGTGACCAGGAACTGCGGGGCCTGCGCGGGGTGAACCGGATCCAGGAGGTCTCCTGATCCCGTTTACGGGCCTGCCCGTCGATCCAGCCGAAGCACAGGGCCTCGTCGACCGCCTGCTGCCAGGTCAGCGTGGTGACCGTGCCGCCCTTCTTGGTCAGGGCGAGCCAGACGCCGGGCGACGTGGCGTGGTTGGCCGACAACCACACGCGCAGCGCGTCAGCGTCCGCGACGATCAACTCATCCAGCTCCGCACTCGCCATGACGGTGAGGCTAGGCGAGTTTGCACGGCCTGACCCCATCCCCCCTTAAAGATAGATAGATTTGCATGTCTCTTTGGCTTCGGGTATGAAGGCTGCAAGCACGTCTCGGTGCTGGTTTCTCGGGAGGAGCGACGATGAAACATGCCCTGCGCCGCCTACGAACGGTGGCCGTCGCGCTCGGCGCCGGCACACTCGGGCTGAGCCTGCTGTCAGTACCAGCCGCCGAGGCGTACTCGGTTCAGCCTCTCGCACCCCAATCCGTGCGGGCACCTGAGTCGGACCAGTTCTCGGCCGAGGGCGTCACCACGGTCGGCGAACTCCGGACCATGAACGGCTCGCTGGCCTCCGCCCAGGACGGCCGGACGCAGATCATCCGGCATCCCGGCGCGTCGTACGTCAAGGTGCACTTCAGCGCACTGCGACTGGCCGACGGCGAGTACGTGACCGTGTCGACCCCTGACGGCCGGGAAAGTTACCGGTACGACCGCTACCTGAACCGGGCGACCGGCGCGGACTACACCACCGACGGACAACCGGGCTTCTGGGCGATGTCGGTGGAGGGCGACACCGCAGTGGTGACGCTGCACAGCACCCGCGCCTCCCGCAGCAGCGCCGCGACCATCGACCGGTTCTGGCGCGGCTACGACCGCACGGAGATCGCTGCGCACAACTTCACCACCCAGTCCGTCTGTAGCACCGATGCCCGCCGCGACGCGGTCTGCTACCAGACCAGCCACCCCAACGAGTACGCCCGGGGCAGGGCGGTGGCGCGGCTGCTGATCAGCGGTGGCGGGATGTGCACCACCTGGCGGGTCGGCAACACCAACCGCATGCTGACGAACAAGCACTGTTTCTCGACGCAGTCCGCCGTCAGCGGCAGCGAGATGCAGTTCAACTATCAGTGCGCCACCTGTGGTGGCTCGAACCCCGGCGCCGGCACCAAGGTCAGCGGCGCCACCCTCTACAAGGTGAGCAGCGGCGGCTCCAACCAACTGGACTACACCCTCTACTCGGTGAACAACTTCGCCAACATCCAGACGTTCGGCACCCTGTACCTGGCGACGACCGCCACCACCACCGGCACGCGGATGTACGTTCCGGGCCACGGCGACGGCAACCCGAAGCGGCTGTCGATCTTCGAGGACACCCAGAACGGCGCGAACTGCACCGTGAAGAACGCGAACTACAACACCTGGAACATCAGCTACAGCTGTGACACCTCTGGCGGCAACTCGGGCTCACCGGTGCTGAACGCCAGCCACCGGGTGATCGCCCTGCACCACCTCGGCGGTTGCCCGTCGAACCAGGGCGCGAAGGCACACCTGATCTACAACGAGATTGCCAGTCTGATCGACAACGGCTGACGTCAACGGGCCGTCGGGGCGGATGCGCTCCGGCGGCCCACCGGCGGCCCGTTCACGTCGATCGGGGTGGCCTTACCATCGGACCTAGCTGGCCGGTGGCGGCGGCAGGCGCGCTGAGACCGCCACCGTGAGTCCGTCGGCGCTGCTGTCGACGACGAGGGCACCGCTGAGCCGTTGTGCCAACCACAGGCCGCGCCGCCCGACCTCCGCCGGCCCGGGTAGACGGATCGTCACGTCGTCCAGGCCCGGACCGTGGTCGCTGATTCGGCAGGTCAGCACATCGGCGTCACGACACAGCTGAAGATGGCCGACGCCCCCGCCGTGACGGATGACGTTGGCTACCAGCTCGTGCACCGCCAGCACGAAGTCGTCCAGCTCGGCACCGGTGAGGCCCGCCTCGCCGGCAGCGGCGGCCACAGCATGCCGCAGCCGCGTCAGGTCGGCGGCGGTGATCGCCGCTGACACCAGGCACCCTGCCGTGGCACCAGCGGAGTCGCGCCCACCGCTGACACTGCTGCTCATAGCGCAAGACTGTAGCCGCAGCCCGTGACCCCGGCAGGCACGTCACCGGTCGGCACCGCCCGACGGCCGGCCGGGACCTGAGCCAACCCTGACGAACATCGATCGGCGGCAACCCGGCACGCCTGGGCCGCGATTGGCCGGGTTGGGCGGCGGGTAGAACGTCGCCGAATTGAACCTGCGGGTGGGCCGAGGAGGAGCGGTGGCAGGCAGCAACAATGGACGAGGGCGGCCCTCTCCGGGATACCGGGGCGACCGTGCCGGGTTGGACAGGGCACCACAACCCACCGCCGTGACCTCGCGTCCCGTCTCGTCGGCCGCGGCCGTACGCCCGTTCGCGCCGACACGCCAGGAACAGCACATGCCTATGCTCGACGCATGGACGACAACGAGCAGGCCGTCTTGACCGGGATGTTGCAGTCGGCCGAGGAAGCCGCACCGGTCGAGGCGGTCCACGCCGTCACCGGGGACATCGCCACGGCGTTGAACGCGCTCAGCGTCTCGCTGCTCATCGCCGACCTCAGCGGCCGGGCACTGGTGAGGCTCACCCACCAGACGGCCACCGGTCTTCCCGGACGGCATCAGGGTGAGGAGGCCGCCGAGGTACTCCCGTTCGACGGCGGGCCCTACGAGCAGGCACTGCGCCAGCAGACCACCCAGGTGCTTCCCGGCGATGGCTGGCACACGGTGCTCGCACCCGTCGCCCAACGCGGCGAGGCCATCGGCCTGCTGGAGATCGACCTGCCCGACGAGCCGGACGCGGCCGTGATCGCACGGATCAACCGCACCGCGCACGCGCTGGCGTTCGTGGTCATCGCCAACCGCCGGCACACCGACCTGTTCGAATGGGGGCAGCGCAGCACCCCGTTCAGCCTCTCCGCCGAGATCCAACGCCGCCTGCTGCCCGCCTCGTTCACCTGCGAGGCCGGCGCGTTCGCCCTCTCCGGCTGGCTGGAGCCCGCAGCGAGCGTCGGCGGGGACACCTTCGACTACAGCGTGGCCCGCGACGTGCTACACCTCAGCGTCACCGACGCGATGGGCCACGGCGTGGCCAGCGCGCTGACCGCCACCCTCGGGGTGGGCAGCCTGCGCAACACCCGCCGCCGCGGCGACAGCCTCGTCACCCAGGCCGAGGGAGCCAACCGGGCCCTCGCCGAGCACGCCAACGTACGCGGCGCCTACGTGACCGCCGTGCTCGGCCGCATCGACCTGGCCACCGGGCGTTGCGAGTTGCTCAACGCCGGGCACGTCCCGCCGGTGCTGGTCCGCGAGGGCCGGGCCGAGCCGCTGGAACTGCCCGCCAACTTCCCGCTGGGCATGTTTCCCGACGAGGGCTACCGCAGCGGCGAGATCCTCCTGCTGCCCGGCGACCGGCTGGTCATCGTCACCGACGGGATCCGTGAACGCAACGCCGCCGACCTGGACCTCCCCGCCGCCCTGATCAGCATCGCCCACCTGCATCCGCGCGAGGCGGTCCGGGCTTTGTCCGATGCGGTCCTGGCGACCGCCGGGCCGGTCCTGGCCGACGACGCCACCCTGCTCATCATCGACTGGTATGGCGGCCACGGGCCGCGATCAAGCACCGCTGGCGCTGACATCGGCCGCGCCAGCACCCTGCGGCAGTGAGGACGGTCACGACACCGCCGGTGACGCCTCCTCGGCGTCCTGCACCGTGTCGAAGATTCCGATGACCCGATCCACCGAGGTGATCGACAACACCGTACGCACCGCGCGACTGACCCCGGCCAGGGCGAGCCAGCCGTCCCGCTCCCGCAGGTCCTTGTAGGCGACCACGAGCACGCCCAGGCCACTGGAGTCCATGAACCCGACGCCGGTCAGGTCGACCACCACCACCCGGGCACCGCTCTCCACCAACTGGCGCAACTGGTCGCGCAACTCGGGGGTGGTGCTCATATCCACGTCACCGGCGACCTCGACCACCGTCCCGATTCGCCCCTGCCGCGTCGACAGCGTGAAGTCCATGCAACCCCCCTCAATACGGCGTGGCCGGTAACTCGGCGACACTGCGCGCCGTACTACGGTGCCAGAAAAGCGCTCCGATCGCTCGTCGACGTGCGTGCTGACCGTCGGCCTGAGTCACGACCCTAACGGTCGGGCCGCCCACTCGGCGGCCACCTCCTGCGGGTCACCGGTCTGGAACAGCGGCGGCTCGTGCAGCAGGAAGTCGCGGTGACTGATGTTCCAGGCGTACGCCCCGGCCATGGCGAACGCCAGCACGTCACCCACGCCGATCGGCCCGGCGGTGGTCGACCGGGACAGCACGTCCTTCGGGGTGCAGAGCTGCCCGACCACGGTGACGGGCCCTCCGTCGGTGCGCAGGGCGTCGCCGCCGCGTCGCCGGTGCACAGCGAACGGCTGAGCGTGCCCCTTCGCGGCCGGTGTGCGCAAGTGGTGGGTGCCGCCGGCCACCACCACGAACCACTCGCCGTAGGAGCGCTTCACCTCGATGACCTCGGTGAGGTACGCCCCGCAGTAGGCGGTGACCGACCGGCCCGGCTCGATGCGCAGCCGCACTCCCGGGTACGCGTCGAGGACGTCAGCCAGTGCCCGGCCGTAGCCCACCCAGTCGAATCGTGCCGCCGGGTCGGTGTAGTCCACGGCCATGCCTCCGCCCACGTCGACCTCGGTGGCACCGACCTCGGCGACCGCCCAGCGGACCACGGCGGCGGCGACCGTGGCGGCGAGTGGGGCGTCCAGCCCGCTGGCCAGGTGGGCGTGGATTCCGCGTACGTCGATGCCGGCGGGCGGGCGGCGGGCGCACTCGACCGCGTCGGCCGGGTCCATGCCGAACGGGCTCGGTCCGCCGCCCATGACCAGGCTCGCGCCCGGCGCGTCCACCGGCAGGTTCACGCGCAACAGCACCTGGGCCGACCTGCCCGAGGCGGTGGCCAGTGCGCCGAGCCGCCGAAGCTCGGCGGGCGATTCGACGTGGATGCGGCGCACCCCGGCGGCGAGAGCGGCGGTGAGGTCCGCGTCGGTCTTGCCGGGTCCGGCGTACGCGGCCGACGCCCGCCCTGGCAGCACCTCCGCCAGTCTCCGTAGCTCGCCACGGCTGGCCGCCTCGAACCCGTCGACGACCGGGGCGAGGGTAC
Organism: Micromonospora sp. NPDC005291; assembly: GCF_040607415.1. NCBI lineage: Bacteria > Bacillati > Actinomycetota > Actinomycetes > Micromonosporales > Micromonosporaceae > Micromonospora > Micromonospora sp. NPDC005291. Next base: position 417,684 of record NZ_JBEXGR010000004.1, read on the forward strand.
GCAGGACGCCAGGATCAGGGTTGGCCTTGACCGCGTAGAGCAGCTCGACCTGCCGGGGCAGCGCCGCCCGGATGGCTCGGGCCTGTCCGGCCAGCGCGTCGAGGTCGTGGACGTAGACGGGTCGCGTCATCGTGGCCCGCCCATCGGGTTCGGCACCGGCACGAACGGCGCGGCCCGATCCGCGTCGCGCCGCCACCGGACCAGCAGGTTCGCCTTGCCCACCAGCGGCTCACCGCTCAACAGCGCGCGCAGCTCGGGCGGATCGTCGAGGTCGCCTGCCACCGCCTCGATGACGGCACGCAGCTCCTGCCACAGCCGCCGTTCGATCCCCGGTCGCGCGTCGGCGAGGGCCCCGCAGATCCCACCGAGGTGATTGACGAACAGGCAGTAGACGATCCGGCGGCGGGCGTCCCGAGGATTGTGGCGGACCTGCGGTGGGACACCCTCCGGCCAGGTGTCCCACCGGTCGGCGTCCAGCTTCACACCCTCCAGATCCCGCAGCAGCATCCGTACCGGGCGGCGGTCGCGATCGAGCACCACGACCACGTTCTGCAGGTGTGCCTCGTGCACGACACCGTGGCTGAGCCAACTGCGCAGCACCGCCGGCACCAGCAGCTCGACGTACGCCTGCCACCAGGCCACCGGGTCCGGTGTCACCAGCGGCGCGGCGGCCAGCGCCGCCGCCAGGATCGGGGTGTCCCCGGGTCGCAGGTGCGGGCGCAGGCCGGTGCGCAGGATCGTCCCGTACGCCTCGTCCAGACCGGGGACGTCGACCGTGCGGTAGGCGGGCTCGGCGAGCAGACCGACCCCGGCCGGCATCGGCACCCGGGCCAGCAGATCGGTCAGGGCCACCGCGCCCGTGAGTTCGTACCGGGCGTTCTTGCGGAGGCAGTTGGTGATCCGTACGTGCAGGCTGGTCTTGACGAACAGGTCGGCCTCGGGGGCGTAGAGGGTGCGGACGCTCGCCGTCGGCCGTACCGGCACGCCAGCCTCCCCCAGGTCGCGCAGCCTCGGGTGGGTCGGTGGGATCAGCGACAGCTGCCAGGGATGCACGGGCAGGACACGGTGCCCGCCCGGTGGCCGCGGCGGGTCGAGGGAGGCCACGAGCGGATCGAACGGCCCGGCGTCGGCGACCAGATCGTCCGGTACGGCAAGCCAGTGCAGCCGGAACGACGTGCGCAGCTCCGGCGCGTACGCCCGCCAGCTGTCCGGGTCACCGCTGCGCCACTTCGGGGTGGGGTGGTGCGGGTGGCCGAAGACCAGTGACTGCTCGGAGTCGACGTACGCGTCGATGGCGGGCTCGCCGGTGGGGGTCGGGTCCTGGGCCGGCCGGTCGGCCAGCAGCCGGGCCACGGTGTCCCGGCTGGCCCGGACCTGCCCGATGAACTCGTCGTTCATCAGGCCGGTACGGGTGCCGAGTTCCGCCGCGACCAGACCGGCAAGTCGGTCCGCGTTCAGGTCCTCCCACCGGCCACCGTCGGTCATCCGCTGCACCGGGCCGGCGTAGCGGTGCGCGCCGAGCGGTGAGGCTCGCGCGACGGCGCAGCGCAACGTGACGTTGAGCTGCCGCAGCAGCAGACGTGCCGCACCGTCGACCACGGTCGAGGTGCCGTCCGGCAGGGCGAGCTCGCGCACCAGGCAGCCGAAGACGGCGTGGGCGGCGGCCAGGTCGGCGAGCTGGCCGGTGTCGGCGGCCGGCCGGGAGCGCAACCGCGCGCTCGTCATCGTGTCTCCCGGAGGTAGTTCGGGCCGGTACGCAGGTAGTACTTGTTGATGTCGGCACAGCCCAGCCGCTGCTTGGGCAGCAGGGTCCCGGCGGTGAGCATCGCCTTGATGGGTAGGTGGGCGGCACGCAGCACCCGCTCGGTGAAGGTACGCATCGCCGGCCCGTCGCCCCAACGGTCGCGGGCGGCGACGAGCCGGGGCACCAGCGCTTCGGCGGGTGACGGCACGGGTAGCCCTCGGGCGGCCAGGGCGACCAGCGGGGCCGCGGCGGCCAGGTGCAGGGTGATGGTGATGAACACGTCGGCCAGCTCCTGCGGATCGCGGGCCCACATCCGGTCGTCGCCCAACGCGAGCCCGCTCGGGCCGCCGTGCCGCGCGTCAAGTCGGGCGCCGTCGTTGTCCTTGTAGAGCAGGCCGACCGTACCGTCGGGATGCACCAGCAGGTGGATGTTCTGCGGGTGCGCCTCAAGGGCGATCCCGTGGCGTAGCCAGAGGAAGACGTGCCAGTCGAGCAGCAGGTCCAGGTAGGAATTCAGCAACGTCGCAGGGTGCTCGGGGCTGATCCGTTCGAGGACCGTGCCCGCGACCGGGTCGGCTGCGGCGAGGGCCGCGACCGGCACCACGTGGACGTCGGCCAGATCGCGCGGGAAGCGGCGTAGCAGGAAACTGCGCCGCTCGTCGCCGTCGACGTGCGCCCAGGTGCCCTCGTCGGCGTGCCGGATCCGGCGGACGAAGGCGGGTTCCGCGTTGGCGATCCGATCGAGCAGCCCGGCGACGGCCGCGCCGTCGGCGAGCGAGCCCGGGTGCAGCGTGCGCCGATTGCGGGCGCCGAGGCTCGCGGTGGGCAGGGGCAGCTTGAGGTGCAGGTACGGGTCGTGGTCGAGCGCCACCGTCCGCATGGAGAGGGTGGGCCGCGCGGAGATCAGCGGCTGGTCCGTCACCGGTAGCGCGTCGCGTGCCGCGGTGATCGGATGCACCGGCAGCAGCAGCTGATCCGATCGCGGTGCGCGCGGCCACCAGGACGGGAGTTCCCCGGTGAGCCGGACGTCCTCGGCGGAGGCGGCGTACCACCGCAGTGTGAGACGCGGCGCGTGCTCCGGGGCGTACCGGCGCAGTTCGTCGTCACTGAGACCGTGCCGGCACCGGTCGGTGGGGTAGACCGGATGGCCGTGGTGGGCGGCGAGCACGTCGTCCAGGAGCGCCGCCGGCATACCGGTCGGGGTGATCGCGCGTTCGGCGGCGACCTCGGCGAGCACCCGTGGTCGGTGCCGGGCTGCGAGCCGCCGGGCACGGAGGTCGGCGCGGCACTCGGCGCTGAAGTCCAGCCAGCCGGCCTCAGCTTCGGCGTTGCCGTGCGGCGCGAGCAACGTCAACAACCCTTCCACGGTGTCCGTACGGTGCGTGTCGCCGTTGTCGACCACCAGCACCATGGGCGCGGCGCTGCGCAGGGCCTGCTGGAAGCCGTCCACCCGAACCGGGATCCGCAGCAGGCCAGCGGGGCGCGGCACCTGCCACCAGTCGGGCCCGTCCGGTCGGCCGGTGCTGAGCAGACCGAGGTGGTCCTCGCGCAGCAGGGCGTCGAGCACCCGGGCGAACACCTCCCGCTCGCAGTCGTCGCTCACTCGGCGATGGTCCACTGGAGGTCGCCGCGGAACGCGGCCAGCGACTCCCGCACGGTCCCCTGATCGGGGCCGATCGCGTGCAGCACGGCGAGGTAGTCCCGGTTGGTTCCGGTGTGGTCGGCGGTGCGGCCCACCGCACGCAGTGGTCGGCAGCCCAGCCGGACCTCGCCGTGGACCGTGTCCAGCAGGCCGGGTGCGGCGGTGAGCCGGCCGGGCCGGTCCGCGCAGACGTACTCGACCTGGGCGTACCGGTCGGCGGTGGTGGGCAGGTCGAGGGCAGCCAGCGGCTCGCCGAGGTGCAGCCGGATGACGTACTCGAACAACGGCACCCCGAGCAGCTCGGCGAGGATCAGGTCCATTCGGTCGCCGATGAGGCGATAGTTCACCTCGATCAGCCGGACCCGGCCGTCGGAGATGACGTACTCCGTGTGGCAGGGGCCGAAGCCGACCCCGAGCGCGTCGAGCCGTGCCCGCAACTGGGTGCTCGCCGGCTCCCCCGGGGGCGACCAGTCGAGGCTCTCCTCGGTGAAGGTCGGTGGCGGGCCGAGGCCGGTGCGCCACCCGCCGAGGGAGGCCACCGCCGTGCCGTCGCCGAGGGTCTCGAAGGTCCGCAGCTCCCCGGCGAGGTATTCCTCGACCACCAGGGCCACGTCTGGCCGTCGGCCACGGATCTCGGTGACCCGAGCGATCAGTTCGGCGTGGTCGGCCACCAGGTACGCGTCCTCGCTGGCCACCCCCTCGCGGGGTTTGACCACCGCAGGGAACATCCCGCCCGGCGCCTCCGGTGTGACACCAGGGTCGATGGTGACGGTGCGTACCAGATCGAGCCCCGCAGCGGCGATCGCCCGGCGGGCCGCGGCCTTGTCCTTGCAGAGACGGGCGGCGTCGGGATCCTTGCCGGGCAGGCCGAGCTTCCGTGCGGCGATCGCGGTGGCCTCCTGAAGGTGGTCGCTATTGGACAGTAGCGCCACCGGTCGGGTCGGTGCTGTCACCGCGACCACCGCAGCCGCGTCCCGGACGGCGCACCGCCTCACCGGGACGTCGACCGACCATTCGTCGGGCCGATCGGTCAGCACGGTGACCGGCAGCCCGAGCGACGCCGCCGCAGGGAGGAACCCCTCCAGGACGGCGTCGGTGGGGTTGAGCGCGGTGATGTACAGCCGCATACCGCCTCCGTCAGCTACGACAACTGTCGTGATTAGGCTAGCCTATCCTAATTAGACGGATTTAGAGCGGTCTGCCCCGTACAGCAGTCCGGCGGCGGGGTGGGCCGCAGCGGTCAGGCGACGTGGGGGAAACCACCGCTGGTGAGCGAGGCCGAGGACGACGGTGCCGTACAGCGCGGTAAGGGTGCCGAGTCGGCCCTTCACGCGGCTTTCCAGTAGCCGAGGGAGGTCAACCGGTCCTTGTCGACGCCCAGCGTCCGCCGGATGTGGCGGGTGACGCCCCGGGCGGTGGCCGCCTCGCAGGCCACCCAGTAGTGACCGGCGGCGCTGGTCGGCAGGGCGGCGCAGACCGTGTCGACGAGGTGTTGACCGGCGTCGCGCCGAGGCACCCAGGTGACGTCGTGGTGCGCACGGGCCCGCAGCGCGAGTGCCTGCTCGCCCTCGTGGGCGTACTCCAGCCAGACCGTCGCCGGGATGTCGGCGCCGGCGTCGAGCAGGCTGTTCACCGCGGGCAGGGAAGCCGCGTCGCCGACGAGGTAGAGGTGCTCGGGTGCGGGGTCGGGCAGTTCGAAGGCGCTGCCCTGGACGGTCGCGCCGATGGTGTCGCCGACCTGGGCCGTGGTGGCCCAGCGGGCGGCGCAGCCGTCGTGGATGGCGAATTCGAGGGTGAACCGGCCGGTGGTCGGGTCGGGGTCCACCAGCGTGTACGCGCGCTGGTGCGCCTTGCCGTCGTTGTCGAACCACAGCCGGATCCACATGGTGGGGTGCACGCCGCACGCCTCCAGCAGGCCGCCACCGTCCACGAGAAGCCGCTGGTAGTGCCCGTCGATCGACTCGGTGCCGAGCACGGTCAACCGAAAGTCCCGGCCTCCCATGGCCTTGAGGACCAGGGCCTCCCAGTTCCGTTTCACGCACCCCTCCAGGTAAGGTCCATCCTTGGTTAGGGCAGGCTAACCTAATCGCGCCCCCGATGGAACAGAGGACAGCGCCCGATGACGTACCAGGAGAAGATCGCCGGGCTCGGTGAGTTGTCGTTGCTGACCGTCGATCCCGACCGGGACGCCGCCCTCCTGCACGACTGGGCGACCCGCCCCCGTAACTCCTTCTGGGGCATGGGCTCACACACCTTGGAACAGGTACGCGAGATCTACGCCTTCGTCGACAGTCTGCCGACGCACCACGCGTACCTGATCATGATTGACGCGGAGCCGGTCGGTCTCTTTCAGAGCTACCAGCCCGAGGCGGACCCGGTCGGCGAGCGCTACACGGTTCAGCCGGGCGACGTCGGTATGCACCTGCTGCTCAGCCCCGATCGGCGCCTCGCCGGCAGCCTCACCAACGCCGTCGGCCCCGCCCTCGCCCGTTTCCTGTTCCGTGACCCGAGCGCCCAGCGGATCGTCGTCGAGCCGGACGTCCGCAACCACCTCGCGCTGCGCCGACTGGAGATCGAGGGCTTCACCTTCGACTCGGAGATCGACATGCCGGACAAGCGCGCACAGCTCGCGTTCCTGACGCGCGCCCGGTTCGAGTCGGACCACCCGACGTCTGCCTGAAGCCCCGCTGCCCAGCATGCTCAGTTGACCGGCGCCTCGGTCGCGCCGGGGTGGCTGTCCAGCGCGCTCAGCTCGGCGGCCCGGGCCTGCTGGATCCGGCCAGCGAGCGCCTTCAGCTCCGGGCTGTCCCCGGCCGTCTGCTCGCCCCGGCACAGCAGCACGGTCTGCGCGAGGTGCGCCCGGATCAGCGCCGCCGCCCGGGACGGCACCTCGGCGTCGGGTGCGGCGCGCAGCTTGGCGAGGCTGTCATCGGTGACCATGCCCGGCATCTGATGCCCCTCGTGGATGTTCTGCTCCGGAACGTTGCCCGCGGCCAGCAACCCGCGCAGGTCCCGCAACTCGGCCTGGTGAGCCACCCGGATCTTGTCGAGAAGGGCGCGCAGCGACGGATCCCCGCCCGCTGGCCGGGTGTCGACGTGGTCGATCAGCTCGAGCGCACCCTCGTTCATCGGGATCAGCAGTTGGATGAACGCGTCATCGGTGCTGTTGAGCAGCACGGGCGCGGTCGGCACCGGAGCGGCCGACGGGGCAGCCGCGGTCTGCTCGGCGCTCCCCCAACCCTGCGTGAGACCGACGGCCAACGCCGTCGCGACGAGAGCCGCGACGACGCCGACGATCTGCCACGCGCGGGCACGGATCGCGGATCGTTCGGTCATGACCGGGTGCTCATCCATCCGTCCGCCTCCGCTCAACGGGCGGCTTGGAATGCGCGGCCGACCAGGGTCGCCTCTGTGCCGTCGTTGAACAGCCCGGACCGATCCTTGTCGGTGGCGGGTAGGCCGAACCAGGCGTAGCGCTGCACATAGGAGAGTTGGCCGAGCATGGCGGTTGCCGCGGTGAGGAAGGCCGCCTGCTGCTCCTGACCGGGGAACTGTTGACGGCCGCCGTCGAAGCGGATCAGAGCGAACTCGGTCAGCCAGATCGGTTTCCTGTACCGCTGGTAGACAGCCTGCAGGTACTGCCGGAGTTGGTTGACCGCGGTCGTGCTCGTGAAGTCGGCGCCGAACCAGTGCAGGGTGATGAAGTCGACCCGGTGGCCCCGGGCCTGGGCGCCGGTCATGAACCTGTCCAGCCAACCTTGCGGGTCCGGGCCGCCCCAGGCGACCGCTGGGCTGCCCAGCCTGCTGCCCGTCGCCGTCAGTTGCGGCCACAGGTCCAGCGCCTGCTCGACGGACATGTTCGCCTGCTCGGGCAGGTCCGGCTCATTGAAGGTGAGCAGGTACGGCCCGGCCGCCTTGGCCCGGGCCAGCTCCGCGGCAGTGACGTTCTCCGCGCCGCGGATCATCGGCACGAACGTCACACCCTGCGGAGTGCTGATCCCCGAGTGTTGGGTGCCCCAGGTGTAGTACCAGCCGGCCTTGGAGTTCGCCAGCGCCTGACTGGCCCCGGCGAAGTTCCACACCCCGACGCCCTTGCGCGCGGAGCTGACCGCCGGCGCGACCGGGGCCCTCGACGAGGGCCGTGCGCTCGGCGAGGGTGCGCCGGTCGGGGAGGCGACAGCGGCCGGCGGCGGGGACGGCGGGGCAGCCCATGAGGGTGCGGCCGGGTCCTCGGGCAGGAACACCACCACCGTGGTGATGGCGAGGACGACGGCTACCACTCCGGCGGCGAGGGATGGAACGAGGCCACGGGGCCGGTTCACCGCAAGGTCGACGAGGCTCGGCCCGCCGCCCGCATCGGTGGGCACACCGCCGGGTGGGGGTGACCCGGCGGTGTGCCCGGCCGTCGGGCTCGGGGGGTGATACCCGACGGCCTGCGAGGCGGCCGGGGGAACGGCCGCGCTCGGCAAGTGGGCGCTGAGACCGGCCGGCAGCGGCAACAGCGGCAGACCGGCGAGCAGCCGGTCGATCGGCAGGAGCGTGGAGCCCAGTCGTCCACAGAAAGCGCAGTCGCGGGCGTGACGGGCCAGCCGCTTGCGCCACAGCGGGCTGGGGGTGCCGTCCCACTCGGCGGTCACGCCGCCCAGGTCCGGGCAACCGGGGCGGGCGCGGAGCGCGCGTACGACGGCCCGGGCGCTCTGGATCTGCTCCTTCATCCGGTGGATCCGCACCGCGACGTGCCCGGGCGACAGCGCGAGCGCGTCCGCGACCTCATTTCGGGTCAGCTCGCCGGTCTCCTCCAGCCACCACAGCGAGAGCAGCTCCTGGTCGTCCGGGTCGAGCCAACGGGTGGCCTCGGCGACCTCGCGTCGTTGGTCGGTGAGGCCCAGCCGGAGGATCGTCATCCCCGCGAAGTCCGAGGCGGGGTCGGGCACGTTGTGGATCGCGTCGAGCCCGGCGTCGCGGTTGAGCGCGACGCGTCGGCGCTGTTCCCAGTCGCGCACCTGGCGGATGGTGATCGCCACCAGCCAGGACCGGTAGGCCGCCGGGTCGTTGAGCGCGGGTAGGTACCGGATCACCCGTACCAACGTCTCCTGGACCACGTCGTCGACGTCGGCGTGACCGCGCAGCGCACGCCCGACGATGTTGTAGACCAGCGGGAGCGAGGCCGCGACGACGTCATCGAGAGCTCGCTGGTCGCCCTGTCGGGCCGCGACGACCAACCCGGCATCGGGTAGTGCCCGACCGGCTGACGACATGGGTGTCACTCCTTGTGTGCTGATCCGCGCGGCGCCTGCGCTGTGTGCGCTGACCGCCCTCAAGATCGGAGACTGACGGCAGCGGGTTGGATTACAGAATTCTCAGGCCGCCGGTGGGCCAGATGCGACCCGGGGCCGCTGGCGGCGCATGAGGGGTGACGACGCCGGGTATGGTGCAGGGTGTCGGTGTCGCCGGGCGCTCGCCCGTGAACGAGACACCCTGATCGGGCGCCATTGTGAGCGCCGCAGTGTCACCAGGTCGCGCGGCGGAAGTTGCCGGGGCCGTGACGCACCCTCTCGCGAGACAGGAATCCTGCATGACATCGAACGACAACGGTCGACCGGCCTTGTTTCTCGCCACGTCGAACGCTGAGGGCCTCGACGGATCGGCGGTGACCTTCGACAGCAGCGAGGAGGCCATGCGGCGTCTGCGTCATCCGTTCGCGGTGAAGCCCGCCCAGCAGACCCCGAACGCTGGCGACGACCCGGATCAGCGCGGCTGATCGGCCGCTCTCGCTCCTCCGTTAAGCGCCATCCAGCAGGGCGGCATCATACTTTCGGCTAGTAATTATTCAATCATTCGGGTAGTGTCCACGTCATCAAGAGAACGACATGACGCGGTGGTGAGGCCCGTGCTCGTGGCCTTGCGACAGCGCGCTTCGCCCGTACGTGCGCCCCGGCGGTAGCCGGTTCGGAGATCTTCCGGTCGATCCGATCGACGGGCATGTCGGGAAGGACCACCCCATGGCCACCATCGCCGGAACCGCGACCATCACCCGCGTCGGTCAGCGGAGCAGCGACCAGAGCCCGGATGACCTCCTTGCCGCCCTGGCGGCGACCCAGTCGGAGGACCCGCGCCGCCCGGCGCTGCGGGACCGCGCCATCGAGGCATGGCTGCCACTCGCCCGGCATCTGGCGCGCCGCTATGCCGGTCGCGGCGCATCCGACGATGACCTGACCCAGACCGCCTCGGTCGGGCTCATCAAGGCCGTCGACAACTTCGACCCCAGCCGGGGGGTCGACTTCACCGGGTACGCCATTCCCACCATCATCGGTGAGATCAAGCGGTACTTCCGGGACCGCACCTGGTCCGTGCGTGTGCCCCGCCGCCTCCAGGAGCTGCGCCTGTCGATCAGCGCGGCGAACAGCGCCCTGACCCAGACCCTCGGCCGCTCGCCGACCGTGGCCGACGTCGCGTCCTACCTCGACCTTTCCGAGGAGACCGTCCTCGAAGGGCTGGAGGGCGCACGCGCCTACCGGGCCACGTCGCTGTCCACCCCGACCGGGGCCGACGGCAACCGGGAGCTCGGGGACACCCTCGGCGGCGACGACCACGAATTCGACCTCGTCGAGATCCGCGTCGCCCTCGGCCCGGCCCTCGCCACACTGCCGGAGCGCGAGCGCGAGATCCTGAGCCTGCGCTTCCACGGCAACCTGACCCAGACCCAGATCGCCGAGCGGATCGGCGTCTCACAGATGCACGTTTCCCGGCTGATCACCCGATCGCTGGCCACGCTTCGCCGCCACCTCTCCGAGGACAGCGCGTTCTGAAACCGGCACCAACGACGGCTCACAGTTGAACGACGTGACCCACCCGCGGTGGCGTACGACCCGCCAGGACGTCGAGCCACGCGTGCTGGAGGGCGTCCGGCCCGGCACCGACCTGAACGTCGAGCCACCCGCTCACCACGGCGGTGAAGCGTTGCCAGGCCTCGGTGAACCGTTGGTCGAGCCCGTCGCGGCCCCAGTCGTGGCTGCGCTTGCGCATCTGGACCGGTGCGAAGAAGACCTCCTCGGCGGCGTCGGCGTTCGGCGTCTGGTTGGTGAGCCCGACCGCGATGTCCCGGACGAGCCGGTCGCCGAGGTGCCGACGCAGGGCGACACGGGTCGAGGGCGCACCGGACAGGTCGAGGTAGACGCTCGGGACCGCGCCGAGTGCACCGATGTCGTCGTACGAGACGACCTCGTCGTAGCAACCGAGCGACCGGGTGAAGGCCAGGTTGCCGGGTGAGGTGAGCCCGACCAGGCGTGGCCCGCGACCGCGCAGCTCGAACGCCGTCGCGTACGCGGTCTTACTCGACGCCGACGACACCAGCAGCGACTCGGCGCCGTAGAAGTCGTTGTCGACGACCTGGTCGGCCAGCATGAACGAGGTGAAGAACAACGGCCGGAACAGGATCAGCAGATCCTCCTGGTCGGGCTGGTACGCCGGATCGCCGGTCGTCGAGCGGTACGCGTTGTACGGCGACGGCAGTTCGGCCCGGTGCGGGCTGGCGTCGCGGAACCCGGATGCGTCCACCCGGTCCGGTCGCACCAACAGGTGACCGGCGGGCGGGAGGTAACCGTAGACCCGTTGCCCCACCTCGACCCCCGCAACTGCCGACGCGACCACCTCGGCGAAGCCCCAGAGTGGTGGGAGGCCCCACTCCGGCTCGAGCCCACGGGGCTTCGGCGGAAAGAACTGCCAGTAGCGCATCGAGTCGCCGAGCACCGCGTACGTCACGTTGTTGGCGGTGAGGCCGACGCGGTCCACGCGCAGCAGCGCGGTGCCGTCGGGCACGGCGGGCGTTGCGCCATCGACGAGTGTGGTGCGCCCGAGGTCGTCACGGGCAACGGCGAATGTCCATGAGTCAGCCATGAGGTGACGCTAGACAGCCGCACAACCGGAGACAAGTGCACTGTGAGTGCAAAATCCCACTGGGTGCGGTCAGGGTCGGGACGCGGCGAGGTCCCGAAGGTGCGCGAGCGGCAGGTGCGGTGGGCGCCACTCCACGAAGAGGGCCGTGGCATCGTCCTCAAGTTTGTCGTCCTGGTACGCGACAACAGCGCGCACCAGTCGGCGCATCGTCTCCGGGCTGGGCAGCCCGTCGTTGAGAGCACGGTTGACGAAGTCGACGAGCCGGTCCTGCCCGAACTGCTCCCCATCCGCGCTCCGCGCATCGGTGATGCCGTCGGTATAGGCAAGGACGCGGTCGCCCGGGTGCAGATCCTCCACGTGCACCCGTGGACGGCGGGCGGACAGGTGACCCAGGCCGAGCGGCAATGCGGTCGGCCCCGGGAGCTCCCGAATGGCCTTGCCGTCACGCAACAACATGGCACCGGGATGGCCCGCGTTGATCATGCTCAGTCGGCCGGTCCGGCGGTCCAGTTCGATGAGCAGCCCGGTCGCGAAGAGGTTCGGGTGCTCGGACCGCACCCACCGGTCGATGCTGATCGCCGTATCGACCAGGTCGAGGCCACACCGACGAGCATTGCGGTACGCGCTGACCGCCAGTGAGGCCAGCGTGCTCGCCTTGATGCCGTGCCCGCAGGTGTCGAAGAGCGCGACGCTGAGCACGTCACCGTTCAGCGCGTAGTCGAAGATGTCGCCGCCGACGTCGTAACACGGTTCGAGGATGGCGGTGATCACCAGGTCGTCGGTGGCGAAGGTCAGCGGCGGGAGCAGGCCCCACACGATCTCGGCCGCGACCTGCATCGGAAGGCGGCGCCGCATCCGCTCGACCACATCACCGTAGAGCCGGCGGTTGACCAGGATCTGGGCGACGGTGACCGCCACCTCCCAGGCTGGCCCGTCCAGGGTCTCGTCGGCGGCTGCCGGCGAGACGATCTCCAGCACGCCCATCCGTTCGCACCCGAGCAGCAGTGGCACCCAGACCCGATCCGGGTTGTCGGCCGCGCGCTGGATGTCGAGGTTGGTGAAGGCCCGGCCGGCGAGGGTCGACTCGATCGGTAGCTCGTCCCGGACGAGACCCGCCCCGAGCAGTGGCACGAGAAGGGACTGCGTGTAGTCGGCCAGATAGATCACGATCTCGCTGGCGTTGATGGCCGGAGCCGCACGGGCCACGAGCTGAGACAGCTCGTCGGGCCCACCACGGGGCGCGTTGAGCTGCAGCCAACGCACCATCTCGCCGACGTCGACCAAGCTCCACCTCCCCGTGTCCTCCCTACCGTATGAGCACGGCGGCGACCCTGCCACCGCGCGTTCGGCCTGGTCTGGCGTGATCAGTGCGACCGCCCTCCGCGGGCTAACGGGCCCCTCGACCGGCGGGCCCGTCGACCGCTCACAGGAGTCGTGGTGATGCGGGCGGATACGTCAGGTGCTGGGCCGAGCGACACCTCACAGGGACGGCGCGTCGGCGAGGTCAGCCGGGTTGAGGTGCAGGGTGGCGAGCAGCCCAGAGTGCTTGGCCGGGTCCACCCGCTCCGGCAGCTCGCGCTCGACCCAGTCGGCGCGGGCCTGCTGACCCCGTTCCCGAAGGACGTTGACGATCTTGTCCCTGGCGATCTCCATCTGGTGCTCCCTGGTTGAGGCGTTCGGAATGATCCGCACGGAGGACGGTGTGAACGCGCACGTCGGATCCCCGACGAGCGGCCATCCTCTGCAGGCCGACGGCGCGGTGACCGGTGATGGTCGGGACGCGGTCCGCGGTCAGCCAACACGACCAGCACGTCGCGGCGATGGAGAAGTCGATCAGTGACGCCCCTTGGGGGCTGGCGGCGACGGTGTCTGGCGACCACCGAGGTCCCGGGCGGCATGCCAACCGTACGCCCTCGCGGTGGCCTGCCGCACCAGCGCCCTCGCGACCGGGCCGGCGACCGGATCGAAGACGGCGTCGGCACCACCCGGTGACAGTTCGCGTCAGGGCGCGATGCGCAGGGCCCGGATCGCGCTGTCGTCGTAGTCGCTGAAGCGGTACCGGAGCCCGGCGAACGGGCTGCCGGGAAAGTCACCGGTGATCGTCGTGGTCACGATGGTGCCGGCGGGAGTGTCCTCCACGTCGGTGATCTCGTACGACACCAGCGGCACCGCGCGGCGCCACTGGCGGATGGCCGCGATGCCGCGGTACTCGTTCGACTCGTCCTCGACCACCGCGTCCTCGGCGAAGAGGGCGAAATAGTCCTCGGAATCGCGCTGGCCGGCGAGCTCGAAGTATCGGCGAAGGATGGGCGGCTCGACCCGGCTGGTAGTCATGGTTCGGTGTCCCTTCTGGACGCTGTTGCGCTGGCCCGGTCGGACCGTCGGCCGACGTCGTATAGTTACTTCTGGAATAGCACCGACTAACTTCGACACTAGCACCGACTGAGGAGAGGGCACACCTGTGGCAGGGAAGATCCGTCTGGAGGACCGCGAATGCCCGCTGTCCACCGCACTGGGCCACGTGGGCGAGTGGTGGACGCTCCTGATCCTGCATGACGCCTTCGACGGCTATACCCGGTTCGACCAGTTCCAGGCCAACCTGGGCGTCTCGTCCAGCATCCTGACCAGCCGGCTCAAGACCCTCACCGGCCAGGGGTTGCTCGAACGACGCCGCTACCAGACCAGGCCGGACCGCTACGAGTACGTCCTCACCGACCTCGGCCGCAGCCTGCGGCCCGTCGTCGTCGCTCTCGCCGCCTGGGGCAACTCACGCCTCGACCCCAGCGAACGCAGCATGATCCTGGTCGACCGGGCCACCGGCGTGGAGGCCGACCCGGTGATCGTGGACCGCAGCACCGGGCGCCCGCTCGACGACGTCGACTTCGTCTTCGCCGCCGGCCCCGCCGCCAGCGAGGCCATGCGCAGGCGCTACGAGCACCTCCCCACCCAGGCGACCCCGCGCCAGCCTTGACGGCTGACACGTCGTGCAGCCGTCCGGCTCACTCCAGCGGGTCGAGGCGGGCCAGATCGCCAGGCCGGAGGCTGTCCGGGATGTCGTCCTGACTGCTCGCGGCGATCGAGCCGAGCAGAGCCAGTGAGCGCGCGGACTCCGTACCGGGCTCGGCGTGGTGCGGAACCCCTACAACCTCGCCGCCCGGTCCAGATGGTTGAGGAACCGCCGCACTGCCGGAGGTCGGCTCCGACCGGCGACAGTGGCGGCGAAGATCCGCCGAACGGAGGCGTCATCGGGGTGCAGGCGGAGCAGCGTCAGGTCGGGCGGAGCGGCACGTACGGCCAGGGCCGGCACCAGCGCGACGCCCAGGCCGGCCGCGACACAGCCCAGCTTGCCGGTCCACTCCGCCACGACAATGTCGATCCGGGGCCGGAAACCCGCCGGTAGGGTCGCTCGCAGCAGGCTCTCCTCGGCGGTCGCCGAACCGGCGATGAACGACTCGTCGGCCAGGTCGCGCAGGCGGATGGTCCGCCGGTGGGCGAGCCGATGCGTCCGGGGAACGGCCACCAGCAGCGCCTCGTCGACGAGGTGGTGCAGGTCGAAGTGATCGCCGTCGAGCGGCTGGTCGGACGCGGCGCTCACCACGGCGACGTCGGCTTCACCGTCGGTCAGGCGTTCCAGCAGCCCCGGCGTGAGCCCTTCGACCAGCGAGAGGGCCACCTCGGGATGGTCGGACTTGAAACTGGCCAGAGCGCGCGGCACGAGCGCCGCGACCGCTGTGGGGAACGCGCCGACCCGTAGCCGGCCGGCGGACAGGTCACGCAGCGCCGCCAGGTCCCGCCGAGCGGTGTCCAGCCGGTCGAGCACGGCCTCGATGTGGCCGAGCAGGCAACGGCCCTGCTCAGTCAGCGCGACACCGCGCGGAAGCCGATCCAGCAACGGCGCCCCGGTCTCGGCTTCCAGTGCGGCGATCTGTCGGGACACCGCCGACTGGGTGTAGCGCAGGCTGCGAGCCGCAGCCGTGATGGAGCCGTGCTCGGCGACGGCACGGAAGACCTGAAGCGCGTTCAACTGCATCGTGCCATGTTCCCCCAGCATGGCAGCGATGCCTAACAGTCGTTGGTGGCATGGGTTCCCACCACCTAGCGTGAGCGACATGAACGAGATCGCCCTGCTGGGCACGGGCACGATGGGCACCGCGATCGGCCGTCGGCTGCTCGCCACCGGGCAGCGGCTCACCGTCTGGAACCGCACTTCCGTCCGGACGACGCCGCTCGTCAACGCCGGGGCGCGAGCCGCCGGGAGCCCGACCGAGGCGGTCCGGAACGCCGACGTGGTGATCACCATGCTCACCGATGCGGTCGCTGTCCGGCACACGTTGGTCGACTCCGGTGCGGCGTTGGCGCTGCGACCGGGCACCCCCGTGATCGAGATGTCCACCATCGGTCCCCGGGCCGTAGCGGAGTTGGCCGCGCTACTGTCCGCGGGAGTGCCGCTGGTGGACGCTCCGGTCGCCGGCAGTGCCGGCGCTGCCGAGACGGGCCGGCTCGTGGTGTTGGCCGGCGGGGAGGAAACGGCCGTCGAGCGGGTCGCCCCGCTGCTGGAGACGTTGGGCACGGTCCGACGCTGCGGCGGCTCCGGCCGGGGCGCGGCGCTGAAGCTGGTACTCAACACCGCACTGGTCACCGCGGTCACCGCAGTCGCAGACGCGCTCGCCGTCGCGGACGCCGTCGGCGTCGACCGACGTACGGCGGTCGAGGCGCTGGGCAGCGGGCCGCTTGGTGGTGCGGTCGCCCGGGCGACCGCCACGGACGCCGCGTTCGCCACCGCCCTCGCCGCCAAGGACGCCCGGCTCGCCCTCGATGTGCTGGGCGACGCGCCGGTGCCCGTGCTGCGCGCCGCCGCGTCGGCGTTGGCCGCCGCGCCCCGTCCGCAGGACGACATCGCTCGCCTCACCGACGCTGCCCCACCCAAGGAGAAAAAGTGAACGTGACCCTGGACAATCCGACGACCGTGGCCGCACCGTTCGGCGACCGGTTCGCGCACGTCGCCCGCCTCGACCTGCCAGGGGGCGCGCTGCTGATGCTCTCTGGTCAGGTCGGGGTGGACGACGCCGGCGCGGTGGTCGAACCCGGAGACGTGCGGGCGCAGTCCGAGCGGATCTTCGAGTTGATCGGTGCGCTACTCGCCGCGCACGGCGCCACCTTCGCCGACGTGCTGCACGTCCGGACGTTCCTGACCGACCTCGGCGACCTGGCCGGCTACGCGGCCGTCCGCAACCGCTACTTCGTGACGACCAGGCCCGCCAGCACCACTGTCGAGGTGAACCGGCTCTTCCTCGACGGCGCGGTGCTGGAGGTCGAGGTCACCGCGGCCGTGACCACGGGCTGACCGCCGTCGTCGAGCGCTGACGTCAGTGCCGGCGTTCAATGCTGGCGTTCAATGCTGGTGTGGCCGGTTGCGGACGAGGGCGAGCGCGAGCACGGCGGTGACGAGGAAGACGATGCCGTTGACCCGCAACCCGGCCTGGACTCCGGAGGTCAGTGCCTCGGCGAGCGCCGCCCGTACCGGATCGGGCAGCGGCTGGTCGCCGGTCGCACCGGTGGTCGCCGCCGCCTGCACGGCGGACCGGATGGGTTCGTCGACCTGGTGGCCGGCGAGCCGGTCGGGCAGGTCGGCCAACATCGTGGTGGTGAGCAGCGTGCCCAGCAGGGACGAGCCGAGCACCGAGCCGAGCTGGCGGGCGGCGTTGACCGCGCCGGAGGCCATACCAGCCTGAGCGGGCGCGACGCTGGCCAACGCCGCAGCGGTCGCCGGGGCCACCACCAGGCCGCCGGCGGCACCGAACAACGCGAACAGCGGCCAGCGGTGACCGAACGAAGCGGTCGGCCCCTGGGCCGCCAGAGCGAAGCTTGCCACCGCACCAAGGACCAGGCCGAGGGTGAGCGGCGCTTTGAAGCCGGTACGACGGATCGCCCGCCCGGCGCCGAAGGCGACGAGCACGTACGCGCCGAAGAGCACCAGCATCCGCCAGCCGGTGTCCAGCGGGCTGAGTGCCTGGGCACGTTCGTGGAAGAGGACCAGCAGGATCGCCACGCCGGTGAAGCCGAACAGCGACACCGCGGCGACGACCATGACGGCGCTGAACGATGCGGACCGGAACAGCCGTACGTCGAGCATTGGCGCGCTGGCCCGCAGCTCGACCAGCACGAACCCGACCAGTGCGACAACCGAGACGACCCAGGCCGCCGTCATTGCCGGGCTCGTGTAGCCGTCCCGGCCGCCCTGGATCATCGCGTAGACGGCGGCGGCGATGGCGACGGTGCCGAGCAACAGGCCGGGTACGTCGAGTCGGGCGGCACTCGGCCGGGACTCAGCCACCCCGACGGCGGCGATGACGAGGGTGGCCACGCCCAGCACGATCGTCGACAGGAAGACGCTGTGCCATGAGAAGTGCCGCAGCAGCGTGCCGGCGATGAGCGGGCCGATTGCGAGCCCGATACCGGAGGCTGCCGCCCAGGCGGTGATGACCTCCGTACGGCGGTGCGGGTCGGTGAAGGTCGCACCGAGGATCGCCAGGCTGTTCGGCAGGATCAGGGCCCCGCCGAGGCCCGCGACCAACTGCCCGGCGATCACCCAGGCCACGGTCGGTGCACTTGCCACGACGGCGCCGCCAACGATCATCGCGATGACGCCGGCACCGAACATGCGCCTGCGCCCGTAGCGGTTGCCCAGGGTGGAGGCGGACAGCACCACGCTCGCCACCACCAGGGTGTAGGCGCTGGGGATCCAGATCAGGGTGGTCGGGTCGACCCGAAGGTCCCGCTGGATGGTGGTCAGGGCGGAGACCGTCGCGGTGATCTGCAGGAACGTGATCATCGCGCCCAGACACATGGCGATCAGGGTCACCGGGCGGGAGCCGCGAACGGAGGAGCGGGCGGTTGCGGCCGATCCGGGTGCGGTTGGGGCGGCGGTGCTGGTGGTCACTGGACGTCCTCGGGGCTGGTCGGGCTGACTTACGTTTAATGAAGCCAGCAGCGACCCCAGTGAAGCACCTGACTAGCCTGGACGCAAGTCAGGTAAGCTTGACGACATGGAGGACCTACGGGACGACCGCGACTCCTGGTCGAATGCGAACTGCTCGGTGGCCCGGGCGATGGACATCGTGGGCAGCAGGTCGACGGTCCTGATCATGCGCGAGGCCCTGCTCGGCACGCGCCGTTTCGACGACTTCGTGCGCCGGGTCGGTGTCGGTGAGCCCGCCATGGCTGCCCGACTCAAGGAGATGGTCGCCGCCGACCTACTCGAACGAATCCCCTATCGGGAGCCGGGACAGCGCACCCGCCACGAGTACCAACTCACCCGCAAGGGCCGCGAACTGCTGCCCGTCATCACCGCGCTGCGCAACTGGGGCGACACCTGGGCCGCTGACGAAGCCGGCCCGTCCGTCACCGCCACCCACCGCAACTGTGGCGAGCCAGTCCGCGCGGTGCTCCGCTGTGCGGCCGGCCACGACGTAGAGGACGGCGACGTCGACATCATCGCCGGACCGGGCCTGATCCGACGCGGCTGACGCCCTGAGCTATCGGCGTCATCGATCGATCATGACGACTGTTTTTGTCGTACACCTGTTCTAGTGTTTGCCCATGGTTGAGGAGTTGGCCCAGGCTGAGGACGCGGTCGCGGCCTGCGCCACCGCAGCCAGCTGGGCCCTTGCCGAGGACGAGCTGATCGCGGCGCTCGACGCCGCGCACCGCCTCGAACAACGCCTCGCCGCCGTCAAGCTCACCCTGATTTGTGAGATCGACGGCCGCGGCACGGCCCGCGCACAGGGCGCCTCGGCCACCGCGGTCTGGCTCCGTGAACGCCTCCGCCTCACCATCCCCGCCGCCCGCCGGCTCGTCGACCTCGCCACCGCACTGGACACCGGCAACCCGGGGGTACGACAAGCACTCGCCGATGGGCACATCAACCTCGAACAGGCCCGGGTCATCGCCGACACCGTCACCACCGTGCACAACGCGGCCGGCCCCGACGCCGCCGACAAGGCAGTCGGCGTGCTCACCGAGTGGGCCGGGCAGTTCGACCCCACCCTGCTACGCAAACTCAGCACCCGGATCCTCGACCACGTAGCCCCGGAGATCGCCGAAGCCGCCGCCCGATCCGCACTGGACGCCGAGGCCCGCCGCACCGCCCACGACCGGCACGTCACCCTCTCTGAGCTGTCCGATGGCCGGCTCCGACTCACCGGCACCCTG